>NZ_JBBHZH010000009.1:0-238364 GCF_049843495.1 Agrobacterium sp. M50-1 | reverse complement strand
CTAACAGGCATTTCGACTACTAAAAGTAGTAGTCGCCAAGTGGCGATTGCTCGTGTTTGAATAGGGAAGCAAACGCATCAATCCGGGAGGGCGATAGGCGCAAGCTGATCGCACGGCGGAGGAAGGGATAGGTGCCAAAGGAAGCCGGACGAGTGGAAGGAGATATTGCAGGCGCGGCGCGACAAACAGAAGCGGGCGCAGGCAACGCGCGGTCGATAGTTCGGGATACAGGCATTCGATTGGCGGCTGCCAAAAATCGGAGTTTCAAAGAAGTTTACAATGGCCCATAGAGGATACCGTCCAGAAACGGAGCAAACATGAAGACCAGCCTTGAACATTTGCCGGAACGAAAGCAACGCGAGCTTGCACGCGTCGTCGGGATTATCCAGGAAGAGTTTGCTGATCTGGTGGAGCGCTCCAAGTCTGGCGCCAAGAAGGATGGACGGATTTTCAAAATCATCCTGTTCGGTTCTTACGCGCGTGGCAACTGGGTGGATGAACCGCATACGTCGAAAGGTTATCGCTCGGACTTCGACATTCTCATCATCGTCAGCAACAAGGAACTGGCCGATCCCAAACACTGGGACAAGGCGACAGACCGGCTGATGTGGGACAAGGAAATCGAGACGCCCGTGAGCCTCATTATCCATGGCGCTCGCGAGATCAGCAATTTCTTGCAGGAAGGGCAATATTTCTTCAGCGATATCCGACGTGATGGCATTGTGCTATACGAACTTGATGACAGAGAACTCGCCGAGCCGAAAGTTTTGACGCCGCACGAAGCTTTTGAGGTGGCGCGAAAGAATGCTGCCAATCGTTTCAAGGTGATCGATAGTTTCGTGAACTTCTCACTATTCGGCCTCCAAAACAGAGACCTTCCGGGCACTGCCTTTCAGTTGCACCAAGCAGTGGAGCATATGTACGGCGCTCTACTTCTTACCCTTACAAATCACACGCCAGCATCCCATAATCTCAAATTCCTAAGAGGACTTTCCGAGGATCGTGATGTCAGGCTGATCGACGCTTGGCCTCGCGACCAGGCCAGATACGTGAGCTGGTTTAACCTTCTCAATGAGGCGTATGTGAAAGCCAGGTATTCTGAGCACTATAAGATGTCAGAAGAAGGTCTCTCTTGGATGATGGGCCGAGCATCGGTGCTCTACGACATTGTTAAAGTGGTGTGCGCCGAACATCTCCAAAATCTTGAACGGGCAGCGGGACAAGCCGCAAACTCCAGCGACTGAGCTTCACCGGTGGCACAAAAAAACCTGAGCTCACGCAACACCCACCGCCGCGTCATGAACCACAGGGTCCAACCTCCTACAATCGCTATGTCGACGTCCTCATAGAAACGGGTCTGTCTTCCAGGAGCGAAGCCGTGGGCAACAGCGGCCGCTCCGGTGCGACCACAATCGAAAGGAACAATCGTGGCAAGGAAAACCATCGAACAGCGCCTGGCTGAACTGGACGCGCAACGCTCCGCGCTCAAAGCCCGGCTTTCAAAAACCGAGCGCAACAACGATATGCGTCGCAAGGTCCTGATCGGCTCGCTCGTTCTGCATCACCTGGATCTCTCGAATGATCAGGAGTTCAGCAAACAACTCGGTGCATGGCTGCGCCGCGAACTGCCGGGCTTTCTGATACGCGACAATGACAAGGCGCTGTTCTCCGATCTGATCGAACCAGCACAGCCGGGAACGGGAGAGGGTGGCGACAGCGCGGAACGGTTTCCATGAGCCGATTGCGACTTGCCCTGGACGCATTCAAGAACATGATGCGCGCTGCCGCGCGGGATCCGATTTGGGCATTCTTGGCTTTGCTTGCCATGCCCTTCCGGATCTGGAAACCGCTTCTCGGATTAATGTTCATCCTCGTCATCGTCACGTTAGTGATCGGCATGGGTGGCCGTCATTTCCTCGAGCAAACGGGTTTCGGGCGCGGCTCGCTTGTCTACATCCTCCCCGATTTCCTCACCCTGCTGGCGCTTGCCGTCATCACCTTCCGTTTCATCACCAGCGCGCTCATTTTGCATTTCGGGGATAGTGACGATGATACCCATGGCTCCGCCCGCTTTGCGACAGACAAGGAGATAGCCGCTCTCACCTCATCCGGTTCAGGCCTCCTGATTGGTCGTGATACGAAATCGGCGAAGCCTCTGCGCTATGATGGCCTGGCCCATCTCCTCACCATGGCGCCGACGCGAACCGGCAAGGGTATCGGCACTATCATCCCAAATCTGTTGACCGCCGACCGCTCCGTGATCTGCGTCGATCCAAAAGGCGAGAATGCAAGGATCACCGGGCGTGCCCGCCAGAAATTCGGGCCGGTTCACGTGCTCGATCCTTTTGCTGTCACCGGGAAACCCTCGGCAGCCTTCAATCCCCTGGCCATGCTTGATCCCGACAGCCTTGATGTCGCAGAAGATGCCAGTGCGCTTGCCGACGCTCTTGTATTCGACGAACCGGGAATGGCGGGGGAGGCGCATTGGAACGAGGAGGCAAAAGCACTGATAGCCGGATTGCTGCTCGAGATCGTTGCGGCGGAGCCTTTGAGTGGCAGGCACCTCGCCACACTTCGAGACTATCTCACCCTCGCTCCGGAGCAGTTTGCGGCACTGCTCAAGCGTATGCAGGACAGCGATGCGGCGAGCGGTCTTGTCGCGCGTGCCGCAAACCGCCACCTCGGAAAATCCGACCGCGAAGCCGCAGGCGTTCTGTCCGCAGCCCAACGCCATACGCATTTTCTCGATTCACCGCGCATGACGGCGGTTCTCAGTCGCTCGGATTTCCGGTTTGCCGATCTCAAGCACAGCAATGTGACGGTGTTCCTCGTTCTTCCGCCTGATCGTCTCTCGACCTATTCGCGCTGGCTGCGCCTGCTTGTCTCACAAAGCCTGCTCGAAATGGCCCGCGATCCGACAAAGCCGGCGACACCCGTTCTCTATCTGCTTGATGAGTTCGCATCCCTTGGGCATTTGGCAACAGTCGAACGCGCGATGGGTCTGATGGCGGGCTATGGTGTCCAGCTTTGGCCCATCCTGCAGGACATCCATCAGCTGCGTGCCACATACGGTCACCGCGCCGGAACTTTTCTGTCAAACGCCGGCGTGCTGCAGGTCTTCGGCGTCAACGATCATGACAGCGCCCGCCTCATCTCTGATTTGCTCGGACAGGAAACGGTCGTGTTCCAGACTATGGCGAGAGCGCTCGATTCCGATAAGACCGGGATCTCCTACAGCCAACAACATACGGGCCGGCCGCTGCTCACCCCTGATGAGGTGCGCAATCTGCCGGAGAAAGGACAATTGCTGTTCCTTGCCGGACAACGACCAGTTTTTGCCGAGAAGCTTGCCTATTTTGCCGATCCGGAATTCAGGGAGATGTTCGACCCAGTCTAACGGGATGCACGACGAAAAGGCAGTCCAGCATCTGAGACCTTGTATGCGCGGCCCTCGGGCTCTCTTCGGCGCAACGGGAAGCGGATAGATGAGCCTTCGTCCAAATTGCAGTCCTGTGGCGACGGCGGCATCGCGGCGGAGGGATCGTTTTCGACCGCGAGGTCTAGCAACCGAGTAATGACCTTGACAGGGCACCATAGGAGTCTAGACGGGGTTTCATGATCATCTTGGGAGTATAGACATGAAAACGCTGGCAGCCGTTTCGGCATTTGTAGGCAAGACCTTTGCCCTCTGGGTCATCCTGTTTGCCGTGCTCGGCTTCTTTTTTCCGGATACGTTCAAGCAGATCGCACCGTGGATCGTCACGCTCCTGTCGATCATCATGTTCGGCATGGGGCTGACGCTTTCGGTCGATGACTTCAGGGAGGTCGTCAAAAGGCCGTTCGATGTGACGATCGGCGTGCTCGGCCAGTTTCTCATCATGCCGCTTCTGGCGGTGCTGCTTACCCGGATCATTCCCATGCCGCCGGAAGTCGCGGCTGGCGTCATTCTGGTCGGCTGCTGCCCGGGCGGCACATCTTCCAATGTCATGACCTATCTCTCCAAGGGCGATGTTGCTTTGTCCGTTGCCTGCACCTCGGTAACCACGCTTGCCGCGCCACTGGTGACGCCATTCCTCGTCTGGCTGTTTGCGAGCCAGTTCCTGCCCGTTGATGGCTGGGCCATGTTCCTCAGCATCGTCAAGGTCGTTCTGGTTCCGCTTGCTCTCGGCGCCGCCCTGCAGAAGCTGCTGCCCGGTTTCGTCAAGGCCGCTGTTCCGGCATTGCCGCTCGTGAGCGTCATCGGCATCGTGCTCATCGTTTCGGCGGTGGTGGGAGGATCCAAGGCGTCTATCGCCCAGTCCGGGCTGATGATTTTTGCCGTCGTGGTACTGCATAACGGGCTTGGTTATCTCATCGGTTATCTCGCGGCAAAGGCAACGGGCCTTTCGCTTGCCAAACGCAAGGCCATCGCGATTGAGGTGGGCATGCAAAATTCGGGCCTTGGCGCGGCACTTGCCACGGCCTATTTCTCGCCTCTCGCGGCGGTTCCGAGCGCCATTTTCAGCGTCTGGCACAATATTTCCGGTGCAATCCTGGCGAACTGGTTTTCGGGCCGGGTGGAAGCAGGCTCCGGAAACAAAGCCGCCTGAGGCTCCGCATTTGTCAGGCCGCCTGCAGTTCAGGCGGCCTGACCCGCCTTAGAGCGGCATAGTTTGACGTGTTACGGCCGGCGGATTGAGACGGGCAAAGCCCGCCTGCCGCTGATACGGGAAATGCGGATAGGGAGCAGTCGTCTCGCTGGCCTCGTCCAGCCGCGCCACCTGTGCGGGTGTCAGCTCCCATCCCACGGCATCGAGGTTCTGGCGAAGCTGTTCCTCATTGCGTGCGCCGACAATGACAGTGGCAACGGTGGGCCGTCTGAGCAGCCAGTTGAGCGCGATCTGCGGCACGGTTCTGCCGGTTTCTTCGGCGATAGCGTCGAGCGCATCGATCACGCGGTAGAGACGCTCATCATCCACCGGCGGGCCGAAACTGGCGGTCTCGTGCAGCCGGCTCCCTTCGGGCAGCGGTGCGCCGCGGCGGATTTTTCCGGTCAACCGCCCCCAGCCTAGCGGGCTCCAGACCATCGCGCCAAGGCCCTGGTCCGCGCCGAGCGGCATCAGATCCCATTCGTAGTCCCGGCCAATAAGGGAATAATAGACCTGATTGACCACATGACGCGGCCAGCCATATCGGTCCGCGACGGCGAGCGATTTCATGATCTGCCAGCCTGAAAAATTCGAAACGCCAGTATATCGCACCTTGCCGGAGCGGACGAGGGTATCGAGCGTCGACAATACTTCCTCAACCGGTGTGAAGGCGTCGAAGGCGTGGAGCTGAAGAATGTCGATGTAGTCGGTCTGGAGACGGCGCAGGGCGTCATCCACCGCGCGCAGCAGCCGGGAGCGGGACGATCCGGCCTCATTCGGCCCGTCGCCCATCGGCAGGCTGGTCTTGGTTGAAATCAGAACGCTGTCGCGCCTGCCTTTGATGGCCTCGCCGAGAACCTCCTCCGATGCCCCATTGGAATAGACATCGGCCGTATCGAACAGGTTGACGCCGGCTTCGAGACAGATGTCGATCAGGCGCCGGGCTTCCGCAGCATCCGAATTGCCCCAGTTGCTGAAGAGTGGGCCGGAGCCGCCGAAAGTTCCGGTGCCGAAACTCAAAACCGGCACTTTCAGGCCGGATTTGCCGAGATAGCGATATTCCATGGGGTGTTCCTTTGTTGCTTCGGCATGGTTCGAGGCCGGGCGCCTGGTGGCGCCGTGCCTCCCATCCCTTCGTGATCTGGCAGACGAAGATTGTGATGTGTTTCAATCGCTGTCTGAAGATAGACGCTGGCTCTTCAATGAAATAGAATGCCGAAAATAATATCACTTGTGAGATGAAGTCATCATGGCGCGACTTGAGATTAACCGGGCAGGGGAGATGGAAATCTTCGTGCGGGTGGTTGAACTCGGAGGTTTTTCCCGTGCGGCCGCGGCGGCGAACATGACGCCTTCAGCGGTGAGCAAGCTTATCGCACGGCTGGAAGGTCGCCTGGGCGCGCGCCTGCTCATCCGCTCCACCCGGCAGCTTCAGATAACGCCGGAGGGCTGCGCTTTTTACGAAAGGGCCACCCGCATCCTCGCCGATCTCGAAGAGGCCGAGCGTGCCGCCGGCTTGGGCGAACAGCCTGTCGGCCGCGTGCGGATCAACACCAGCGCTTCTTATGCAACGCATATTCTTGCGCCCATCCTGCCGCGCTTTCTGGCGCTTCATCCTGATATCACGCTCGATATCGTCCAGACCGATCAGGTGGTCGACCTCGTTGCAGAGCGCATGGATGTCGCGGTGCGCGCCGGGCCGCTCAAAAGCTCAAGCCTCGTTGCCCGCAAACTCGGCGAGACAAGGATGATCATCACCGCCGCCCCTGACTATCTGGAGCGCTGCGGTGTGCCGCAAACAATCGCCGATCTGGAAGATCACAATCGCCTCGGATTTGGTTATGCCCGGTCAGTCGACGGGTGGCCGTTGCGGGACGAGGAAAAGACCGTCCTCATCCCGGCGACGGGACGTGTGCAGGTGAGCGATGGCGAAGGCCTTCGCCGTCTGGCGCTTGCCGGCGTCGGGCTGGTGCGCCTTGCCGCTTTCACCGTGAGGGACGATATCGCCGCCGGCCGGCTGATCCCCGTGCTTAATCATCTCGATACGGGTGAAACGGAGATGTTTCATGCCGTCTATGTCGGCCAGCGCGGGCCGCTTCCCTCACGCATCCGGGCGCTGCTCGATTTTCTGGGCGAATATGGGCGGGTGAAGTGACCTTCCGGAGGCATTGGAAAAGCCGTGGTTAAAATGATACGCGTTCTCAGCATTTGCGGTCGGAAGCCGCGGCTGCAAAAAATGGGGTGTTTATGCTGAGTGACCAAATTCTGATGATTTCGAACCTGAAAGTGTAAACGCACTAACCTGTATCATGGCTATATGCACATCGAGCGCGAGCGCGCTCGGTATCAATCCGCAGAGGCTGCCTGTCGTCACCACGTTCCCCGCTTTGAGCATGTCACCTTTGTTGAGCGCGGCGTTGGCGAAGGCAAGAAGGGGTGCCAGCGAATCCCTGTTCGGGTGTTTTGCTTTGGCATCAAACAATTGCACTGCCCCTTCAGTCACGGTAAGCTGTGGCAGGTCTGCTTCGTTTTCGGCAAAGACGTCCAGAACGCCGGTATCTATTTCCGGACCGATGACGAAGCCGTGGTTGGCAAGGCGGTCAGCCAGAAACAACGGAAAGGGCACCTGATTTTTCTCAGCCAGCCGATAGCGTAGAAGTTCAACACCCAGATGGACCTTGCCGATGTGCCGCGAGAGGTCGCCTCTGGTGAACGGCACCGTACCGCGGGCTGGTATATCGGAGGAAAGAGTGAAGCATATCTCCACCTCGATGCCTTCAGTTCCCGCTTCCGGAAAAGAGGCGATATTGTTGTCTTCGACCTGGTAACAATCCAGTATCGGCGCGCCGACTGCCTCGCCATCCGGCCGGATCGCCAGTTTCCAGCCTTTTACCGGCTTTTCCAAAACCTGAGCAGATGCGCGCTGTACGGCCATTGCAGTTTCGAAATCATCGGGAACAAGGCCATCTGTCTCCATCTGCGCCAGAGGAATTTTCCCCCCGGTGACATCTGCTTGCGCAAATCTTCTGGCCAGTTCTTCGATAGCCGTCATTTCGCCACCATCCATCCTTGCAGTCACTTATCGAATGCTGTCACGATTTGGCGATGTTTGCCAAGGCTATCGTTGCCGAGTTCGACAATATCATCGGATTTCATGAAAGCCGGCGGCTTCATTACAAGGCGGACACGGCGGTGCACGTTCGTGATCACGTCACCCGGCATGAATAAGGCGGGTAGTGACCGCAAGAAGGAAACTGTCTGCACCACTAGCGTTGAGACGTCATTCACCTGATCGACTGATGAAAATCCCACTGCTTTTCGCCAGAAGGACGCGCGATGTGAAAATCGCATGACAATAGATGGTAATCGGTACGGAAATGGTTAAGTAAAATTCGGGCGGCAGGGCCGCCCGATCTTTTTTGGGCTAAGCTACATCTGCATCGAACTGAATGCTGTGCAGGCGCTTGTAGAGACCATCCGTTGCGAGCAATTCGCGACGGCTCCCCTGTTCAACAACCTGTCCGTTATCCATGACGACAATTTTGTCAGCCCGGTTAATCGTGGAAAGCCGGTGAGCAATGACAATAGACGTTTTATTAAGCGTCAGTCTCTCCAGCGCGTCTCGGACGAGTGCTTCGGATTCCGAATCGAGCGCACTCGTCGCCTCGTCGAGGATCAATATGTCTGCATCTCTCAGCATGGCGCGGGCAATAGCAACACGCTGCCGCTGGCCACCAGACAGCCCGGACCCGTTTTCTCCCAGCTTGCTGTCATAACCATCAGGCATTTTCATGATAAAATCATGCGCATTGGCAGCCTTTGCGGCAGCGATGATTTCCTCATCCGCGGCGTTGTCGCGACCCACGGAAATATTGTGCTTTACCGTCCCCGAGAAGAGGAAAGTTTCCTGGCCGACGTAAGAAACATGCTCGCGCAGGCTGGCGAAGGAGACGTCACGCAAATCCATTCCGTTGATTTCAACAGAACCATTTTGCGGATCGTAAAGACGCATCATAAGGTTGATAATGGTCGACTTGCCACTGCCGGATGGCCCGACCAAAGCGGTCATCTTGCCACCCTCGAACAGTACATTGACGTCTTTCAGAACTGGCTGCCCCGAAACATATTCGAAGCTGACGTTCTTCAGCTCCACATTGCCGCTTGCCTTGGGAAGGGGGAGGGCGTCGTTTTTTTCCGTGAGCGTAAGCGGGGCGTCCAGAACCTCGAACATCATCCGTACCCCGATCATGCCACCTTCGATCTGCACACGCATACGGGCCAGACGTTTTGCCGGTTCGTAAGCGAGAAGCAGCGCGGTGATGAATGCCATCAGGTCGCCAGGGGAGCCGCCTTTTTCGAGGACGGTATAACCAGACACGGCGATGACGACCGCAATAGCAAGGCCGGACAGCGTCTCCATGATGGGGCTCGTCGCCGCCTCCAGCTTAGCGATACCGTTCGAGCGCTGTTCCACATCGGAAACGGCCTTGTTCATGCGCTGGCGCATCAATTTCTCAAGCGAGAAAGCTTTGATAACGCGAACACCGATGCTGGTTTCCTGCACGACGTTGACGATCTCACCTAGTGAGGCAAGTTCGGCCTCCATGATCTTGCGCACGCGGCGCAAGACCAATCGGACGCTGAAGATTGCTATTGGGCCGATAATCATGGAAATTGCACTCAGAAGGAAATTCTGAGCGAACATTACGATGATCAGACCGATGAGCGAAAACAGATCACGAACGAAGGATGTGACGATAGTGTCGATCACATTACGCGCAGACTGCGCGTTATAGGTAACCCGGATAAGCAATTCCGAGGACGGGAGATTCTGAAAGAATGAAACCCCCTGCTTTAGAAGCCTGTCATAGATTTTGCGTTGCTGTTCGGCAACGATACTGTTGCCTGCCTTGCTCAGGTAGTAGCTTTGGACGAAGGTCGCGAGGCCCTTCACGATAAAGATGGCAGCGACTGCAAATGCAATCTCGAGGACGACGTCGAAACCTCGCTTCAGATAGACGCTGTTGACGATATCGCGCATGATCCAGGCACTGAGCGACGTCATGCCTGCAACCACAAACATCGCTGTAATCGCCGCAGAATACCAGCCAACGTGCTTTTTAAAGTTGTCTTTGAAAAGTCGCGTCAACAACTTCTTGTCGTTTGGCGACAAAAACGATCCGATCACCGAAACATCCTTATTTTAGTCTCGACATCCACAATGGGCTAGGCGCAGGGGTCGACATTATAACGCACGAGCTGCTGATTGAAACTCGTCGCAAAATACACCCTATTACCGCGTCCCGAGTTTGCGATCATCATAGGGACTTTTCCGTTCAAGGGTGCAACAAACCTCGCTTTTAAAGGAAGCAAATAATGTTACATCCCGAAACTGTCAACATTCGCTTTGGGTACGGTATGTGGGACACCTAAATACGATCGCCATGATGTGGGTAAAGGCCGTGGCCAAACGGATGAATTCATCCACCTGAAATCCAGTGCCGTCTTTCTACACACTGCCCCAACGAGCCAGAGCCTTCCTCTGGATCAAATATTGTGATTCGCCGATCTCCAAATGTGATTAAGCGAAAACTGTCACTTTGGCCTGCACTCTTTCATGAGGTCCTACGATTGGTAGCTGGGAGCGTTGGCCGGTGCGCTAGTTTCGTGTGCGTGAGGTTTTCTCAGCCTGTTGCGCGAAGTCTTCTTCGGTGCGGCATTAAGAATCAAATTTTAATTAACAATATCAATTAATTAATGGTTTTTTACGTTGGGTTCTGGTAGGCTGTAAACGATGCTGTTAGCGTTCATTCTGGCAAATCTGGAATAGGCGCGGCGTTATAACTCATCTTAAAGTCTGAGGAGTCGTATCTCATCATCAACTGGTGGATGCTGAGGCTTGCCATTTTATCTCGGATACTGCATCTAGCTGATTGTAGTGCAAATAATCGAGGTGTGATCTCCATGAAAGCTGTTATTTTGGCTGGTGGACTAGGAACCAGAATATCGGAAGAGACGCATTTGCGACCCAAGCCGATGGTCGAAATCGGTGGGAAGCCAATCCTTTGGCATATTATGAAAATTTACGCCTCTCATGGGGTGAATGACTTCATTATTTGCTGTGGGTACAAAGGCTACGTAATTAAAGAATATTTTGCGAATTATTTCCTGCATATGTCAGATGTTACTTTTGACATGACCTCGAATTCGATGGAGGTGCATGATCGCAAGGCGGAGCCTTGGAAGGTGACTTTGATCGATACCGGCGACGATACAATGACTGGTGGTCGCTTGAAGCGTGTCGCCCCGTATCTCAGCGATGAAGAGGCTTTCTGTTTCACCTATGGTGACGGCGTGTCGGATGTCGACATCTCGAAAAGCATTGCCTTTCATAAGGATCACGGGAAGCTTGCGACAGTGACGGCTGTAACGCCTCCTGGTCGGTATGGCGCTCTGCAGATCGAGGATGGGGCCGTCCGGAGCTTTCTGGAAAAGCCAAAGGGCGAAGTCGGCCTTATTAATGGCGGGTTCTTTGTACTGTCTCCAAAGGCGATCGACTACATTGCTGGCGATTCGACCTCGTGGGAGGCCGAGCCCCTTATGAATATAGCCAAAGATAGCGAATTGATGGCGTTTGAACATCAAGGGTTCTGGCAGCCGATGGATACCCTTCGCGAAAAAAACATGCTTGAGAAGCTTTGGGTTGATAACAAAGCTCCCTGGAAAAAGTGGTGATGTGATGAAGATTCTGATTACTGGAAATATGGGCTATGTCGGCCCCGTATTGTCGCGCTTCTTAAAGAAGAACGTGCCTGAATTGCATTTGATCGGCTTTGATGCCGGTTATTTCGGACAGTCACTCACTGGTGCTGAGGACCTGCCAGAGGTGGTGCTTGACCGGCAGTTTTTTGGTGATGTGCGCGATTTTCCAGCTGAAATCCTTGAGGGTGTGGACGCAGTCGTTCACCTGGCCGCTGTTTCGAATGACCCTATGGGTAATCAGTTCGAGCAGGTGACTGAGGATATCAATCAAAATGCCAGCGTCCGGATTGCTGAACTGGCTGCCGAGGCCGGAGTCAAGAATTTCGTCTTCGCGTCGAGCTGCAGCATGTATGGCTTCGCAGAGGGCGGCGCTCGAAAAGAGACCGATCCGACAAACCCGCTTACTGCCTATGCTCGTTCCAAGATCGGTACGGAAGAACGCTTAAAACAGACCGACCTGAAGGGAATGACCACTACGAGCCTTCGTTTCGCGACGGCATGTGGTGCGTCTGATCGAATTCGTCTCGATCTGGTACTAAATGACTTCGTTGCGGGAGCACTTACTTCCGGCGAAATCACGGTTCTGAGTGATGGATCTCCATGGCGACCGCTGATAGACGTCGAGGACATGGCGCGTGCCATTTCGTGGGCGGTTGTGCGCGAGGCTTCTAACGGTGGGCAGTTTCTTGCCGTAAATGCTGGAAGAGATGAAAACAACTATCAGGTTCGCGACCTTGCAGAGGCTGTCGCTCGGCAAGTATCTGGAACAAAAGTTAGCATCAACACAAATGCACCACCAGACAAGCGGTCCTACAAAGTCGACTTCACGCTTTTCAAGTCGTTGGCGCCGGATTTTATCCCGCAGGTGTCCCTGGATCAGTCGATCGAACGGCTTATTGTTAACCTGACGAGAATGAGTTTCCGTGATCGCGATTTTCGGAACTCTCCGTTTATTCGGTTGAAGACTCTCGAACACCACATTGAATCTGGCAGGCTTGGAAAAGACTTGCGTTGGATACGAGCCTGAGGCCCTGGAGATTTAGAAAATGATTTTCCATAAAACTCCTTTAGATGGTGCGCGTGTAATAGAGCTCGAAAAACGGGGCGACGACCGTGGTTTTTTTGCGCGATTATTTTGCGAAAAAGAATTTGCGGCGGAAGGTTTGGAGACACGCTTCGTTCAAATCAATAACTCGCTAAGCTCCAAAAGAGGTACACTTCGGGGGCTGCACTATCAGCTTCCGCCGTCGGGCGAAGTTAAAGTCGTACGTGCCATTCGAGGTGCTCTCTATGATGTTATCGTTGATTTGAGGGCTGGCTCACCGACATTCGGCAAATGGTTCGGCGCGGAGTTGTCCGCCGAGAACCGGATGATGATGTACGTGCCGAGGGGGTTTGCGCACGCGTTCATCACGCTTACCGACGATACCGAAGCTCTTTATCTTGTCAGTGACTTTTATGCTCCTGAGTGCGAACGAGGGCTTCGATTTAACGATCCTGCTCTCGGTATCGAGTGGCCCATTGAGCCAGTTGAAGTGTCCGAAAAAGACAGAGCATGGCCCGACTTTAATCCGGAATTCCATGGAACTGAACTTATGCGGGGCCTGAAATGAAAGTGCTGTTAACTGGGGCCAGCTCGTTTACCGGCTACTGGTTCGCTGAAGCATTAGCTGCGGCCGGCATCAAGGTGGTGGCTCCTCTTCGCGGAAGTATTTCCTCTTATACCGAAGGCGTGCGGGCCGAACGGGTTCGCCGACTTCAGCTCGTGGCAGACGTCATTGATCAGGCTCCTTTTGGCTCGGAGAGGTTTTGCGAGATTGCCAGTGGCGGTTACGATATCTTGTGCCATCATGCAGCACAGGTAGGAAATTATCGCAGTCCGGACTTCGATGTGGCGGGTGCACTCAGCGAAAATACACATCATTTACGCCGAGTTCTGGAGCTGCTTCGCGCTGGTGGTTTAAAGGGTGTCATTTTAACAGGGAGCGTTTTCGAACAAAACGAAGGCGCTGGTAACGCGCCGCTTGTTGCATTTTCCCCCTATGGTCTTTCCAAGGGGATTACTGCGGAAGTTGTGAAACACTACTGCCGGGATATTGACATAGCTTTCGGTAAGTTTGTCATCCCCAATCCTTTCGGGCCACTTGAGGAGCCGCGTTTTGCGGCATATTTGATGCGCACCTGGAAACAAGGCGAGGTTGCGCGCGTAAACACCCCCGATTATGTGCGTGACAACATCCATGTGCGTCTCCTTGCCTCCGCTTATGTTAGATATGTATCCGAAGTGGCAGAGCTGAAAAACGTAGCGTCGAAACTGAACCCGAGCGGTTACATCGAGACACAAGGTGCCTTTGCACAACGATTCGCGATGGCGATGAGAGAGCGAATGAATCTGGATTGTGGGCTGGAACTGGGTGAGCAGACCGATTTTAGTGAACCGTTGATGCGCGTGAACACTCAATCTGCCAAGCATTATGTAAAAAATTGGGATGAGGCGAGTGCCTGGGACGAAATTGCACAATCATACCGGTGAGAGCATGAGTTTCCCAACGCCGAAGAGAATGACGACGCGTAAAGTGTCGGTAGTTGTTAAGCGTGAAAGAAATTTAGGCAAACGGCTTGAGCGGTTTCTTCGTAAGAAAATAAGGTCTGGCCCTAGCCTAGAGGACAGAAAAGAAGATGAGGCGGGCTGGGCATCCCGAGTCCGGAACGTCTTTGTTGATAAGCAGATACCAGCACATAAGCCAATAGCGATATACGCTCATTTCAATCCCGCTGGAACAGTTTCACAGATGGTTGTGGAGCAACTCCGAGTATTAAAAAATGAGGGGTTTGAGATTGTTTTCGTGACGATGTCGCCGGTTCCTGCAGATAAAGTCGCGTTGCTTGAAAACTTAATCTGTTTCGGCTTCGAGCGTCGTTCTTTCGGTCGTGACTTCGGTGCGTGGAAAGATGCGTGGCAGCATTTTCGCCAGCAATTTGTTGATGCTCCTGAGATACTGTTGACGAATGATAGCATTTTGGGACCCGTCCGTCCGTTTGCACCGGTTATGGCTTCCCTCCGCTCTATTGACGAGGGGGTACTTGGGCTCACGGACAGCCCTGACCATTCCCCGCACTTGCAGTCGTATTTTCTGTTATTTCGTGGAAGCAAAGCCCTCTTGGGTTTGGATTTGTTTTTCGAGCAATTGCGCTGTTCGTTCAATAAAAAGAACATGATTGAGCGTGGCGAACTTGCATTGTCGACCTTCCTTCTGGGAAAGAAAGTTCCACTTTATACTCTGTTTAGCTACGAGGAAATTGAGGCGGAGTATCTCAACGACAGAGATCTTCTTCGTGAATTAATGGCTTCCGCTTCGATTATTCTCAAAGAATTTTCGCTGAATGAGGAAAAGTTGCTACTTTCCGACGACGGGAAAGGGATTCAGGGTGATTTTAACTGGATCAGGATGAGAATGAAGGCTCGATTGTGGAGTATGG
Source organism: Agrobacterium sp. M50-1 (assembly GCF_049843495.1). Lineage (NCBI taxonomy): Bacteria > Pseudomonadati > Pseudomonadota > Alphaproteobacteria > Hyphomicrobiales > Rhizobiaceae > Agrobacterium > Agrobacterium sp. M50-1. The sequence continues at coordinate 223,494 of NZ_JBBHZH010000009.1, read as the reverse complement.
TATTCAATCCAACTCACTTTTTTTGGCGCCATCTTGTCCAAGTCCATAATTTCCCCTTTATAAAGACAGAACTGGTCACTTTGAATCCCTCTTATGTCTTTGACGCGGCTGATTGGCGTGAAGTTCTCAATGAGGATTCTCCAATAACTACCGATGTTCTGGAAGAGCATCTAAGTCTTATTATGAGTGGCTCCTAAACGGAAATTTATGTCTCGGTCTCAAACCAGTCCCAAGTTTGAAATCCCGCTCATTATTTTTCATTCAAATCGTTCAAAAATTGATCGGATTTTTCCGATCTTGTTGTCGGTGTATACCTCTCAGGCGGCTAATATGGAAAAAATTGAATGCGTTGTTGTCGGCGCAGGAGTGATCGGCATAGCAATTGCGCGCAGCTTGGCGCTTGCGGGAAAAGAGGTTCTCGTACTGGAGTCCGAGCCCAGCTTTGGTTTTGGGATATCGTCTCGAAACAGTGAGGTAATCCATGCTGGCATATATTATCCTACAGATAGCCATATGGCCCGCCTTTGCGTATCTGGCAGGGATCTATTGTACGCCTTCTGTGCAGAGCACAAAGTTGAACACCGCCGATGTGGTAAACTTGTTGTAGCAACGAGCAGTGACGAAGCGGAGAAGCTTCCTGCGATCGCGAAGCATGCCCACGCAAATGGTGTTTCGGATTTGGTCCGTCTTACCAAAGAGGAGGCTTTGCGAAAGGAGCCTGAACTTAATGTCGTTGAAGCGCTTTATTCTCCTTCAACAGGGATAATTGACAGTCACGGTTTCATGTTGGCCATGATTGGGGAAGCGGAGGCCAACGGCGTATTGTTTTCCTATCGGAGCCCGTTTGTTGCAGCTGTCACGGGCGATCAAACGGTTGTTTCGGTCGGCGGCGTTGACCCGATGCAGATATCCTGTCGCTGGCTTATAAACGCTGCCGGGTTAGAAGCTCCAATGTTGGCCGCGTTGACTGGTGGTTTTCCGCAAGACATGATTCCGAATGCATTTTTTGCCAAAGGCAACTATTTTGGTCTTACGGGAAGCACCGCGCCGTTTTCGCGACTGATTTATCCCGTTCCGGTTTCCGGCGGATTAGGAGTCCATCTTACTTTGGATTTGACCGGACAGGCGAGGTTCGGCCCGGACGTCGAGTGGATTGATGAAATATCCTATGAGGTGGATCCTCGTAGATCCTCTGACTTCTATGGCGCTATAAGACGATATTGGCCCGGTCTGCCAGATGATAGCCTTCAGCCGGCATATTCCGGTATCCGTCCTAAAATTGTACCGCCATCGATTGCGAAACAAGATTTCCAAATCTTGGGCCCTAAAGAACATGGTGTAGCGGGGGTGATCCAATTATTTGGAATTGAATCACCGGGCCTCACGTCATCTCTTGCAATTGGGCGCTATGTTTCTGATATAGTTTTAGAAAACGGGTGTTAAAAAATAGGGGAGAGTTTCTCTCCCCTATAAATTCTAAACTAAGCTGCGAAACTGCGTCAGACCTTTGCTGGCTGCCTAGCTTCCTAAGAGTGATGCCAAGAAGCCTTTTTTCGCTGGTTTTCCAGACGAGGACGTTTCTAGGCTAGATATGATACTCTGAGGCAGCATATCCCGCGATTGAGCTGCGGCCGTTCGCCATGCCGATTTCGCTTCGTTGAATATTACCTGCGATTCTTCTGTCTGGGTCCCAGCCATAAGTTTACGAAGGATTGACATCGCCCATTCTGGCTCACCTGCTTGCAGCTTGGCGATTCCGGACTGAAGGGTCGCTCGTAAAATCAGTGCCTGGGGCCGAGAACAGGTTTCCAGATATTCTTCCTCTGGTGCCGAACCTTTGCGTATCCGTTCCATTAACTGAAATGCGCGCTCTTTTTCGCCATCAACCAGTCTGGCAAAACCTTCTTCGTAAACAGAAACCCAGTAAAGCGTGCCGGCTTCCTGCGAAAAAATGACATTGTGTCTTTGAGCATGGGCGCAAAGATCTGCCGCACATGAGAATAAATCGGCTGCGTTATAGGTTCCCATCGTTCTGCCGTGTCGCGTCAACATCGCTGCGTAAAACACAAAGCAGGGAAGGAAAAAGGGTGCGGCCGCAGCATATGCTGGCAGCGTATCACAAGACTGTATCGCGCGCAGAGTTTCCGGGGGTGAAAGTGGATCAAATCCATATTTCGTTATTATCGAAGAAGCTATTTCGTTTCCGAGAGGGAGTGCTTCGTCAAAACGCCCCTCGTTTACTAGTTCTTTGAAAAGCCTGTAGCGAACTCCCGCACCCAATGCGTCTGTGGGATTTGTTTCCGAGACCTTCGAGCGCAGATACTGGAGGTAGTTTGCCCGTATTTTTGCGTCGTCATTCTTAAAGGAAATCGGTTGGTTGGCTGCGTAAGCAATTAGTCTCTCTTCGCGAACCTCAACGGCATAATAGGGGAACCCGACCTGTTGAAGCAGATCTTCCAAAGCGGATTTGCTAAACAGTATTTGATGCAAGCCGGGAGATAAGGCTGCGATCATAGTGCTGAGAGGACCTCCGGGCGAAATAAAGCCCGCATTCGGGGTGGTGAGTATCACAACTCCCTTTTCATCCAAATATGCCCTTATTCCCTCGAGGAATGCCTTTGGATCGGGGACATGCTCAATAACTTCAGATGAGATAATTCTGTCGAATTTCTGTCCTACAAGTTCTGTTTGATCAGATAAGTATTCGGGAATGATCCGAACATTGAGCTCTTTGCTGCCGCGGTCTCCATATTCAGAGGGCTCCAATCCGACAGCTTCGCCGCGCGCTATGAATTTCCAATAGTCCAGCGGAAAGCCGTACCCGCAGCCAACGTCGAGAAGACTTCCCTTGTCCACGATGCCGGCACGCTCGATAGGTCTGACCATGAAGTCGATGCCAGCACCGATTTCGAGGTAGTGATCCCAGACATATTTACTGCTATCGGAACCGATGAAGCCTTCATCTGAAGTCAGAAAGTCCGCAAATTGACCTTCGGCGTTTATCGACGAACAAGCAGGGCACTTATAGAACAGAACATCGCCACGATTCTGAACAACGTGACCCGTACTGACCGTCAGGGTCATTTCCCCTGCTTTCCCACAAGCCAGACATGATTTTATCTCAGTCTTGCTTCCGTCATACCATTTCAACTCGACCATTGCCTGCCCCCGCATGCACCATAGTTTTGGCTTCGACGAATATAGGTTCGCTCTACCTATCGTCGGCGTAGAGTGCGGAGCGGGCAGTGTCAACCCGCGCAATCTTTAGCGGCGTAAAATTCAGCTAATTTTCACGAGGGAAACTGGAGCGCCAACAGGATTATGAGGCATTAGAAAATCAGGCTGCTTTTGTTCCACCATGATCAAGTTTCTGGATAGTGCGACTGCTTGTTTTCCTATGATTCAAGGAAATGGTTTCAGAGCGTCCGATGTTTTGGCGGCGTGTATCTTGGAATGATTTCGAGGTTGAAGCCGCTGTTCTTCAAAAAAGTCAACACCTCGTCGGTTGTATTGGAAGCCGTTGCGTCCTTGATAATCTGTGTTTTCACAAATGGGAAGCCGGATTGAATCAGCTCCTTCCAGCAATAGATGGACGGGTTCCGATCCCCACCGCGAACGGCGGACGAAGCGGAAAATAGCGGGCCACATTTAAGGCCTGCGGCTGAGAATTTAGCCGTCATTCCAATTTCATAAAGATTGATAATTCTGCTTTTATCCGTCAACGACAGTACTGAATACCAGAACTTCCGAACGGCGGCGGTTTCGATGGCCTGCCTATTGAGATGTATGAAGTAGCTTTGCAGGTGAGGGTTACCAATCGTGCTGTCAGTCAAACCTGTTACATCGTATGGCGATAAAGAAAGTTTCTCGAACAAGTTATTCAGCGATGATGGACCAGGAATCATGCTGTCATTGGCAAAGAGAAGAGTTTCTGCTTCCCAGAGCTCGGGTTGGCGCTGCAGCGCTGCTGCCCACAGCCCGAAATCATGACCGTCATTTTCGCGTGCCGCAAACGCGTCACAAAAGTCTTTTCCCGGATCGCAGGCAGTTTCTGGAGGCGACAGGCTAACACCCAGAGCATATAGGTATAGCCCTTGTTCCTTAAGCGCGCGCATGTAGGCTAAGGCGTGTGGCGCAAATTTACCATCCTTTCCCAGCAAGCCCACGAAGAGACATATGTTTTTCCTCTTGGGGTCGGAAATGGAGCGAAATTGCACCCATGATGCTTCTGTCACGGGACGGCCAATCAATAATTCCTCATGAAAAAACGGAATCGGTACAATTCCAAAGCCCGCTTTGCGGACGAGAGCAGGAATCAACTTCAGCAATGTAGGGGCATCGTACAGGCCGGTCTCGACGTCCCGACGCTCGATGTTCATCGCTGATATCCACTTCAGTGCGGATTTTCGTAAGAGGCAAGCGGATGGAAAGGTAGGGCTCGTTTCCACGTCTGCAAAATGCATATTCATCAGCGCCAAGGTTCGCCTGAAGGCCCTACGGTTGCGGTGAACACTTGATGGTGCTTCGGCTATGCCGAAGGATATCATTCCTGTATTTGGATTTGCCCGCATAAATCGCATCGCGGGCCCTTCGTCCGTCTTTTTGCCGAAACACTGCTCCAAATAATATTGAACGGCGCTCCGATTGCTTTCTGAGAATTTCTCGGCATTGGCAAAAAAACCAAAGTCGGATCCCGTTTCATCATTCAACCAGTCGAGTATATCAGCCAGTATATCTGTGGAGAAAAATAACTCTTGGGGCGGTCCCTTCGACAGTAGGCTGATTTCAGGTTCGGCATCTCTGAAACGGTGAAACATTATTCGTTCGTCGTCAGACGCCGCTTCCGGCATGAACCTGCCTGGTGTGATTTCGCGGAGCTCCATGCCATTCGACGTACGGATATCCGGCCAATGGATTCCGCGTCTGCGTCGTATGTCGTCCAATATTTCGTATAGTTTCACCTTCAGTGGACGGCGCTTATGCTGCCTTTGGGTAATGGCGACTTCTATCGGGAAAGGGGCGGAGAAAATCAATTTGTTCTCGCCTGAGATCGTTCGCAGGATAAATTGAGAATTTTTCTTTTGAAGTTTCAGGAAATATTTTTCCCGAACCCCGCCTGCTTCTATCTCAACGGTGCATAGTCCGACTTTACTCGCCTTGACCGTTAGGTAATGCTTGTTAATCGTGGATACCGTTAAGGATGAACTGAACATAGATGCCTCAGTTTGGGGGAGTTCCCAATGTATTCATTGGCCTAGATTTTCCGAGTTTATGTCCGCTTGCTCTCGGGCAACCTCGAGGTAGTTCCACACGTCATGGCAAGATTTGTTATTTATCGCGACGGGCAACAAGTACGCCTTTCAAGAAGCCAACCGCCTTCGCACGTCGACGTGCCGAAAAAAGGGCTGCAGGTGAAAGAAACAAGGCTATGGCCTGCATAAGCGAAGAGGAGACAGTAAACGGCCTCCCATGTTTTTTTCCCGTGTAGATGCGGGACTGTGCCATATGGAAGGCTTTGAAACGCGCTATTTCTGGAGATCGGCCCGAGGAATGCCCGCTTGTATGAGTTGCTGCCGCATCGTGTATGAACATCAAGGGGCCGAGCTTTTGGAGTCTGAGTGAAAGATCGTCATCTTCATGGTAGAGAAAGATGTTCGGGTCGAAACCACCGATGGTTTCGAAATTTTGTTTTGACAAGAATAAAGCTGCGCCGCTCAGTACAGGAACATGGCAGTCAGCTTTCGGCCAGCCTCGCGACATATATTTGTTTTGGGGTAAAAGCCACGATCGACGTTTGAAATATGGGCTCCCATCACTGTTGCTGATCCGAGGATTGAATGCCGCGGCATCACGATAACGCTGCGTAGCGAGCAGCAATTGCAAAAGAGCTCCATCTTGTAGTCTGGCATCGGGATTTAGGAATAGCAGCCACGGTGTTTCAGCAATGGTCGCGCCGGCGTTGCAGCCACGCCCAAAACCTTCATTCTCCTCCAGCGTCAAAACGCGAATTTTTCGATTCAAAGGAATCTTGTTAAAATCGTTGGACTTTCCGTTGTCCACAAGAACTATCGGAGTGACTTCTGGGATTGCATTTATCATGTCGCCAATAACTTCGTCGCTTTTGTAGCAGACGGAAATAACGGTGATATCGGAAAGCAATGGCTGCTGCTTCATGTCTAGAGAAACTCGATGGTGGCGTTTTCAGGGGTTGGCGAATATGGCTGAAGTCCGGCGACACGATATCCGGCTTTTCTTACAAAAGTGGGGAATAGGCGCTCCAAGCCGTGTTGCAGCGTGTTACGCTTGGCACCGTTCTCGATGTCGAAATCTGAGATGCGAAAGTTTGCGTCTTGTAGCAATTTTAACGCTGCGGGTCTGAACCAAAACATCGTGCCAGCAAAAAATTCAATTTGTTGAAGATCAAACTCCATGTTGGTTCGCGCAAATACTTGCCGGATCTGGTTTTCTTCGCCCTTCAGATAGCGCATCACCGAGGTTTCCCGGGGCGGTAACCTGAGGTTGTATGGACCCGCTATGCCGAGGTCCGGGTTTTTCGAAAATGCGTTAATGACGTTGGTCATAGCGCCATCTGCAAGGAGGCAGGCAAGCGCGTAGCGGCGAATTCTATGCCCTGAGACTGTTTCTTTGCCACCTTTTAGAGAAAGCTTACCGTGGATTTTGCAGACCGCATCGTAAGGATCGAAAACGCCTTGATGGAGCAGTTCAACAAACGGACCAATATCGCGCCCTCGGTTCTCGATCTGCATGACTCTCGCGTTTGGAAATGATTTGCGCACTTCGGTGGGAAAGTGATCGCCATCAGAACTTGTGGTGACGATGATGTCGGCTCCCCTCGCGTTATTCAATAAGACGGTTCTGATTTCCGGCCAAGTTTCCAAATAATGCATATGAATATATACGCATGCGCGAACGCTTATGTTTTCAGCTAGGGCCTGCAAATGGGGTTGATGCTGCCATCCCGTATCGGCCCAGAACCAGCCATTATGAATGATGGATTCATCATCCAAGTCATAGAGATAGAGATAACGATGCTCGACATTGGCCGATGCTGCCGCAGCGACGACTGAAGGTGTGTCGCCGTGGCAAAGAAGCTTTTCACCGGGGCCAAAATTCTGAACCCTGTTTCGTGTAGTGGCCGCCAACAGCATTCTGGTACGGAATAAAACTGTAGACACGCGATTGAACTCAATATGCGCTTCTTGTTTTTCCGGTTCACGTGCAACCAGGCGGAAAGATATCGATTTAAGGGGTTGTTTTAGCTGAAGTTCGTATCCAAATTTTCCAGGCCTCAATTCGATCCTGCAGGAACGTTGCCTATCTTCAGTATCGGCGAATTCGATCGCCGTTACGCCCGGGTCAGCCTTAAATTTGATGGCGTAACAACCGGGTTCAAGAGAAACAATTTTTACATGTTTCATGGAAAATTCCATATCACTCTGGCTAATATCTGTATCGAACATTCGGATGAAGCGAGCAGGGTGTCGTTACACCGCAGTTCTCCAACGCACACAAATGATACACCGATGTATAGCATTGTTTGTTATTGGCGATTTCCAAATAATAATTCATATTATTCAGATAAAACGCCAGATTGGTCCCTCGCTATGATTTTGCAATTTTGCGCAGATATTCGCCGTAGTCGCCTTTGCCAGATTTGGCAGCAATCGCCGCAAATTGTAACTTCGTTATGAAGCCCTTGCTCAAGGCAATCTCCTCGGGGCAGGCAATCTTGAAACCTTGCCGTTTCTCCAGAGTACGCACGAACTCGCCGGCCTCCAGCAGGCTTTCAGGGGTCCCTGTATCAAGCCAGGCATAGCCACGTCCCATTATCGAAACTTTCAGTTTCCCGCGCTCAAGATAGGTCCGGTTTATGTCGGTTATTTCGAACTCGCCGCGAGCTGAGGGTTTCAAATTGGCTGCTATATTCACAACATCTGCGTCGTAGAAATAGAGTCCTGTGACGGCCCAACTTGATTTCGGCTTTTTTGGTTTTTCCTCGATTGAGAGGGCTCGCATTTCAGTGTCGAATTCCACGACACCGTATCTCTCAGGATCTTTAACATGATATGCAAAAACGGTTGCACCGTCATTTATCTCTGTACCCGTATCGAGTAGCTCCGGCAGGCCATGTCCGTAATAGATGTTGTCACCCAGAATGAGGCACGAGGGCGAGCCCGCAACAAAATCTGCACCGATCATATAGGCTTGAGCGAGTCCGTCAGGACTGGGCTGTATCGCATACTCTATTGAAAGTCCCCATTGAGAGCCGTCTTTCAGAAGGTTCTGAAAAAGTGGCATGTCGTGAGGCGTCGAAATGATAAGAATCTCGCGAATTCCAGCAAGCATCAATGTTGTTAGCGGATAATATATCATCGGCTTGTCGTAGACCGGCAGGATCTGCTTCGAGACCGCCAATGTCATAGGATGCAAGCGTGTACCGCTGCCTCCGGCCAGAATAATGCCTTTCATGGCCTTTCCTTTTCGCTCTGCGCAAGAGCGGTAACGACCGCGCGCGTTGATGTTTGCCAGTTCGGCAGCCTTATGCCGTAAACCGCTTCCAGCTTGCTGCAATCAAGCCTCGAGTTTGCCGGACGCCGCGCTGGTGTAGGGTACTGTGCCGTCGTGATGTCGTTGACGATCATCGACTTTCCGCCGTTTTCTTCAGAGAATGCGAATATTTGTTTCGCGAAATTCGCCCAGTTCGTTTCCCCGGTTCCGGCAAGATGAAAAACTCCACGGAGACGGATCGAGGAATCGTCCAGGAGTTTCCTTGCGATTGCTACGATAGCGGTGGCGATATCGTTGGCCGAGGTTGGGCATCCGAACTGGTCCGCGACCACATTGATCTCGTCGCGGCTTTCGCTCAGCCGGAGCATGGTTTTTACAAAGTTGTTGCCATATTCCGAATAGACCCATGCGGTTCGCAGAACAGCGTAGTTGCCGGTAGCCTCAGAAACGGCTTGTTCGCCTTCGAGCTTCGAGCGGCCGTAGATGGACGTAGGGCCTGTCGGATCCCTTTCGACATAAGGCGTCGCCTTCGTGCCATCAAAAACATAATCCGTAGAAAGATGAATGACGGGAATACCAAGGTCACTTGCCGCCTGTGCGACAGCCCCTGCTCCATCCCGATTAACGGCAAAAGCGATGTCCGGCTCGCTTTCTGCCTTGTCGACAGCGGTGTAGGCAGCAGCCGATACCACAGCGTCGGGCTTTACCTCTCGCAGCGCTTTTAAAACAGTTTCAGGCTGCGCTAGGTCGAGTTCCGGTCGACCCAGAGCCACGATCTCTAGCTCGGCGCTCGCCAGTGCCTGAAGGGCGCTGACGACCTGACCATTTTTGCCCGTAACTGCCAGCCGCATTCGTTCAGCCCTTCGTCAGAACGCCAAGGCGCTCTCCGGCATAAACACCCTCGCGAAGCGGTTGCCACCACCATTCATTGTCGAGGTACCATTGCACGGTCTTGCGGATGCCAGTGGCGAAGTTTTCCTGTGCTTTCCAGCCGAGCTCGGTTTCCAGCTTCGTTGCATCAATGGCGTAGCGCGCATCGTGACCAGGGCGATCGGTAACGTATTTGATGAGCTCGGCATAGGGTTTGGATTGAGGGCGCAGTTCGTCGAGAATGGAGCAGATGCAGTTCACCACATCGATATTCTTCTGCTCGTTTCTGCCGCCGACATTGTATTTCTCGCCAACAAGCCCCTTTTGAACGATGAGCCACAGGGCGCGGGCATGGTCTTCCACATAAAGCCAGTCGCGGATGTTCGCGCCGTTTCCATAGACTGGTAGCGGTTTGCCATCCAACGCGTTGAGAATGATCAGTGGAATGAGCTTTTCCGGGAAATGGAATGGTCCATAATTATTGGAGCAGTTGGAAATGACAACCGGAAGGCCATATGTGCGCTGCCAGGCTGTGGCAAGATGATCGCTTGCGGCTTTCGAGGCAGAGTAGGGCGATGAAGGATCGTAAGGGGTTGTTTCCTCGAACAGACCGTGATCGCCGAGAGAGCCGTAAACCTCATCAGTTGAAACATGCAGCATGCGGAAATTCGCCTTGGCGTCTTCCGCAAGGCCGCTCCAGTATTGCCGCGCGGCCTCCAGCATCGTGAAAGTGCCGTTGATGTTGGTTTGAATAAAATCAGCGGCGCCGGTTATAGAGCGGTCGACATGGCTTTCGGCGGCCAGATGCATCACGTAATCCGGCTGGAATGTCGCAAATGCCTCATTCATCGCCGCCCGGTCGCATATGTCGGCCTGAATAAAGCGGTGATTAGGTGCATTTTCGATTGGCTTGAGGGAGGCCAGATTTCCTGCATATGTCAGTTTGTCGACGGTGAGAACATCCGCGCCAATCTCGCTCACGAGATAACGTACGAGGGCCGAGCCGATAAATCCGCCGCCGCCGGTAACTAGAACGCGCATCATCAGTTTCCAGTGTTTTGGTAAGTAAAATATTCAGGCAATTCCGACAGAAGCGGTTGCTTGCCGTCCTTTTCCGAGAGGACGTAACCCTCGAGCTTCGGCCAATTGATGCCGATGGCAGGGTCGTTCCATTTGATGCCGCGGTCATTGGCGGCACTATAAGGCTTCGTCACTTTGTATGAGATGACCGTGTCATCAACTAGCGTCATGAAACCGTGGGCAAATCCCACTGGAACCCATAGCTGCTCGCCATTTTCGGGTGAGAGTTCGACAGCCGCCCATTGTCCAAAGGTGGGTGATCCCGTCCTGATATCCACCGCGACATCCAGCAGCCGCCCACGAATACAGCGAACGAGCTTGCCCTGTGCAAACGGCTCTGTCTGGAAATGAAGCCCCCGTACGGTACCGGCTTGTGCAGACAGGGATTCATTGTCCTGTACGAACTCCACGTCCAATACAATTTCGCGAAACCAGTCCTTCTTGAAAACCTCGTTGAAGTAACCCCTGCTGTCCCCGAAACGAGCTGGAGTTATCTTTTTCAAGCCTGGTATCGAGAATGCTTCTACTTGCACTATGCGGATCCTGTCTGGTCTGCCTACTCTGAGGTGATATGACTTTATCGGCAGGGACAGTCAATAACGCTTTATTGACCGCCCGCACAAGAGGGACGGAAACGCCGTTGAACAGTATGCAGAACGCTTCTTTGATCACTGCCTACATTTAAAAGATGGGCGAAGAGTTTCAAAAAAGCTAAACCCGCTTATGCGGCCTGATCGACGTCCTCAGCTCCACCAGTCGCTCCAGCGTCTCAACGCTTCGCTCGGCGCAGGCGGCGGAGAGGGAAAGCGCCATGGTTTCCATGGCGATGAAGGTCGGGGCGTGGAGCGCCACGCCTTCGTTTTTGGCGCGGGGCAGGAAGAGGCTGGCGTTGGCGTGTTTTTTGAGCACGCTGTCTTCCTGGCCGAGCAGCATGATGATCGGGATGTCGAGGCGGCTGGCCTCGGCTATGGCGGTCTGGGCCTCGCGGTGGGCGCGGCCGTGCAGAAGCATGATGAGGACGTGGCCGTTTTCAAGCTCGAGCAACTGCTCTGCAAGCGCGATGCCGGTGGCATTGAGCGCATAGGAATGGACGCCCGAGCGTTGGAACAGCCTTGCCGCATAGGTGGCGATGATGCCGGAGGCGCCGATGCCGAGCACGCCGATGCCGCGCGCTTGCGAGAGAAGCCGCACGGCCGCCGCCATGGCTTCGCGGTTTTCTGCGCTTGAAAGCATCTCCAGCGTGTTTTTCTGATTGTCGAGCACGAAATCTATCGCTGCATCGCAGTTGCCGGATATGGATTTTGTCGTCGCCGCCATTTTTTCGACGGGCGAATCCGTCACGCCCAGATAGGCCTCCAGCGTTTCCTTAAGATCGACCAGCCCCTGAAAGCCGAGCGCCTGTATGGCGCGGATGACGGTCGCATCGGATGTATTGGTCTCGAAGCCGATTTCCAGCGCCGATTTGGCGAGAACGGCATGGCGGTGGCCGTCAATATATTCGGCAACGGCAAGCAGGCCCGGCGACAGGCGGTCGCGGCGCTTGCGCAGCTGCTCGCCGAAACGGTCGGTGCGCCGAAGCCTTGATGTATGCGTTTCGCCAGCCGGCATGAATTCTTCCGTGAAGCTGAGTTTTCTACTTTTCTTCACGAATTAGCAGCGCGCCACGCCGGCAGGCAAGCGCTTTTGTCCTTAGTGATCGTCGCCGTCACTTTTCGTGTGCTGGCCGCACCGTCAAATGGGACTGGACAGCGGAGACCATGAGGCTGAGCGCGGCATAGGAGTTGGAAATCGCTTCCTCGCGCGGCAGGAGGATGTACCGACCGTTGCGGCAGGCCTGAAGAAAGTTGCAGAAATCCGGCATCACGGCTTCCATCATGTCGATTTCCGCCTGCGGCGAAGCGCCGGTATCGGAACGATAGGGATCGAAGATGATATCACCATCGAGTTCCGGCAGCCGTTCGGCGCTGATCTCGATACGGTCGCCTTCCGGAATGGCGTCGATGATGGCGGGGAAACGAAACCCCGCGTCCCGCAGCACGCGCCCGAGCGCCCGATAGGTATGGTAGACGCTGATCTTGCCGTTGAGCGGCTGGAATACCGAAACCGTGATGGCACCTGTATCGACCGATGCCTTCAGCGCTTTGATCTGCGCGCGGTAGCGCCGGTCCAGCACGGCCAGCCGCTCCTGAGTGCCGGTCAGTTCGGCCAGCACCTTGTAAATATGCGGTGCGCCGTCTTTGGTATTGTCGATGGCGACGGTGGGAGCGATCTGCGCCAGTTTTTCAACGGGGGTGGGGCGATCCGGTTCGGTCAGGATGAGATCGGGTTTAAGGGCGATAATCGCCTCCAGATCGGCATTGATGGAGCCGATATAGGCGATGTCGCTATTGTCGAAATCAACGCCAGTCAGAATGGCGCTGGAGCGCAGATAGGGTTTGCCGTTCGCCCCCACGCGGCCGTGGCTGCCCACCGGCATCACGCCCAACTCGATCAGCGGAATGGTGAGGTCGATATCGTGTAGCGTCACGATGCGCTTTGGCTTTGCCGGAATGGAAACGCTGCGGCCGAGATCGTCGGTAAAGCTTCGGCTGGTCTCTTCGGCTTGAGCCGTGGCTGTGCCGAGGAGAAAAGCGGCGGCCGGGAGAAGGGCGAGAAGTGTTTTGCGCATGGGGTACCTATAGGCGATGCCGGTGAAACCAGAGAAGAGCAAGCAGCGTGGGTGCGCCGACGGCGGAAAGAACGAGGCCGGTCGGCAGTTCCAGTGGTGAAAAGGCGGTTCGGGCGATGGTGTCGGACGCTGCGACCAGAATTGCGCCTGTCAGACCTGCACCCATGACAAGCCCGGGATAGGAGCCACCAGGCAACAGAAGCCGGGCGATATGCGGTCCGATCAGGCCGACAAAACCGATGCTGCCGGTGAAGGAAACGCAGGATGCGCTGAGGCTGACGGCAAGCGTGACATGAAGCACCGAAAGGAGGCGGCTATGGACGCCAAGTGCCGTTGCCGCATGATCGCCGAGCGCCTGCACGTCGGCAGCGCGCGCCGTCAGGAGCAGAAGGCCAAGGGCGATGACGAGGACGACGGATAGGATTGAAACGGCGGTCCAGCTTGCGCCCTGCAGGTTGCCAGCCATCCAGATCATCGCTGTCTGCAAATTACGAATATCGAGCGATGCCATGAGGATAAGCTGCAACGCTGATAAAAACCATGAAAAGCCGATACCGGTCAGAACGAAGCGCAGGCGCGAGGTTGCGCCGGAGAGCATCAGAACGATTGCGGCACTTGCCATGCCGCCGGCAATGCCCGCAACGGGGCGCAACATGACCGGCAGGGAAGGCAGCAGGAACAGGCAGCCCAGCGCCGCAAGGGATGCGCCTTCGCGCACGCCGAGCAGGCCGGGATCGGCAAGGCCGTTGCGGGTCGTGGCCTGCATGATGGCGCCGGCAATGCCGAGCATGGCCCCGGCCACCATCGCAAGCGCCAGACGCGACAGCCGGAAGTCGAGAACCACGAGTGCGTCGGTCATGGCGGGATCGGTGTTGGTTGCAATGACAAGCGACCGCAGGGCGAAGGCGGGGATATGCTGGCTGCCGGCGGTGAGCGACCACAGGGCGACAAGCATGAGGCCGAGGAAAAGCGCCAGCAGAATGATGAGCCGCCACGGCATGAAGCGGACGGAAAAGCGCCCCAGTCGGACAACCCGGTAACGGTTCATTTCAGCACCCTGCGCACCAGCCAGAGAAACACCGGCGCTCCGACAAGGCCGGTCATCGCGCCCGTGGGCAGTTCTTTCGGCAGGAGAATGAGGCGGGCGGCAAGATCGGCGGCGATCAAGAGGACTGCGCTGCCGAGTGCAGCGATGGGTATGGCAAGCAGAAGCCGCCCCGTTTTCAGGCGCGCGACGAGTGGCGGCACCACGAGACCGACGAAGCCGATGGGACCGACGACGGCGATGGCCGCGCCGCAAAACAGAGATATGGAGACAAGCGCCAGAATCCGGGTCGAACGGATCGGCACACCAAGCGCTGCGGCCGCGCTGTCGCCCAGCCCCAGAAGATCGAGCCGGGGGGCGACGGCGAAAGCCAGGACGAGCGCAATCATGGCCGCGGGCAGGGCGGCGGCGATGGTTGCCATGGAAACGCCAGCCGTATCGCCCACCAGCCAGAAACGCATCTGCTGCAATGTTTCTTCATTGAGGATGAGGATGGCGGAGGTGAGGGTTGCGGCAAGCGTGGAAAGCGCAATGCCGCAAAAGACGACTTTTGCCGGTGTCAGCCCCTGCCGCCCGGCGGAAGCAAGGAGAAGTACGAGCGAGAAGCTGATACCCGCGCCCGTCGCCGCCAGCAATGGGCGGAAGAGCGGCGTTGCGATAAGCCCGAGCGGCATCACTGTCGCCAGAACGACAGCGAGGCTTGCCCCGGCATTCAAGCCCAGAATATGCGGCTCGCCAAGTGGATTTCGAAGCAGGGTTTGCAGCAGAAGCCCCGCTGTTCCAAGGCAGGCCCCGGCCTGCATCGCGGCCAGCAGTCGCGGCAGGCGCAGGCGCATCAAAACCTGCTGGTCGAAATTGCGGGCGTCATAAGCGAATATCAGGTCTTGCAGAACGTGCGGCGCAATGGGGCGCGGGCCGGTGGCCATATGCGCCAGCACCAGAAGCAGCATGGTGAGCAGCAGGAGAAGTGCTGCCGCAAGTGTGCGGCCATAGGCCCGCTCCCGCAGGGCAAGGGCGCTTGCGCTGGTTCCGTTGGGTATCATGCCGCGCCGGCCCGTCCGGGCAGGGGAAGAAATACTGGCCGTGCCGTGACCGGATGCGTTAGTTGGGCAACTGCCATGTCGAAGACATCGGCAATGATGCCGGCATCGCACGCCGCTGCCGTTTCCAGCCGGTGCCGCAGCCGCCCGTCTTTCAGGAAAATCAGGTGATCGGCATATTGCAGGGCAAGATTGATGTCATGCAGCACCGCCACGATCGTGCGGTTGTGGCGGCTGACGAGGCCCGCCAGCATGTCCAGCACCTCTATCTGGTGGTGCAGATCGAGAAAGGTCGTCGGCTCGTCGAGAAGAATTATATCCGTCTGCTGGGCCAGCGCCATGGCGATCCAGGCGCGCTGGCGTTGGCCGCCGGAAAGGCTGTCGACCGCTCTTTCCGCCAGTTCGGACATGCCGGTCACGGAAAGCGCCTCTTCCACCGCGCGGGCATCTTCCTCGCTCCACTGCTTCAGAAATCCCTGATGCGGGTAACGGCCCCGGGAGACGAGGTCGAAAACCGAAAGCCCTTCCGGCGTATGGTTCTGCTGCGCCAGCATGCCGAGCTTTTTCGCCACCTCCTTGGTCGGGTGGCGGAAGATATCGCTGCCGTTGAGAAGAATATGGCCCTGCGCGGGCCGGTGCAGGCGGGCAAGCGCGCAGAGAAGCGTGGATTTTCCAGAACCGTTCGGGCCAAGCAGAACGGTGAAACGGTTCGGTGCGACGTCGATGGACATATCCGCAAGCACCGGCGTGTCGCCATAGGCAAGCTCGATTGCCTGCGCCGCAAGGCCTGTATCCGTGCTTATGGGTCTCATGCCGTCGTTCAAATTCGTCCCCGTCTGAATGCGTTGCCACCAGAATTATTGATGACTGTAGTAGTCAAGTATATGGCGTTCGAAAAAGCGGTTTTTGCCGGTCGATTTGAACAAAAAGCGGCTGTCATGGGCTGAAATGACACGCCAGGAAGCGCGAAAGCACCCTTCGGTACCGACGTTTTGCCGCGCTGAAGCGGAAATAAAGTTGACTACTACATTCATCAATTGAAAGAGCGGTGCATCGTCGCGATGACGATTTGGGACAGCCGGGGACAAGACACGATGCATGACGGTTCGATGATCATTGGGGTGCGCTCGCGGGCGCTGCTGGCGTTTCTTCTGGCCGGGGTCGCCTTGCCTGCTTATGCGCAGGAGAGTGCTGCAACGAAGAAAAATGCCGACGGGACGACCGTGCTCGAAACCATAACCGTCAATGCCGATGTCAAAAAAGGTGCGCGCGGTTATCAGCCGGTGACGACGGGCACGGCGACCCGCACTGAGACGCCGCTCCTCGACATTCCGCAATCGGTCAATGTGGTGACGGCCGAGGTGCTGCGCGACCAGCAGGCGCGCTCGCTGGACGAAGCGCTGGCCAATGTCAGCGGCGTCACCCAGGCAAATACGCTGGGCGGCACGCAGGATGCCGTTATCCGCCGTGGTTTCGGCGATAATCGCGACGGCTCCATTCTCGTCAACGGGCTGAAGACGGCCTTGCCGCATTCCTTCAACGATACGGTCGAGCGGGTGGAAGTGCTGAAGGGGCCTGCCTCCACGCTTTATGGTATCCTCGATCCGGGCGGCATGGTGAATGTCGTGACGAAGAAGCCCGAGGATACATTCACGGCGGAGGCCTATTCGCGCTTTTCCGCCTATGGGGCGGGCAAGTTCGGCACATCGGGTGGTTTTGATGTGACCGGCCCGATTACGGGCACGGATTTCTCCTATCGCCTGATCGGCGAGGGGGAAAACAGCGATTACTGGCGTAATTTCGGTGAGAAGAAGAACTGGCTGATCGCGCCATCACTGAAATGGAGCGGCGAGGACACCGACATTACGGTTTCCTATATGCATGAGGATTACAGCGTGCCGTTCGATCGCGGCACGATCTTCGATCCGGCGACCGGCAAGGCGATCAATGTCAGCCGCCGCCTGCGCCTCGATGAAGCCTATAACATCACCGACGGCAAATCCGATCTGGCGAGCATCGCCATAGACCGGCAACTCTCCGATGACTGGAAGCTGTCGCTGAATTACGCCTATAGCCGCAACGAATATTCGGACAATCAGGCGCGCGTGATGGGTTATAATTCCCGCACCGGGCAGGTGACGCGACGGGCCGATGCGACGCAATATTCGACGATCTACAATCACGCGCTGCGGGCGGATCTGACGGGCGAGGCCGAAATTGGCGGGCTGCGCAACGACCTGCTGTTCGGCGCGTCTTACGATTACAGCGATACCCTGCGCACCGACATGCTGCGATGCGCGAATTCCACGAATTTCAACATCAATAATCCCGTCTATGGTCGCCTGCCGATCTGCACCACGGTGAGAGCGGTCGACAGCGACCAGACGGAAGAACTCTCCACCGCCTCGATCTATATGCAGGACGCCCTGCATCTTAACGATCAATGGATTGCGGTCGGCGGCTTGCGTTATCAGTATTATGACATCTATGCCGGCAAGGGCCGTCCCTTCGTCGTCAATACCGAGAAGGATGGCGGCGAACTCATTCCCAATGCCGGCCTTGTCTACAAGCTCACTCCGAATGCCTCGCTTTACGCCAATGTGGCCAAAACCTTCCGCCCGCAATCATCCATCGGCGCCTATTATGGCGGGCTCGATCCGGAAGACGGCATTTCTTATGAAGTGGGCGCGAAGTTCGATCTTTTCGCCGGCCTCAACGCCAATATCGCCCTGTTCAACGCCCGCAAACGCAATGTCGCCTATTCGGAAGATGTCGGTGGCGTCTCCACGGTGAAGGCCGCCGGCCTCGTCCGTTCGCGCGGTGTGGAGGTCGATATTGCAGGCAGCCTGACCGACGATCTCGATCTCATCGCAAGCTATGCCTACACGGATGCGCTTGTGCTCGAAGATCCCACCTATGCCGGCAAGCGCCTGCCGAATGTGGCGCGCCA
This sequence comes from Agrobacterium sp. M50-1, assembly GCF_049843495.1. Classification (NCBI taxonomy): domain Bacteria; kingdom Pseudomonadati; phylum Pseudomonadota; class Alphaproteobacteria; order Hyphomicrobiales; family Rhizobiaceae; genus Agrobacterium; species Agrobacterium sp. M50-1. Next base: position 205,312 of record NZ_JBBHZH010000009.1, on the reverse strand, counting down.
CACCGGCTCGCTCTTCCTTGCCTATGATATCGGCGAGGTCGGTCCGAACGGCAATACGCTGCGCATCGGCGGCGGTGTGCGGGCGGTCGGCCAGCGTGCCGGAATCAACGACAATTCCTACAATCTGCCGGGTTATGCGGTCTTCGACGCCTTCGCCACCTACACGCTTCAGTTCCAAAAGCCGGTGACGCTGCAGCTCAATCTGAAGAACATTTTCGACAAGACCTATTACACCTCGTCCATCGGCTCCACCAGCTATGCCAATGCCGTAGGAGAGCCCTTCAATGTCAGCCTGACGGCCAGCGTGAAGTTCTGACAACGGCGTCGACCGGAAAACAATCGCCAGTCATGAGAGCGGGGGGAGCGTCCCGCTTTTTTTACTTCCACATCGCCCGCATCCGCGCACCCACATCAATCCGGATCTGCTGCGCACTGCGCTCGGAAGCGGCGGCCGAAACCAGTGGCCAGGTCATCGTTTCGAAAAATTGCAGCAGGGTCGCCGGTATAAAGCGGGTTCTTGCGGCGTAGACATGCCGGTCACCCTGCTGGTTCTGCCCGCCGGTGAAGAAGCGTTGCGGCGTGATCAGCGACAGGCTGTCCTTGGCGCGGGTCATGGCGACATAGAGCAGCCGGCGTTCTTCCTCTAGTTCCTGGGTGGTGCCGACCCCGAGGTCGGAGGGAATGCAGCCATCGACCACATTCAGGATGAAGACGGAACGCCATTCCTGGCCTTTTGCCGAATGGATGGTCGACAGGCTGAGATAGTCCTCGTCGAGCAGCGGCACGCCGGCCTGATCGCTGGTGGCGTCGGGTGGATCGAGTGTCAGCTCGGTTAGAAAACGTTCGCGTGAGGGGTAGCCGCTAGCGATCTGCTCGAGTTGCAGCAGATCTGCCTTGCGGGTGTCGGCGTCCTCATGGATGCGTTCGAGATGGGGTTCGTACCACAGCCGTGCCTGCCCGATTTCACCCGGCCAGCCATTCGGGACCAGCCGCAGGCCCACCAGCATCTGCGTGAAGGTCGTCCAGTCATCGCCGGTCTTCGGCGGCGGCGGAATTTCAGCAAGGGTAAGCAGCGGCTCGGGGTCCGTCGCGATAGCATCGAGAATATTGCCGGCCTTCTTCGGTCCGATGCCGGGCAGCATCTGCAGCAGCCGGAAACCGGCGACGCGGTCGCGTGGGTTCTGCGCGAAGCGCAACACTGCCAGCATGTCCTTCACATGGGCGCTGTCGAGGAATTTCAGGCCGCCAAATTTGACGAAGGGGACGTTGCGGCGGGTCAGTTCCACCTCGAGCGGCCCGCTGTGGCTGGAGGTGCGGAACAGCACGGCCTGCTGTTTCAGCGTCATGCCGGTTTCGCGATTGGCGAGAATCTGGTCGATGATGAAGTTCGCCTGTTCGGTTTCGTCCTTCACCGTCACGAGCTTCGGGCGCTCCAGTGATTCCCGCTCGGTCCAGAGGTTTTTGGTGAACCGCTCGCGCGCCAGATCGATCACGCCGTTGGCGGCCGCAAGGATCGGCTGCGTCGAGCGATAGTTGCGATCAAGCGTGATGATGTCGGCCGCCGGGCTGAAGGACGCCGGAAAGTCAAGGATGTTTCGCACTGTCGCCGCCCGGAACGAATAGATCGACTGCGCGTCGTCGCCCACCACGGTCAAACCGCGGCCGCCGGGTTTGAGCGCCATCAGCACCGAGGCCTGCAGCCGGTTGGTATCCTGATATTCGTCGACCATGACATGGTCGAAGCGGTTGCCGATATCATCAGCCAGAATGGGGTCGCTGACCATCTGGGCCCAGTAGAGCAGGAGATCGTCGTAATCGAGTACGTTCTGAACCTGTTTTGCCTCCACATAGGCTGCAAACAGTTGCTTGAGTTCACTCTCCCAGTTGGCGACCCAGGGATAATGCTGGCGCAATATGTCCTTGAGCGGCGTCTGGGAATTCACCGCGCGCGAATAGATGGCAAGACAGGTGCCTTTTGTCGGAAAGCGGCTTTCGGTCTTGGAAAAACCCAGCTCGTGCCGGGAAAGGTTCATCAGGTCGGCGCTGTCTTCGCGGTCGTGGATGGTGAAATCGATGTTGAGCCCGATCTGCTCGGCATAGATGCGCAACAGGCGGGCGCCGATGCCGTGAAAGGTGCCTGACCACGCGAGCGCGTCGGTGCGAGCTCCCGAATTGCCGCCAAGGACGTGTTTGCAGATACGCTCCACGCGGCGCGACATTTCCGTGGCGGCACGCCGCGAAAACGTCATCAGCAGAATACGGCGGGGATCGGCGCCATTCACGATCAGATGTGCGACACGGTGGGCCAGCGTGTTGGTCTTGCCCGAACCGGCCCCGGCGATGATCAGCAGAGGCCCGGCCGTGTGGCCGTCTGTCAGCCCAACGCCATGCTCCACCGCCTTGCGCTGCTGTTCGTTGAGCTTTTCCAGATAGGCAACCGCCATGCGAACAATCCTTGATACCTGCCTGTCCCCATGGTGAGGACATCTTCAGAGATGGCAGTCGTCGGAATCGCCGGCCATTGTCTGCCCTGTTGTCGCAATGATTAGCAAAGACTCAAACACCAATCCAGAACAAATGCTGAACGCGTTTTTCCCGTCGTTTAAACACGGTCGGTGGTGAGATTTATCGTGCCGAAAGGTCGCTTGCAGTTCGTCGGTGGCTGCTGGTTGCCGGGCGTGCCCGATCCCGCAATCGCAAATCAGATTACGCATGAGGAAATAACGGTATTATTATGAAATATATGAATATTCTCAATTTGTTTCAGTGCATTTTCTCATTCTGCAGCGAAACCTTTGAACCAACCCGGTGATCCGCGAGTTCAATAATCGCGCCTCGGGAGGAGGCGCATTTTGGGAGGACCAGACCATGAAGCATCTGAAACTTTGCCTGATCGCTGTCGCCGCAATCGCTGCCTCGACCTTTGCCCAGGCCGAACAGAAGGCGATGAAATCCGATGTCACCATCGCCTCTGATATCAACTATCTGCTCTACACGCCCAAGGACTACGCCAGTTCGGATAAGACCTATCCTCTTGTCGTCTGGCTGCATGGCGGCGATCAGGGCGGCGGCGACATCGAAAAGCTGCGCCGCAGCGGCCTGCCGAAAATGATCGAAGAAGGCCGCGATTTTCCTTTTCTGGTGCTCTCGCCGCAAAATCCGAGTGAGGAGCTGCTCTATCCGATCGAACGTGTGGCGAGTGTTCTTCAGGCGGTGGTGGCCGATCATCGGGTGGATCGCGAGCGCATCTATCTGATCGGTTATAGCCGGGGAGGGTTCGGCGCATGGTCGATGGCCACGCAGTTTCCTGAAACTTTTGCCGCGATTGTCCCGATCGCCGGCGGCGGTATCCGGCATTACCTCAATCGAACGAATGACAGAACAGCCTTCTGGGCCTTTCATGGCGCAAATGACGCTGTGATTCCGCTGTCCGACACGGTGGTCCTCGTGCAACGCCTTCAGGAACTGAAACGAAATGTCCGGCTTACCGTGTTCGAAGATACGGACCATGAAGCGGTCGAAGGGAAAGTGCTGAAGGACGAAGCGATGTGGACGTGGTTGCTTGAACAGAAGCTCACCGGTGAGAAAGCCTCTTCGGGTCCGTGAATCCGGCCTGATCGCTATTTTACGGCTGCTATAGCCGATCCCACCCAAGGCCGCCGCGGGGCAGGCTTTTTGTCAGACCCCGTGGCCTCCCGCAGCAAATGCATCTTTGTCGCTTGACTCAGCGCCCGGAAATAGTGCTAATGCGCATTAGCAACGATCGGATGTCGGGGAGGGCATCGGGTGGCCAATCACAAACGCCTCACGCAAAACGACATCGCCAAGCTCGCCGGCGTCAGTCAGGCAACGGTATCGCTGGTTCTGAATGGCGCACCGGCCGCGATTGCCCGCATCCCGGCTGAAACCCGCGAGCGGGTACAGGCGGTCATTCGCCAGACAGGTTATGTCGCCGACCCGATCGCGCGGCGAATGGCCAAGGGGCTGAACCGTATCCTCGGCGTTTTCACCTACGAGCCGGCTTTCCCGAGCGCGCAGGCCGACTTCTTCACGCCGTTCCTGCTGGGTATCGAGGAAGAAGCGCAGCAGCAGGCTTATGATCTTCTGCTGCTGACCAGCGCCGGCGTCGGCAATAACCGCAAGATTTTTTCGGAAGGCAACAGGCTCAGGATCGCCGATGGCTGTCTGGTTCTCGGTCGCGAATTCGACCGCAAGGAACTCGCCCGGCTGGTCTCGGAAGACTATCCTTTCGTCGCGATCGGCCGACGGGAAGATGCCGGTGGGCCGGTTCCTTATGTGGGCGGCGACTATGCCGCGGGAACGCGGCAGCTTGTCGAGGACGCGAGAGCGCTGGGGCACTCGAAGCTCGCTTATATCGGCCCCGATGGCCCGGCGGAATCAATTGCCGACCGCTGGCGTGGTTTCAGTGCCGCGCTCGGTGATGCAGCCACGCTTGCCCTTCATATCAAGGCCGTCAACCGGCCGGCGGACAAGATCCTCGATGCCATCCTTGAAAGCGGGGCGACGGCGGCCTTCTTCATAGAGCTGGCCGATGCCGTGCGTGTCGAAACCCTGGCAAGGGCGCGCGGGCTTGCCGTGCCCGGGGCTTTTTCGATGATCGTGCTTGGCAGCCATATCAGGGCCGCGCGCAGCCCGGTGCGCTTCACCTCCTATGAAATTCCCCGCGAGGAGATGGGCCGGCAGGCGACTGCCATGCTCGTCAACCGCATCGAGACCGGCAGCCCGGGTAGCCAGATCCTTCTCAAATGTGAACCCGTCAGAGGGGAAACATTGGGCCCGGCCCCGGCAGGCTCCGCAAACAAGTCCCCAGTCAACAAAACGGATGTGACGACGTGAAAGACATGCAAGCAGATATTCTCGTGGTCGGTGGCGGCCTTGGCGGCGTGGCGGCGGCGCTGGCTGCCGCGCGGGCCGGAAAGCGCGTTATCATGACCGAGGAATATGACTGGATCGGCGGGCAATTGACCAGTCAGGCCGTTCCGTCGGACGAGCATACATGGGTCGAGCAATTCGGCATCACCCGCTCTTACCGGGCGCTGCGCAACGGTGTGCGTCAATATTATCGTGACCATTATCCGCTGACGGAAGGCGCAAGGGCATGGGGTGATCTCAATCCGGGCGGCGGATGGGTGAGCCGCATCTGCGCCGAGCCGCGCGTCAGCCTCGCGGTCATGGAAAGCATGCTGATGCCCTATATCGGCGCCGGCCGCCTGACGGTGCTCAAGCCCTGGCGCCCGGTCGCGGCCGATGTGGAGGGCGACAGGGTTCGCTCAGTAACCGTCCGTCATCGCGACAGCGGCGCTGAAATCGTCATTTCCGCTGATTACATCCTCGACGCCACCGAACTCGGCGATCTGTTGCCGATGACGGGCACGGAATACGCCAAGGGTTTCGAGGCGCAGTCGGACACGGGGGAACCCAGCGCGCCGGCCGAAGCCCAGCCGGACAATGTGCAGGCCGTATCGATCTGCTTTGCCATCGATCATGTCGACGGTGACCAGACGATCGACAAGCCTGACAATTACGATTACTGGCGCTCGTACCAGCCGCATTTCTGGGGCGGCCCGCTCCTCGGTTTCACCGCGCCGCATCCGCGCACGCTTGAGCACACCACCCGATCCTTCACGCCAAATCCCGATGACGATCCGCTGCTGGTCGATGCCGACCAGCGCAAGGGCGGCGGCGATGAAAACCTCTGGATTTTCCGCCGCATTGCGGCGCGGAAGAACTTTACGCCCGGTTTCTACAAGTCCGACATCTGCCTCGTGAACTGGCCGATGATCGACTATATGGACGGCACGATTATCGACGTGTCGGAAGAGGAAAAGGCGCGGCATCTGAAGGCGGCGGCGGACCTTTCCTATTCGGTCTTCTACTGGCTGCAGACGGAAGCGCCGCGTCTTGATGGCGGGCAGGGTTTCCGCGGGCTGCGGCTGCGGGGCGATATCACCGGCACCGAACATGGGCTCGCCATGGCGCCCTATATTCGTGAAAGCCGCCGCATCAAGCCGGTCACGCGCATCGTCGAGCAGGACCTTTCCTACACGGTTCGCGGTGACAGGGGGGCTTTCCGTTATCGCGACAGCATCGGCATCGGCATGTACCGCATCGATCTGCATCCATCGACCGGCGGCGACAATTACATCGACGTGCCTTCCTGCCCCTTCGAGATTCCGCTCGGCGCGTTGATCCCTGAGCGTGTGAAGAACCTCATTCCAGCCGGCAAGAATATTGGCACGACGCATATCACCAACGGTTGCTACCGCCTGCATCCGGTCGAATGGAATATCGGCGAAGTGGCTGGAATGCTTGCGGCCTACTGCCTGGAAAAAGGTCTCACACCGCATCAGGTGCAGGAAGACGACGACCATCTTCATGCCTTCCAGACGGCGCTGACCCGCGAAGGCATCGAAATACGCTGGCCGGACATAGCGGCCTATTAGGACGGCGGACTGCCGTTCGATCGAACCCATCTTTGGAGGAGGACTGGGAATGAACAATCATTGGAAAATGCAATCCACCGCCTGCGCGCTGGCCCTCATCGGCTCGTTTGCACTGGCCGGAACAGCCGCGGCGCAGGATGCGATCAAGCTGCGCATGACGATCTGGAGCGCCAACGAGGCGCATCTGAAGCTGTTCAACGACATCGCGGCCGGCTTCACGAAGGACCATCCAAATGTCAGCGTGACCTATGAGTCCCTGCCTTTCGACACCTATACGACTGCGCTCACAACCCAGATTGCGGGCGGCAATGCGCCTGACATGGCGTGGATTTTCGAGACTTCGGCCTATGATTTCGTCAAGTCAGGCGCGCTCTACCCGCTCACCGACACGCTGAAGGCCGCGCCGGGCTATAATCTCGAGGAAGTCAGCGCCGGCGCCACGGAACGCTGGTCGCAGGATGGCAAGCTCTTCGCCTATCCGTTCTCGACCTCGCCCTTTGCTGTCTTCGTCAACAATGATCTCATCAAGGCCGCAGGCGCAAAGACCCCGGCGGACATGATCGCCGCCGGCGAATGGACCTGGGAAAACGCCATCGCCACGGCCTCCGCCGTTGCAAAAGCGGGCAAGGGCGGGCTTGTCGTCCGCGATTTCAATTACCAGAGCTGGCAATATCTGACCTCCGTGTGGAACGGCTGGGGTGCTTCCCCCTGGAGCGCTGACGGTGCAACCTGCACCATGGCGGAAAAGCCGATGGCGGATGCCGTCTCATTCATCCATGATGCCGTCTTCAGCAAAAAGGCCATGCCCGGCCCCGGCGAGACGGTCGATTTCTTCGCCGGTAATGCGGCGATGACCATTACCCAGATCAGCCGCGCCTCGCTTCTGCCGAAGGACAAGCCTTTCGGCTGGGACCTCGTGCCGCTGCCGAAGGGGCCGGCCGGCGAATACGCGCTGATTGGACAGGCCGGTATCGGCGTCATGCAGTCCGGCAAGAATGCGCAGACTGCAGCCGAATTCGTCGCTTACATGACCAATCCGGAAAATTCCGCCAAGCTCAGCCAGTTCTTCCCATCAGCGCGCAAGTCGCTGCTGAATGCGGAGGTGTTGAAAAAGACCAATCCGCTGCTCAGCCAGGAACAGATCGAAAAGGTTGTCATATCAGGCATCGCCACCGGCAAGGTCATGCCCGGCCATACCGGCTTTGCCCAGATACAGCAGATCGTGCGCTCGAACCTCGACGCGGTCTGGCGGCCGGAGGCCGATGTCGCGGGTGCGCTTCAAAAAATCTGCGGCCAGATCGGGCCGCTCCTGAAGCGCTAAGGAGAAAGCCATGGCTGTCGCGCAGGAAATTACCCGTCGTCCAGATCGCCCGGTATCGGCGTTCTGGACCATCGCGCGGCGCGACAGCCTCGCAGGCTTTCTGTTCATCGCCCCGCAATTGATCGGGATCATCATCTTCGTGCTGATCCCGCTCGGGCTGGTGTTCTGGTATTCGCTGCATGAGTGGAATGTGCTCGCCAATACCTTCACCTATACCGGTACGCAGAACTACCGGATGTTGATGGAGGACGGCAATCTTCGTGAGGTGCTGGGCGCGACCGCGATCTTCTCCGCCGGACTTGTCGTGTTCAACCTGTCGCTGGCGCTGCTGCTTGCCGTGCTGCTCAACCAGAAACTTGCCGGTATTGCGATCTTCAGAACCCTGTTCTTCTCGCCGGTGGTCGTTTCGCTGGTCGCCTGGACGATTGTCTGGGGTTTTCTGTTGCAGAAGAACGGCGGCATCAACGGCATGTTGCTGATGATCGGCATTGAGGGTCCCAACTGGCTGCGCGAGGAGACGACAGCGATGATTTCTGTCATCGTCGTGCAGGTCTTCAAGAATGTCGGGCTCAACATGATCCTGTTTTTGGCGGCCCTTCAGGGCGTGCCGAAGGAACTCTACGAGGCGGCCCGCATCGACGGTGCGCCCGCCTTCAAGCAGTTTCGTCGCATCACCCTGCCGCTGATCAGCCCGACTATCCTGTTGACCTCGATCATCACCATCGTCGGCTCGCTGCAGGTGTTTGCGCAGATTGCGGTTCTCACCCAGGGCGGGCCGGGTCTCTCGACCACGGTGCTGGTTTATTACCTCTATCAGCAGGCCTTCCAGTTCCATTTCTTCGGTTACGGCTCGACGCTTTCCATCCTGCTGTTCCTGATCGTCGCAGTATTGACCTTCGCCCAGTGGCAGATGCGCAAGAGGATCGTCTTTTATGAAAGCTGACCTTTCCCCCCGCATGCAGGTGGCGCTTTACGGGCTGTTGTGCGTGCTGTTGATCCCGTTCGTCTTTCCGACCTGGTGGATGGTGACATCGTCGATCAAGCCGATCAGCGACATCTTCGCCTTCCCGCCGCAGTTCTTTCCCCAAAACCAGGATTGGACGACCTACTCGAAGGTATTCGAGTTGCAGCCCTTCGTGCGGCAATACTGGAACTCCGCCTATATTGCTGCTGTCGTGACGATTGGCACGATGATTGTCTCCTCCATGGCAGGATATGCCTTCGCACGTATCCGGTTTCCGGGCGCCAATGCCATCTTCATGATCGTGCTGCTTGGCCTGCTCATCCCCTCGGAAGTGACGATCGTGCCGCTGTTCCAGATGTTCCTGAAGGCCGGCATGGTCAACACCCACTGGCCGCTGATCCTTGTTCCGATCTTCGGCGCGCCAAGTGTCTTCGCCACCTTCGTCATGCGGCAGTTTTTCGTGACGCTGCCGGGCGAGTTGGAAGAGGCGGCGCGTGTCGATGGTCTCGGGCGTTTCAAGATTTTCCGCAAGATTGCGCTGCCGCTCGCCAAACCGGCGCTGGCGTCGGTCGCAATCTTCACCTTCCTGCATTCCTGGAACCTGTTCCTCGAGCCGATCGTCTTTCTTTCCAGCGCCGAGATGTTCACGCTGCCGCAGGCGCTGACCCAATATACCGACGCCTATGGCGGGCCGATGTGGAACATCCAGCTTGCCGCAGCGACGCTCACCGCGCTGCCCGTGCTCATCGTCTTCGTGATTGCCCAGAAGCAGTTCGTCGAAGGCCTCGCCCATACCGGCCTCAAGGGCTGAAGAACCGGAATTGATTGATGGCTAACGTTACCCTGTCCGACATCCGCAAAAGCTATGGCGCGGTGAAAACCATTCACGGCGTCGATCTCGACATCAGGGATGGCGAATTTGTCGTCCTTGTCGGCCCCTCCGGCTGCGGCAAGTCCACATTGCTGCGGATGATAGCCGGTCTTGAAACGATTACCGGCGGCGAACTCAGGATCGGCGAGCGGATCGTCAACGATCTCGACCCGAAGGACCGCGATATCGCCATGGTATTCCAGTCCTATGCGCTTTACCCGCATATGACGGTCGCCAGCAATATGGGCTTCTCGTTGGAGCATCGTGGTTCGAGCAAGCAGGAGATCGCCGAGAAGGTGAACTGGGCAGCTGATATCCTTGGCCTCACACCGCTGCTCGACCGTTATCCGCGCCAGCTTTCCGGCGGCCAGCGCCAGCGTGTCGCGATGGGCCGGGCCATTGTTCGCAATCCGCAGGTGTTCCTGTTCGACGAACCCCTGTCCAATCTCGATGCGAAACTGCGCGTCGTCATGCGCGGCGAGATCAAGGCGCTGCACCAGAAGCTCAAGACCACCACGATCTATGTGACGCATGACCAGGTGGAGGCGATGACCATGGCCGACAGGGTCGTGGTCCTGAATGGCGGCAGGGTCGAGCAGGTCGGCACGCCGCTTGAACTTTACGACCGTCCGGCAAATCAGTTCGTCGCCGGCTTCATCGGATCGCCATCGATGAATTTTCTGTCCGGGACGATATCGGCGGGCGGTTTTGAAACCGGGGGTGTGGTCTTGCCACTGCCGGCTACTGCGGCCGGTCTGGCGGGAAGAGGGGCCGTCTATGGTATCCGCCCGGAGCACTTCTCACTCGATGTGTCCGGTGTGCCAGCGGAGATAATGCTCGTCGAACCGCTGGGATCGGAAACGCAGGTCACCATGAAACTCGGCGGCTCTAGGGTGCTCGGCGTCTTTCGTGAACGCATAGGGCAGGTCGTCGGCGACGAGATAAGGGTCTCGCCAGCGCTCGACTGCATCCATCTGTTTTCGGATGAAAACGGAGGTCGGCTGAACTGATTGTCGCGTCCGCGGCTGGCGCGAGCCGCAGACCCTATGTCCATCCGGAGGAAGCTCCGTCGCGGTTCAGGCTATTGCCGACCATGTCGCGACGGAGGATTTCAGAGAAAACTGCTTTCGAACAGCTCGCCTGAATAGGCCGAATGGGTAACGCCCGCTTCAAGATCGGCCTTGGTCAACTCATCAACAAAAACGCCGTTCTGCATGACCAGCACGCGGTCGCACATATGGGCGATGACCGCGAGGTCGTGGCTGACGAGAACAAAGGTCAGGCCGCGTTCTTCGCGCTGGTCGGCAAGCAGGTTCAGGATTTCTGCCTGGATGGAGACGTCGAGCGCGGATGTCGGCTCATCGAGCAGCAGGATCGGCGGCTCGAGGATCAGCGCGCGGGCAATTGCCACGCGCTGACGCTGGCCGCCGGAAAGTTCGTGCGGGAAGCGCTCGGCGAAATGTGCGGGCAGGCCCACCTGCTGCAGGGCGGCAGGAACCTTCGACCAGCCATCGCCAAGGCCCATCGCGCGGATCGGTTCGGCGAGCGCCCGGCCGATGCGGTGGCGTGGATGCAGCGAACCATAGGGGTCCTGAAATACCATCTGCGCCAGCTTCAGTTCATCGGGGCTGCGGGTCTTGCCAACCGGTTTGCCGTTAAAGCTGATCGAGCCGGTCCAGCCGGCTTCCAGCCCCGCCAGGGACCGCAGCAAGGTCGACTTGCCGCAACCGCTCTCGCCGACGATACCAAGGGTCTCGCCTTTGTTGACCGTGAGGCTGACGCCGCGCACGACGTGATTGCGGTTTTCCTTGGCGCCGTAGACGACGTCCAGCTTGTCTACCGTGATCATCGCATCACCTCCGCATCGATTGCCTGACGGTCCAGCACCTTGAGACGCCGCACCGGATTGCGGGGATCGGGCATCGCCGCAATCAGGCCGCGCGTATAGGGATGCTGCGCATCCTCCAGCTTCGTCAGCGTTTCCACGACGCGCCCGCCATACATGACCAGCACGCGTTCGCAGAAGGCCGCGACCATGCGGATGTCATGGCTGATGAGGATCAGGCCGGAATTATTCTCGCGCACCATCTCGTCCAGAAGCAAAAGCACATCCTTGCGCACGCTGACATCGAGGGCCGAGGTCGGCTCATCGGCAATGACCAGCTTCGGCTTGGCGAGCAGCATCATGGCGATCATCACGCGCTGGCCCATGCCGCCCGATATCTGGTGCGGATAAAGCGCCATCACGCGGTCGGGATCGTTGATGCGAACGCGCAGCAACATGTCGCGGGCAGCACCTCTCGCCGCCTTGCCGGTCAGCGCCAGATGCAGTTCGGCGGCCTCCGCCACCTGCTTTCCGATCGGCAGCACCGGGTTCAGCGAATAACGCGGATCCTGCATGATCAGCGCCATCTCACTGCCGCGGATCGCGCCCATCTGCCGTTCGGATTTCTCGAGGAGCGGTTCGGAGAGAAAATCCATCCGCTCCGCCGTCACCGTGGCGCTTTTCGGCAGGAGCCGCATGGCGGCGCGGCCGGTGGTGGATTTTCCGGAGCCGGATTCACCAACGATACCGACCCTTTCGCGCCCGACGTCGAAATTGACGTTGGACACGGCCGGAATGGTGTTGCGGCCGAAACGGACATTGAGGTCGCGGACCGAAAGGATGGGGGAGCTATCAGGAACGGGCATGACGCGGATCCAGGAGGTCGCGCAGCGTATCGCCGGCGATGTTGAAGGCAAGGCTCGTCAGCAGGATGGCGATGCCGGGCATGACCGCGACCCACCAGTAATCGAGCATGAACTTGCGGCCGCTGGAGATCATCGCGCCCCATTCCGGCAGCGGCGGCTGAGCCCCGAGACCAAGGAAACCGAGTGAAGCGGCGGTCAGGATGATGCCAGCCATATTCAATGTCAGGCGAACGATGACCGAGGGAATGCACATCGGCGCGATGTATAAAAACAGGATGCGCAGCGGCGAGGCGCCATAGAGACGGGCGGCGGCGACATAATCGGTATTGCGCACGACAAGGGCTTCCGCACGGGCAAGACGCGCAATCGGCGGCCATGCGGTCAGCGAGATCGCAATGATCGCCGTGCCGAGACCGGCGCCCATGGCGGCCGCAAAGGCAAGCGCCAGCACGAGCGACGGGAAGGACAGGACGATATCTGTCGCGCGCATCAGGATCGCGTCGGTTCTGCCACCGAAGAAACCGGCCATCACGCCAATGGCAAGGCCGATCGGACCGACGATGATCGAGACTGACAAAACCGTCTGGATGGTGATGCGGGTGCCGTAGACAAGCCTGCTGAAAATGTCGCGGCCGAATTCGTCGGTTCCGGCCAGATGCGCCCAGCTGGGAGGCTGGAGCGCGTTTTCGAGCGCCTGACGGGCAGGATCGTAAGGCGCGATGAGCGGGGCGAAAATGGCGACGACAACCAGAATGGCCAGAATGGCGAAGCCGAACATGCCAAGCGGTTCGTCAGCAAGCTTTCGAAGTGTCCGCATGGTGGTGGTCGACAGGCGCGACAGGGCGCTGGGTCGATCAACAGTATTGTTGTGCGCGATATCGGTCATCGGGCGGCCTCCCGTGTACGGGGATCAAGCGTGGTATAGGCCAGATCGGCGAGGAAGTTGAGCAACATGAAAATAAAGCCGATGACGATTGTGGCGGCCAGAATTGCATTCATGTCGCCTATGAGCAGCGCATTCGTCATGTATTGGCCGATGCCAGGCCAGGAGAAGACGATCTCCGTGACCACGGCGCCTTCCAGCAGGTTTCCATAGGAGATCGCCAGGACGGTGATGAGCTGCACGGCGATGTTGGGCAGCACATGGCGGGTTATGGTGCGTGCTGGGCTGACGCCCTTTGCCCGTGCCGCGATGACATAGTCCTGGCTGAGCTGCTCGAGGGTGAAGGCCCTCGTCATGCGGGTGATGTAGGCCATGGCCATATAGGCGAGGATGATGGCGGGCAGGATGATGTGTCCAAGCGCGTTCCAGAAGATTTCCGTCTCGCCCGCAAGGAGGGTGTCGATGAGCATCAATCCCGTCTTCGGCTCCACGAGGCCTTCGTAAAAGACGTCGACCCGGCCGGGGCCTGCGACAAGGTTGAGGTTCGCGTAGAAAATCACCAGCCCGACGATGCCGAACCAGAAGACCGGTATCGAATGCCCGACAAGCGCAAAAACGCGCGCGAACTTGTCGATGAAGGTATCGCGGAAGAGGGCGGCGGCAAGACCGAGCGGGACACCGACGACCGTCGAGATGATGATCGCCAGCGTGGCGAGTTCGAAAGTGGCGGGGAAGGCCTGCGCCAGATCCCGGGTCACCGGATTGCCGGTCAGGATCGCAATACCGAAATCGCCATGCAGCAGGCCGCGCAGGTAGATGAAGAACTGCTGGTAAAGCGGCAGATCAAGCCCTAGCCGCGCTCGCATGGCCTCATAGGCCTTGGGGTCGGCAAGTTCGCCGACGATCGCCCCGACCGGATCGGTCGGCATGACCCGGCCGATAATGAAGGTGATGCAGAGCAGGATGAAGAGGCTGACGATCAGTTGCAGAAAACGATGTCCAAGCCCGCGCAGTGAGATCTCCGTCATTGCTGGCCGTACTTCCCTGCAAGAACGCCGTCAGCGGTGAAGCCTTTGCACGCTGCTCGCCGCAGACGCGCAATTCTCCTTTGCAAAAACTCTCGATGGTACTTCATCCCAACTCCTCCCTGAGTTAACATGAAAACATATGACGTGCTGTCATGTCATCATATGAGTAGCGAAGGGATTCGTATTCTGCAAGAGGGAAGAATGGCATGATGGGCGACAGGGTGAAGCCGCGGGAGAGGCGGGCGCAACAGATCATCGATAATCTCAGCGCAGAAATTCGCAGTGGAAAACTGAAAAACGGTGATCAGCTTCCCACGGAACCGGAGCTTGAGCGCAGCTATGGCGTGAGCCGGACAGTGGTTCGCGAGGCGATTGCCGATCTGCGCTCTGCCGGCTATGTCGTTCCCATCCAGGGCAAGGGGGTTTTCGTCAGCAACGCCAGTGAATGGGCCGGCGTGAAACTGACGCAAACCGAAGTCGGAACTATTGCAGAGACGCTGGAAATGCTGGAGTTCCGGCTTGCAACGGAAGGCGAGGCGGCGGCAATCGCCGCCTATCGGCGCACGGCCCAGCAGGAAGCGGCAATCTCTGCGGCGCACCGGAAAATGGCCCGCGCCATCGATGCGGGCGAAACCACGGTCGATGCCGATTACGAGTTTCACACGGCCATCGCAATCGCCACCAATAACCGCTTTTATCTGGAGGCGCTGCGTCAGTTCGGTTCGCGCTCCATCCCGCGCGGGCAGTTCCCCACGCTGCCGGAAACCGGTGACGCGAATTATCTTCGCAAAGTGCAGGCCGAGCACGAGGCAATCCTGCGCGCCATCGTCGAACAGGATCCCGACGCGGCGCGAAAAGCCATGCGTGAACATATGCTTGCGAGCCAGCGCCGATACAGGTTGCTCTCGGAAGCGCAATAGCATCTCGACACTCATCTTATTTCATGCGATGTCATATGATGACTTGCATGGAGAGAGGAGAGAATCGATGTATGTCGGCACCCAGGTTGCTGCGCGCGATGACGAGGATTTTAAGGTTTGGGCGCAGCTCGGCGTCAAAAACATCAACGCTGATCCGCCCGGAAAGCCCGCGAGCTGGACTTTGGAGGACTTTGAACGCCACCGTGACAAGGTCGAAAGCTTTGGCCTTGTCCTGGACATGGTGCAATTGCCGCTGCCGTCCCGGCCCATCGAACAGGCGTCGTATCCCGATATCCTGCTGGCGGGGCCGGACCGTGACCGGCAGATCGATGCGGTCTGCAAGATGATAGAAGATATCGCCAGGGCCGGTATCCCTGCGGCGAAATACAATCTCAACCTCATTGGCATTCCGCGCACGGAGATGGAACGCGGACGTGGCGGATCGCTTAATGAAGCCTGGCGCTGGGATAAGGCGGATCATGACGCCGCGCCGGGCCTCGCGGGCGTTCTTTCCGAGGACGAAAACTGGGAACGCATCGACTATTTCCTCGAACGCGTCGTGCCGGTTGCGGCAAGCAACAAGGTGCGTCTCGCCTGCCATCCGCATGATCCCTATACCCCGCCGGGTTACAAGGGTGTCACGCGTGTGCTCGGCACTGTCGAGGGATTGAAGAAATTCGTGCAGATGCGCGAAAATCCCTATCACGGCCTGAATTTCTGCCAGGGGTCGATCGGCGAGATGCTCGACAATCCGCGCGAGGAGATCGACGATATCATCAGGTGGTTCGGCAGCCGCGACAAGATCTTCAACGTCCATTTCCGCAATATCAGCGGTGGCAAACTCTCCTTCATGGAGACGTTCCCCGATGAGGGCGACATGGACATGGTGCGGTCGCTGAAACTCTATCACGAACTCGGCTATCGCTACATGATCATGCCAGACCATGTGCCGACGATTGCCGGGCGCGATGCCGTCGGTGTCGCTTTCGCCTTCTGTTACGGCTACATCGCCGCGTTGATCGAAGCGCTTGATAACAAACATCTTTGACGAATTAAACCGGCGACGTCCTTTGCGTCGCCGGCTCGTTTTCCAGACACGAATTACCGATCTGTAGGAGGAGCAGGTATGAAAAAAACATTGATCCGTCTCGCATTCACCACGGCCCTTGGGGCGATGCTGCTGCAGGCCGCGCCAGCCCTGGCCAAAACACCGAATGACCAGCTTGTCATCGGAACCTCGCTGGCTCAGGTGCTGTCGCTTGACCCGCATCAGGCCACCGAAGGAAAAGCCAACGAAATCATGTCCAACCTCTATGACCGCCTGATTTCGGTCGATGGTTCGGGCAAGGTTTCGCCGCAGCTTGCCGAACGCTGGGAGATAGATGACAAGGGCATCACCTTCCATCTTCGCGAGGCCAATTTCGCCTCGGGCAATCCGGTAACGTCGGCAGACGTCGTCTATTCGCTCGGCCGGCTGTTGAAGATGAACCAGGCGGCCGCAGCCAACCTCAAGCGCGTTGGCTATAACGCCGATAATGTCGACAAGCTGGTGAGCGCGCCGGATGAAAAAACGGTACGCATCGATCTTTCCGGCGAAACGACCTCCGAACTGCTTCTTTACCGTCTGGCCATGGTCATCGCCAGCGTCGTCGACAGCAAGGAGCTCAAGTCACATGAGAGCAATGGCGACTGGGGCAATGGCTGGCTGAGAACCAATTCCGCCGGTTCCGGTCCTTTTACGCTCAATCGCTGGTCGCCGAATGAGATCATCATTCTCGAGGCCAACAAGGACTATGTGGCCGGCAGCCCGAAAATGCGCCGCGTCATCGTTCGCCATGTGCCGGAAAGCCAGGTGGAGCGCCTGATGCTGGAACGCGGCGATATCGACATCGCCAGCGCGCTGACAGCTGCCGACCTTGCGATCTTCAACAACAAGGAAGGTTTCCAGATCCAGCGTGTGCCCACGGGCGGCTTCTACGTCCTATCCATGAATGCCGGCAAGGAGCCCTTGTCCAACCCCAAAGTCCGCGAAGCGATTGCCTATGGCATCGACTACAAGGGCATGGAAAAGACCATCATGGGTCCTTACGGTCGGGCGCGCACGGTGCCGGTGCCGGAAAACTTCGAATATGCCATTCCGAGCCCGGACTGGAAGCTCGATGTCGAGAAGGCGAAGGCCCTGCTCAAGGAGGCCGGTTATGAGAACGGCTTCACGCTCAATCTGAAGACGATCGCGCAGACACCACGCATCGACCTCGCCACCGCGATCCAGGCCTCGCTCAGCGAGATCGGCATCAAGGTCAATATCCAGCAGGGTAACGGTTCGGACGTGATTGCCGCCCACCGCGCGCGGGATTTCGATCTGCTCATTCCGCAGACCGGCGCCTACATGCCGAATGTGCTGGGCTCGATGGAGCAGTTTTCCAGCAATCCCGACAACTCGCTTGCCGCCAACAATGCCGGTAATTTCGTCTGGCGCTCAGCCTGGGACATTCCGGAACTGACCGCGCTGACGGCAAAGGCCTCGCTGGAGCCGGACGCCAAGAAGCGCGGGGAAATCTACACCCAGATGCAGGAAATGTTCGTCGCCCAGAAGCCGGCGGTGCTGCCGATGTTCGAGAGATTCGAGCCGATCGTGCTGAATGCGCGCGTGAAGGATTATGTGGGCCATCCCAGCCAGACGACCCGGCTGGAAAAGGTCACGAAAGACTAAGGGCAAACCACAGTCTCTGAAAAACCTGCGACGGGCGGTTTTACCGCCCGTTTTTTATCAGCGGCCAACCGCGAAGCCCGGACGCGGCAGAGGATTGTCGCACGTCATCCCGTAATTTCAGGGGTTTTCTCAAGGACTTCATCGGATTAGACCGTCCGATGACTATTCCTTCCGTCGGGCGAGAGTCGCGAACTCCGCTCACCCACCTCCCGAAGAATGCGTTGACGACCATGAACCTTGCACAGATAAAACTTCCGTCGCGGCCGCTTAGCCTCAAACGTGGCGTCATTTCGGTGCCGGCAGCCTATTATTTCTCCATTCCCGTGCTTCTGGTGATCACGGTCGTCATGCTCGTGGCCGAAGGCCCGGGCATATTGCGCGACTATCAGATCAGCAAAGACCCGCTGGAGATTGAAAACGGCGATATCAACGGCAGCTGCAAGACGCGCAAGGCGATCTTCACGACCTGCGAGGCGGATCTTTCCTACGAACAGGCGGGCGTGAGCTACAAGAAGGATGTCGAGGTCATGTTCGTCGATTTCCATTCCGGCGATTACGAAACCGGGCTGGTCATTTCCGCGAAGAACCCGGAACTCGCAACGATTTCGCTGGGCCTCGACATGCTCTGGAACCGCATCATCACGCTCGGCGTGTTCGTCGCCCTGCTCGGTTTCGGCAGTCTCGCGATGCTGTTCACGCTTGTCCGTGTCCTGCGGGTTCGTCTGCAGCTGCGCAAGCCCGCGCCTTTGACCGTCATCCCGGTCGCGCTGACGGCTGTTGCCGAAAAACGCAGCCGTCTCTTCGTGACTTATGCCGATACGGTGAGGGACGATAAAACCAAACGGCAATCCTTTACGCATCTGGAGCGGGGTCGCATTCCCGTTGTCGTCGGCCATACCGGCAAACATGATGTGGCGCTCGCGGTCCTGCATGGCAACAGCGCGTTGCCGGTTCTGCTCGACGACCAGCTGGAGCGGATCGACCTTACGGAGCAGGAGCGGGCGGAAGCTCTGGCATCGCTTGCCCCGATGGTCGCGAGCGAGACGCAGGGGGCTGCCGCGGCCCAGGCTGCGGCGATGAAGAAAGGGCCGGGCCTGTTGCGCAGACTGGGCACTCTCGTTGCCATCGTTGCCGTCATCATCGTTGCGGTGTTCGGTTACTGGCTGTGGTATGTCACAAGCGCTCCGTCGCAATTCAACTCGCCCGGAATGGACATCAACAACATGCTGCCGGCAGCACTGAACGAGTGGGGTTGCGCCCGTCTGCAGGAGCGTTTCGCCGATGGCCCGGCGCCTTTCGGATGCACCGCGGCAGATTATCGAAGCTGGAAGTAAAAGCTTCGGTCGATCACTTTTTCGGGTCGGTTTGCCAAAAGTGTTACAGCTTGGCACGCCGGCCCGAACTCTTTTCCTTTGCGCGAGAAAATATTGATACAATTATCAATAGTTGCATTAGAGATTTATAAATAAAGCACTCCCATAGTGCCACCGTGAGCGGTTCTTCAGAGGCTGGGAGAGTGCAGCATGTTCACGGTTTTGGAATGCGTTGCCATACAGCACGACCGGGCGGTCGTTCTTCTTGCAGCTGTTATCTGCCTGCTTGGCATGTTTGCTTTTTTTCACCTTCTGTTGCGTGCGGAGGAAAGTCCGGCTGGCCGTAAGCCCTATTGGGTGCTGGTTGCCGCCTTTGCCGGAGGCCTGAGCGTCTGGGCCACGCATTTCGTCGCCATGCTCGCCTATAAGGGTGCGGTTCCGATCGGTTATGATTTCGCCTTCACGGCTTTGTCGGCGGTTTTCGCCGTTATCGGTTTCTGGCTGGCGCTCACCGCCCGCTCGCAGGCCGCTTACAGCCCTGTTATCGTCGGCACGCTCATCACCCTGTCGGTCGCCGTCATGCATTTCGTCGGAATGGCGGGAATGGATGTCGCCGCCACGATCAGCTACCGGTGGGGACCGGTGCTGGGCGGTTTTGCGGTCGCCTGGGTATCTTTCCTTCTGGCCTTTTTTCTTTTCTGTCGCATCGGTTCCTGGAAGCGCATCGCCGCGCCGGCCGCATCGGCGATTTTCGCGATCTGCGCGCTGCATTTCACGACCATGTCGGCCACGGTGCTTTCGCCCGATCCGTCCGTATCCGGGCCTGATCCCGACAATGTCGCGCGGCTGATCATGATCTGCGCCATTTCCGGCGTCACGTTCCTGATCCTGTCCTCCACCGCCGCCGCGGCTCTGGTGGATCGTTATCTCGTCGATCTCAAGGGTCTCGTCGATGCGACGCTTGATGGCCTCGCCGTCGTCCGCGATGGGCGGATCGTGGAGCTGAACACCCGTTTTGCCGGCCTTCTGGGCAGGGATGAAGCATCGCTGGTCGGACAGAACCCCGACGATCTCTTCAAGGCGATCGACGGGCAGCCCGCTTATCTGCCACGCCACACGCCGGTGGAGGCGGTGCGCGAGCGTGCCGGGCAAGCGCAGATATTCGAACTCAGCGTGCGTACGATCGAATATCGCGGCCGCCCCTGTGAGGTGATGGCCATCCGTGACCTCACGGAAAAGCGCGAAGCGCAGCGGGAAATCGAATATCTCGCCCGCCATGATGTTCTGACGGGCCTTTCCAACCGCACCATGTTCCAGACCCGTCTTCACCAGCAGATCGAGCATTGCGACGAGGATGACGAATTTGCGCTCTTGGCGCTCGATCTCGACCGGTTCAAGGCTGTCAACGACATATTCGGTCATGCCGAAGGGGATCGCGTCCTGAAAAAGGTCGCCGCCATTCTCGATGAATGTGCAAGGGCAGGCGATGTGGTCGCCCGTCTCGGTGGTGATGAGTTCGTCATCCTGACCGCGCGCCACACCAGGGCGGAAGAGGCGCGCCTGCTGGCAGAAACGATCCTTGGCATGTTCGCACTGAAGATGAATGTCGCCAACGATCCGACCTCCGTCGGCGTCAGCATCGGCATCGCCGTGTTCCCGCGGGACGGCCGGGATCACGAAAGCATCATGCATGCCGCCGATCTGGCGCTTTACCGCGCGAAGATGGGCGGGCGCGGCATATTGGCCTTCTACGACCCGGTGATGGATCAGGAGGCGCGCGAACGCCGCCAGCTCGAGACGGATCTGCGACTTGCCATCAATCGCAACGAGCTGCTGTTGAACTATCAGCCGGTGCTGTCAGTCGAATGCGGCCAGGTCGTGGGTTACGAGGCGCTGGTGCGCTGGCAGCACCCGACACGGGGCGTGGTGCCGCCGGATGTCTTCATTCCGATTGCCGAGGAAAGCGGGATCATCATCTCGCTCGGCGAATGGGTGCTGCGCGAGGCCTGCCGTCAGGCGGCCGGCTGGGCGCCGCATCTGAAGGTCGCGGTGAATGTCTCGCCATTGCAGTTTTCGCTGGCCAATCTCGGCCATGTCGTCTGCACCGTGCTGATGCAGACCGGGCTTTCACCGAACCGGCTAGAGCTGGAAATCACGGAAGCTGCCCTTCTGAAAGATCGCAAGACGACACTGATCATCCTCAACCAGTTGAAGGCGCTCGGTGTCGCCATCGTCATGGATGATTTCGGCACGGGTTATTCCTCGCTCAGCAACCTGCAGAGCTTCCCCTTCGACAAGATCAAGATCGACCGCAGTTTCATCGCCGCCATGAGCGACGATGACAATGCCCGCGCCATCGTGCGCGCGGTGATCGGCCTTGGCCGCAGCCTCGATCTGCCTGTCACGGCGGAGGGGATTGAGACGGATGCGCAATATCGCATGGTGGTCGACGAGGGCTGCGCGCAGGCGCAGGGTTATCTCTTCGGCAAACCGGATGTCGCGCCCGCGCAGGTCGTAAGAACCACCACGCGGAAGAAACATTCCGTTTGATAAAAGAGGCGACGGCGCAGGACGCCGTCGCCCCGCCTTTCCCACATCCGATGGAACGAGAGCGACGGCGGATCGTTAGGCTTGCATGTGGCGCGTCGGTGCTGCCGTTCCCAGAGCGGCACTGACAACTAGCCTGAAACGCGCCCTCGGATGAACCTCTATCGATGGGAGAGACCGCGATGACAGACCGCCTCGAGCCGCAGGACCCGCGCAGCCAGTATCCGCGCCCGCCCTTTTCGACCCCGACCCAGGAGATGCCGGGTCTGGTGACGAATATGACGCCTTTCCCTGATCATGGTGAAAAAAGCTACAAGGGCACCGGCAAGCTTGCCGGGCGCAAGGCGCTGATCACCGGTGGCGATTCTGGCATCGGCCGCGCGGTCGCCATCGCCTTTGCGAGGGAAGGTGCTGATGTGGCGATCTCCTATCTGCCGGAAGAGGAATCCGACGCCGAGGAGGTCGTGGCGCTCATCGAGGCGGAGGGCCGCGTGGCGGTCGCGCTGCCCGGCGATATTACCGATGAGGCATGGTGCCGCGAACTGGTCGAGAAGGCGGCCGGCGATCTAGACGGGCTGGATATTCTGGTCATCAACGCCGCGAGACAGCAATATCGCGAAGACATAGAAGAACTGTCGACGGACGATTTTGACCGCACCATGAAGACCAATCTTTATGCCCTGCACTGGATTGCGCAGGCGGCTGTTCCCCATCTCAAGCCGGGGTCGTCGGTGATCACCACCGCGTCGATACAGGCTTATGAGCCCTCCGCAATCCTGCTGGACTACGCCACCACCAAAGCCGGTATCGTCGCCTATACGAAAGCGCTTGCCAAACAGCTCATCGAAAAGGGCGTGCGTGCAAATGCCGTTGCGCCGGGGCCGTTCTGGACGGTGCTTCAGCCGAGTGGCGGCCAGCCGGACGAGAAGGTGAAGAATTTCGGCAAGGACAGCGATTTCGGCCGCCCGGGACAGCCGGTGGAACTGGCGCCCGTTTATGTGCTGCTGGCGTCGCAGGATGCGAGCTTCATCAATGGCGAGGTTTATGGCGTCACCGGCGGCAGGGGCATTGCCTGAGGCGATGCCCGCCAATGCCGGATGGCCTTTGAGGATTTCGAGATGAAACGGCAGGCAGAACGTTCAGACATAAACTTGAAGAGCTTCGATGTCCGCGACCGGCTGATACTGGCGCTTTATGCGCAGTTGAAAGCGGAGCGGCAGACCCGTGAGGCGATGGAGTGGGTGATCCGTAATGGTGGCCTTTCGCCGGAGGTGCTGGAAGCCATGGCGTCCGACCCGGTGCCGGTTCTGGCGGAGGCGGACGTACCCGCCATCGAGCGCATTCTGGCCGGCGACCGACGCCGGGAAATGCCCTCCCGCAGCGATGACGAGGGACGACGGACATGAACCGCAGAGCCAGCTGGAGAGGCCATCTGACCTTTGCCGATTTCAACTGTGAAATCGGCCTTTATTCCGCGCTGACCTCGGCGGAGAAAATCGCGTTCAATATCGTCAACCGCAAGACCGGTCACCGCGTCGAGCGGCAATATGTCGATAGCGATACCGGCGAGGCGGTTCTTCGCGACGATCAGGTCAAGGGATACGAGCTCGACAATGGCGATCACATCGTCATCGAGGGCGACGAGATCGCGAAGCTGATGCCAGAGAGCGACAAGGTCATCCGCGTCAGTCACTTCCTGCCCTGTGACGAGATCGACAAGCTTTATTTCGACAAGTCCTATTATCTCGCGCCGAGCGGGGAGGGTGGTGAAGAGGCGCTGACGCTTCTTGCCAGAGCGATGGACGACGAGAATGTCGCAGCTCTCGGCGAAGCGGTGCTTTTCCGCCGCAACCGTGTCCTGCTGATCCGTCCGAGCGGCAAGGCTCTCGTCGCGACGACGCTGAATTTCAGCTACGAGGTCCGTTCGCAGACATCGGTCTTCAAGTCGATCCCCGACATCGAGTTCGATGAGGAAATGTTGGAACTCGCCGGTCACATCATCGAAAAGCGCGCCGGCACGTTCGATCCCGCAGACTATAGCGACCGTTATAATGATGCGCTGGCCGAACTTGTGAAAGCCAAGATCGAAGGCCGGGAAATCGCGAAACAGCCGCCGCGCCGGGAGGACAATATCATCGATCTCAAGGAGGCCCTGCGCCGAAGCGCCGGGGCGGGAGCGGACAGCAAGAAAAAGGCGACGGCAGCAGGCCGCAAGGCGCCGCGGAAAGCGGGCTGATCCATGGGATTGCAGACCTATAACGCCAAGCGCAGTTTTGACAAGACGCCGGAGCCCAAGGGTACGAAGGCCGAACAGCAGGGATCGAGCTTCGTGATCCAGAAACACGATGCCCGCCGTCTGCATTATGATTTTCGGCTGGAAATGGATGGCGTGCTGAAAAGCTGGGCGGTGACGCGCGGTCCCAGTCTCGATCCCGAGGACAAACGTCTTGCCGTGCATGTGGAGGACCATCCCCTCAGCTATGGTGATTTTGAAGGCGTTATCCCCAAGGGACAATATGGCGGCGGCACCGTGATTGTCTGGGATCGCGGCTTCTGGCAGCCGATCGGTGACGCCCGGAAAGGCTATCGCAAAGGCCATCTGGAATTCGAACTGGAAGGCGAAAAGCTGAAGGGACGCTGGCATCTGGTGCGCATGCACGGAAAGCCGGGCGAAAGCCGGGAAAACTGGCTGCTGATCAAGGGCGACGACGAGGAAGCCAGACATAAAGGCGGCGCGGATATTCTCGAGGAACGGCCGGAATCCGTAAAGACCGGGCGTAGCGTCGAGGAGGTTGCGGCCAAGCCAAAAGATACCTGGAATTCCAAGCCGGTATCGAAAAAGGCCGCGGCTTCGACGTCGGGCAAAAAACAGGCGCATGCGCTGCCCAAAGGCGCGCGCAAACAGGCCATGCCGTCCTTCGTGCCGCCGGCGCTCGCCACGCTCAAGCCAAAACCGCCCGACGGAGATCGCTGGCTGCATGAAATCAAATTTGACGGCTATCGTCTGCAGGCGCGTGTCGATCAGGGCAAGCTCCAGCTCCTGACCCGCAGCGGGCTGGACTGGACGGAGAAATTCGGTGTGTCCGTGACAGGCGCTATCAAGGCGCTGCCGGTGGAAACGGTGTTGATCGACGGCGAAATCGTCGTGGAACGCGATAACGGGGCTTCCGATTTCTCCGCCTTGCAGCAGGATCTGAGCGAAGGACGCAGCGACCGTTTTGTGTTTTACGCCTTCGACCTTCTCTATCTCGATGGCAGCGATCTGCGCGGTGCGGCATTGAGCGAACGAAAGGCGCTGCTGGAAAAGCTGTTGCCGGCGGGCGATCCCCATCTTCGTTACAGCCAGCATTTTGAAGAAAGTGGCGCGCTTGTCCTCGACCATGCCTGCCGGCTCAGTCTTGAGGGTGTCATTTCCAAGGTCAAGAGCAGCAAATATGTTTCCGGGCGCAAGGGAGAATGGGTGAAATCCAAATGCTCGATGCGACAGGAATTCGTTATCGGTGGCTACACCGTCTCCTCGACATCGGACCACGCGATCGGATCGCTGGCGCTCGGCGTTTATGAAAATGGCAAGCTGCGCCATGTCGGCCGTGTCGGGACAGGTTATACGGGCGACGTGGCGGAGATGCTGCTTGGCCTGCTGAAGCCGCTGGAGCGCACGGAAAGCCCGTTCGGTGAGAAGCTCACCGCGCTTGCCCGACGTGATCTTCATTTCGTGAAGCCGGAACTGGTGGCTGAAGTGGAGTTTCGCGCATGGTCTGGAGATGGCAATCTGCGCCACGCCTCCTTCCGGGGGCTGCGTGAAGACAAGCCCGCAGAAGAAATCGAACGCGAGGAGAAGGCCGTGTCCGATACCAAGGCGCCGCAATCGACGATCAAGTTCACCCATCCTGACCGGCTCTACTGGCCGGACGATGGCGTGACGAAGGAGGGGCTTGCCGATTATTATGCGCAGGTCTGGCGGCGCATCGCGCCCTTTGTCGTCAACCGGCCGCTGGCACTGCTGCGCTGCCCGGAGGGTATAGAAGGGCAGCGTTTCTTCCAGAAACATGCCTGGCGCGGCATCAACAAGGCGGTCGAGCAAATCAGGGACCCCAAGGACAAGGGCGGTGAGCCGCTGATCCGCATTACCGATTTCGATGGCCTGATGGCGCTCGTGCAATCCGCCGCGCTTGAAATTCACCCATGGGGCGTGACCACCGCCAATTGGGAAAAGCCTGACATGATCACCATGGATATCGACCCCGGCGAGGATGTGGCATGGGAAGAGGTGATCGAGGCGGCGCTGGAACTGAAACGGCGTTTCGAAGAGGCCGGGCTTGCCGCTTTCGTCAAGACCTCGGGCGGCAAGGGACTGCATGTCGTCGCGCCGCTGAAGCCGCAGGCGGGCTGGGCCCCGGTAAAAGCCTTCGCCAAGGCCATGGCGGCGGATATGTCGAAAGCCGAACCGGAGAAATATCTTTCCGTCGCCACCAAGGCGAAACGTCAGGGCCGTATTTTTATCGATTACCTGCGCAACGGCAGGGGCAATACGGCGGTTGCGGCCTATTCGACGCGCGCCCGGCCGGGAGCCGCCATTTCAGCGCCGCTCGAATGGTCGGAACTCACCGCCGAGATCGGTCCGGCCCATTTCACCGTCAACAATATCGGGGCTCGTCTTGCTGCGCTGAAAAAAGACCCGTGGGACGGCTTTTTTGCCGCTGCCAAGCCGCTGCCGAAAAAGGCACGGTGAAGACGCCGATCCTCAGCTTCTCTTTTCCGAAGCGAGGCTTTTCTTCAGCGCATCCATGATATTGATGACATTGCCGCCGGTGCGGGCCTTCGTGCTAGTTTTCTTTGTCGATGAGGAGACCTCTTCGCCCTTGGTCTTCAACAGGGACTTGATCTTTTTCTGAATGGGGTCCTGCACCAGAGTTGGCTTCCAAGCCGTGACCTGTTTGCCGATGCGTTTTTCCATGGCGTCCAGCAACGGCCGGTCGATTTTCATCTTCGGCTCCAGCGCGTCGATGCTTTCGCGCACCTCCTCGCCATAATGGAGCGTCCACAGGATGATGCCCTTGCCTGAAGGTTCCAGCAGGACTGCCCTTTCACGACGGTAGATCACCAGACGCGCAATGCCGAAAACATCGTTCGCTTTCATGGCTTCGCGAATGACGCTGAAGGCTTCGGTGCCGATCTTGTCTTCCGGGCGCAGAAAATGCGGACGGTCGTACCAGATCCAGTCGATCGACCCTTTTGGCACGAAGGTCTTGATATCGATGGTGCGGGTGCTTTCAAGCGCCACCGCATCGATCTCGTCATCCTCCAGCAGCACGTAGTCATCCTCGCCGCGCGGAAAACCCTTCACCTGGTTCCTGGCGGCGACCGGCCTGTGGGTGACACTGTCGACATAGCGGCTTTCGACGCGATTGCCGGTTTTGCGATTGAGGATGTGGAAGCTGTATTTGTTGCCTTCGGTCGTCGCAGGCGTCAGCGAGACGGAGGCCGTCACCAGTGACAGCTTCAGATAACCCTTCCAGAAAACCTGCCGTGCCATGTCCGCGATCCGCATTGGTCTACCGGAACAACAGCCACAGGGTGGCTTTTGTTCCGGGCGGAGCGGCAGATCCGGGCAGTAATGGAGCTATCAGAACAGCGAGGTCAGCCCGTAAACGGCAGCGGAGATCAGTGCGGCTGCCGGCATGGTCACGATCCAGGCGATGACGATATTGCCGGCAAGCCCCCAGCGCACCGCCGAGACACGGCGGGCAGCACCGACACCGACGATGGCGCCGGTGATCGTGTGGGTGGTGGAGACCGGAATGCCGAGCCATGTGGCGCCGAACAGCGTCAGCGCCCCGCCGGTTTCGGCGCAGAAACCCTGCATCGGGTTCAGCCGGGTGATTTTCGATCCCATCGTATGGACAATACGCCAGCCGCCGAACAGCGTGCCGAGCGCCATGGCCGACTGGCAGGAAATCACCACCCAGAAGGGCACATAGAAACTCTCGCCGAGATGCCCCTGGCTGAACAGCAGCACGGCGATGATGCCCATGGTCTTCTGCGCGTCATTGCCGCCGTGCCCCAGCGAATAAAGCGAGGCGGAGATGAACTGCATGACGCGGAAGGTGCGGTCGACAGCAAAGGGCGTCTGCCGCACGAACAGCCACGACACGGCGAGCACGAGAACGAGCGCCAGGAAAAAGCCGATGGCCGGCGACATGAAGATCGCCCCCACGGTCTTCAGCAGGCCCGACCAGACGATGGAGTTAAAGCCCACCTTGGCGAAACCCGCACCGACGAGGCCGCCGATCAGCGCATGCGAGGAGCTGGAGGGAATGCCGAAAATCCAGGTGACGATGTTCCAGACGATGGCGCCGATCAGCGCCGCGAAGATGACCTGCGGCGACACGATGGCCGGATCTATGATGCCGGTGCCGAGCGTTTCGGCCACATGCAGGCCGAAGAACAGGAAGGCGATGAAATTGAAGAAGGCCGCCCAGGCGACCGCATATTGCGGCCGCAGCACCCGGGTGGAGACAATGGTGGCGATGGAATTGGCGGCGTCATGCAAACCGTTCAGGAAATCGAAGAACAGCGCGATGGCGATAAGGCCGACGAGCAGCGGCAGGGCAAGCGCGACATCCATCAGACGTTCTCGATCACGATGCCGCTGATCTCGTTGGCCACATCCTCGAAGCGGTCGACGACCTTTTCGAGTTCGCCGTAGATTTCGCTGCCGATCATATAGGCCATGGCATCGCCGCTCGCGCCATGCCGGCGGAAGAGGTCCTTCAGACCCAGGTCGTGAAGCTCGTCGGAGCGGCCTTCGACGCGGGTCACTTCTTCGGCGATGGCCGAGAGGCGATGCGCATTCGTGCCGACCTTGTTGAGAAGCGGAATGGCTTCCGCAATCAGGCCCGCCGCGCGCACGATCTCGTGGCCCATCTCCTTCATCAGCGGGTCGAATTCGCTCTGCTCGAACAGGCGGATGGTCTTGACGGTCTTGTGCATCATGTCGATGGCGTCATCCATGGACTGGATGAGGTCCTTGATGTCGCCACGATCGAATGGCGTGATGAAGCTCCGCCTGACCGCAAGCAGCACCTCGCGGGTGATCTCGTCCGCCTGATGCTCGAGGGCGACGATGAGGTCGCAGTTCTTCTCGACGTCGATGCCGCTTAAAAGTTGGTCAAGGGCTTCAGCCGCTTTGATGACGGTTTCGGAATGTTTGCTGAACATGTCGAAGAAACGGTCCTCGCGCGGCATCAGCTTGCGAAAAATACTCATCATGCGAATTGGCCCTCAATGGCGCTTTATCAGTTGTGGGGGGTGATTGTCATAAAACTGTCATAAATGCACGCGGGGCATTGATGCAACCCGGAAAATCAGCACTATCAACGGATATGAAATCTTCCAAGAAACGCCGGAAAACCCGTCCGGCCCGTCCACTCACATTGCTCCAGCAGCTGGCTGCGGTTCCCGAAAAGCTCTTCACCGGTGCTTTCCGGCAGCAATATGCCGCGCTCTGTTTCCGTTATGCCGACAATAGCGTGGATGTCGAAATCCTCCTCGTCACGTCCCGCACCAGTCAGCGCTGGATCATTCCGCGCGGCTGGCCGATGAAGCGCAAGAAACCGCATCAGGCGGCGGCAATCGAAGCGTGGGAGGAGGCGGGTGTGCGCGGCCGGGTGAAGAAGGATGCGGTGGGCCGCTATACCTATCTCAAGATGCTCGACAATGGCGATGTCGTTCCCTGCATGGTCGACGTCTTCCAGATAGAGGTGACGGAAACGGACGCGACCTTCAAGGAGCACGGCGAACGCCTGCTGGAATGGGTGCGCCCTGACGAAGCGGCAAGACGCGTTCGTGATATCGAACTGAAATCGCTGCTGGTCGATTTCCGGCCAAAGGGCAAAAAGAAACGCCGGAGCGCTGAGACACCGTAACCGCATCTGCCGGCATTCCTTCCTTCCGCCAGGACTGTAATGCCGCCGCAATAGGGCATGCCCAACCTTGCCTGATGATTGTCATCAGGAGCCGTTGCATGAATTTACGCCGCCCCGTTCTCCGCTTCCTATTGCGTTATCTCCACCCGATTATCGCCATCGCTTTGCTTCTGTCGGGCCCGGCCGCGATTCTTTTGCTGAGATGACGACAGGCGCGCCATCCGGAATGACGGGAAGGCGGTGTCGCCTTCCCGTTGTCAGCCGGATTGGTGTCTAGCCGACCTTGTCAGGCCGGCTGCTTTTGGGAAGATTGTGTCTCATGGTTCGAATGCCCCGTTTCATCCGGCGCTTTCGGTAACAGGCGGGCGAAACGCCTGATGATGCTGTCCAGATAAGACAGGATGGTCGGCACCACGATCAGGGTCAGCAGCGTGGAACTGATGAGGCCGCCAACCACCGCATGGGCCATCGGCGCACGCTGCGCGCCGCCGCCGCCCACGGCCAGACCGAGCGGGATCATGCCGAAGATCATTGCAAGCGTCGTCATGATGATCGGACGGAAGCGGATGACGCCCGCATTCTCGAGCGCTTCGTTCAGCGAAAGCCCCCGCCGCCGCTCGCGATTGGCGAAATCCACCAGCAGGATGCCGTTTTTGGTCACGAGGCCCATCAGCATGATGAAGCCGATCAGCGAGAACATGTTGATGGTGCTGCCGGCGACCATCAGCCCGATGAGGACGCCGACGAGCGACAGCGGCAGCGACGCCATAATGGCGAGCGGTTGCAAGAAGCTGCCGAACTGCGAGGCGAGCACGATGTAGATGAAGATGACGGCCATGCTGAGCGCTGTGACCATGTGGCCGACGGTTTCCTGCATGGTTTCGGCGTCACCGCCGAAGCGGATGCGATAGCCGTTCGGCAGGTCAAGACCGGCGGTCAGGCCCTGAAGCGTCTCCGTCACGTCGCCAAGCGTGCGGCCGGCAATATTGGCCGAAACCAGTATCTCGCGGCGATTGTCGATGCGGCGGATTTCGGCGGGGGCCGGCATGATGCCGATATCGGCAACCTGATCGAGACGCACCATCAGCGGTGCACCGTTCGCCGCCGTGCGGCCGGTCGCAATCATCAATTCACCGAGGCTTGCCAGATCGGACCGCCGCTCGGCGGGCAGGCGGGTGACGATATCGTACGTATTGCCGTCACTATCCGTCCATTTCGACACATCCTCGCCGCCGATAAGGGGGGAGAGCGCTGCGGCAAGATCGGCGTGGGCAATGCCGAGATCGCTCGCCGCCGCAGGCTTCAGGCGTACCGACAGGACAGAGGTCACATCCTTGGCGCTGGAGGTCACGTCCACGAGGCCCGGAATTTTTTTCATGTCTTCGACCAGGCCGGCGGCGATTTTTTCAAGAACAGCCCGGTCGTCGCCGAGGATGCTCAGCTGCACCGGGCTTTCGCCGCCGCCAAGGCCATTCTGCAGGATCGTGACCTCAATGCCAGGTATGGCTGACAGGCGCTTGCGAACCGGCTCGGCAAGGGAGAGCGGGGTTCGGCTTCGCGTATCGAGCGGCACCAGCCCCACCAATATGGCGGCGCGATGTTTGCCCGCGGCGCCGCCGGTGTTGATGGTGGAATAAAGCATCTCGACCTCCGGAAATTCCCTCAGCGCCTTCTCGACCTGCCGCACCTTGGTGGTCGTATAGTCCAGAGAGGAGCCGACCGGCGCGGTGATGTTGACCTGGAAGCGGCCCTCATCGGCATTCGGAACGAATTCCGTGCCGACCAGCGGCACCATGAACAGGCTGCCGATAAATATGCCCGATGTGACAAGCAGGGTGACGAGCCGGTGCCGCAGGGTCCAGCCGATGGCGCGGCGATACTGGCCGGCCGTCCATTCGAAGCCGCGGTCGAAACGCGCGATCAGTCGGCCTATCGGGCCGCGTTTTGCATCGGGTTGGGCGTCCGGATCATACCAGACGCTTGATAACATCGGATCGAGCGTGAAGGCGACGAAAAGCGAGATCAGCACGGCGGCGGAGACGGTGACGCCGAATTCATAGAAAAACCGGCCGACGATGCCATCCATGAAGGCAACCGGCAGGAAAACCGCCACGATCGTCGCCGTTGTCGCGATGACCGCAAGCCCGATTTCATTGGTGCCGTCGAGGGCTGCGCGCAGGTGGGATTTGCCCATATGCAGATGGCGGGTGATGTTTTCGCGCACCACGATGGCGTCATCCACGAGAATGCCGATGGAAAGCGTCAGCGCCAGCAGGCTGAGCGTATTGAGGGTGAAACCGAGGAAATCGATCACCGTGAGCGTGCCGATGATGGCGATCGGCAATGTCAGCCCGGTAATCACCGTGCTGCGCCAGGAATTGAGAAACAGGAAGACGATGGCGACGGCGAGCGCCGCACCTTCGATCAGCGTCGTCTGTACCTGACCGACGGATTCGCGGATGGGTATCGATGAATCCGTGACGATACGCAGCTGTACGTTCTGCGGGGCAAGCTCGGCGTTGAGCGCATCGAGACGCTTTCTCACATCCGTCGCCACCTGAACGGTATTGGCGTCCTGAACCTTGACGATGTCGATCGCCAGCGCCGTCTGGCCGTTATAGAGGGCGCGGCTTTCGGCATCGGCTGCGCCTTCGGAAAGTTTGGCGACATCACGAAGCTCGATGGCCGCGCCGCCGCGCCTTGCCACCACCATGTCCAGCAGCGCCTGCGGCTCCTCGATGCGGCCCTGTACCTGGATCGTCCGTTCGGAGACGGGATCGATGACGCTTCCGGCCGGGCTGTTGGTGTTGCCGGCGCGCAGCGCATTCACCACCTCGTTGATTCCGATGCCAAGGGCGCGCATGCGCGTCTCGTCGATCGTCACATCGATCTGCCGTTTGCGGGCGCCAACCAGCGTTGCCTGGCCGACGCCGGCAACGGTCGTCAGCTGCCGCACCACCCTCTGGTCGGCAAGCGTGGTGAGGGCGGGCACATCGAGCGACGTCGAACTGATCGCAACCGACAGGACCGGCTCGGCGGCGGGGTCGAACCTCGATATGACGGGCTTTTTGGCGTCTTTCGGAAAATTCGCCTCGATGGCGGCGATCTTGTCGCGGACCTCCTGCGCGGCGGCCGAGCTCTGCACTTCGAGCTTGAATTTCGCGACCACGACGGAGCGCCCCTCATAGGAGGTGGACGTGACCTCGTCGAGGCCGCCAATGGCGTTCAGCGCGTCCTCGACGGGCCGCGTCACCTCGGTCTCCACCGTCTCCGGCGTCGCGCCCGGATAAGAGGTGACGACGACCACCACGGGAACGTCGACATTGGGATATTGGTCCAGCCCAAGCCGCTGCAGCGAGAAGGCGCCCATGACCAGAAGCGCCACCATCATCATGGTGGCGAAAACGGGATGGGTAACGGATATGCGGGTCAAAAACATTTCAGCCTGCCTTGTCGATGGTGACGGCCATGTCAGACCCCAGTTCGGGAAGCGGTGCGGTTAGGATGGTCTCGCCATCCTTCAGGCCGGCGGCGATCTCGACCAGGTCGCCATCGTTCCAGCGCGCTCCGACTGCGACCGTCTGGCGGCGAAGATGGCCATCCTCCACCTTCAGCACATGGTAACCCGTCTCGTCCTTGCGCAGCGCGATTGCGGGAACGACAAGCGCATCGTTCTTTTCACGCAGGAGGATCGATCCGCTGGCGAACATTCCGCCCCACAGCCGGCCGTCACGATTGGCAAGCCGCAGATAGACGGCGACGAAACGGGTGCCGTCTTCGGCAACCGGGCTGATGCGGTCGACCGTGCCTTTGACGATCTGGCCGCCAAGGCCGTCGATCGCCAGTTCCGCCGTCTGGCTGAGCGCCACGCGCGGTATGTCGCGGGTGGCGACAAGAACCTTCGCTTCCAGCACGCTGGTATCGACCAGTGTGAGAAGCTCGCCATCCGCACCGACTCGCGATCCCGCCTCGGCCAACCGCCGGGTGACGGTGCCGCTGAAGGGTGCGCGGATTTCGGCATTGCGAAGGGCGAGGCGGGCGATATCCGCCTGCGCCGCAAGGCTCTGGAGCCTTGCCGTCTTCACCGCGACATCGCTTTTCGCCTTGTCGAGCTGTTCTGCCGACGCGATGTTTTTCAGGGCAAGCTGTTCGGTTCTCGTCAGGGCCTGCATCGCCAGCATCAGCTCGGCCTCAGCCGCATCCCGGTCGCTCTGCCGCAGCAAAAGCGTCGATTGCAACTCATCGGTTTCGAAACGCACGAGCAGTTTGCCCGCCTGCACCGTATCTCCGTCGCGGACATTCATTTCCACGATCTTGCCGGCCTCACGGGCGCGGATCACCACACGGGTGATCGGTTGAAGCTCGCCGCTGATGCCAAGCCGCTCCACCATCGGGCGCGTGCCGATCTTTGCCGTTTCCGCGGCCGTCAGCTCGAATGGCGTGCCTGCGGGGCTCATCGAAGCGGTTTCGACGAGCCCGTTCACGATGCCTTTGACACGCTCATTCGCATCGACGCCGCCGCGCGCCGGATCGAGAGCGGTGACAACGAGAACGCAACCTGCAAGCGCGATCCCCGCCTTGATGGTTCTCTTCATCCACATACTGAAATCCTTTCCATCCCGGGACCGCCGCTCAGGCGGTCGCATTGCCTCTGTCGAGGCGGATGGTTTCTGGATAGGCATCCATAATTGCAGCAGCATTACCCTCCGGGGCGCGCCTGCCTAAACGGAACCGTCTAATGCTCCAAAGCTCTGTTTTTATGAATTTTCCAGAGGTGAAACCATTATGGATCCTGGTTGTAAATGCTCCAGCGTCGTCTTCGCCGCAATACTGCCGCAACCTTTCTGGCAGAAAACGGAAGGCGAAGGGACGGTGACGCATGAGACTTCTGTTGATCGAAGATGAAAAGGAAATGGCGGATGCGCTGACGGCGACGCTCGGCAAGCAGGGGATCGTCATCGACCATACGATGTGGCTCGGCGATGCGATGGAGCTGACGCGTCAGCACGTCTATGACGCCATTCTGCTCGACCGTCGCCTGCCTGACGGGGAAGGGCTCTCCTTCATTCCGCAGCTGCGCCGCGCAGGTATCGACACGCCGATCATTCTGTTGACGGCGATGAACGAGCCGGAAGAGCGGATAGCGGGGCTGGACGGCGGCGCAGACGATTATCTTGGCAAGCCGTTTCTCGTCGGCGAGTTGCTGGCCCGGGTGCGCGCGGTTCTAAGGAGGCCGGCAAACCTTGCGCCGGCCCAGATCACCGCTGGCCGCATCGTCATTGATCCGCTCCATCTCAGCGTCACGATCAATTCGGTTCCCTTCGATCTGCCAAGACGTGAGCTTGCGGTTCTCATTGCGCTGGCGAAACGCAAGGGCAAATCCGTGCTGCGCTCCACGCTCGAGGCAGCGGTCTATAATTATGAGGAAGAGATCCAGTCCAATGCGCTCGACGCGCATATATCGCGGCTGCGAAAACGCCTGCTCGATGCATCCGCAGGCGTCGGCGTCCATAATATTCGTGGTATCGGTTATCTGTTGAAGGAAGAAGCATGAAAGCGCAGGGCACGTCCAACCCGTCCTTGTGGTGGAAACTGAGCTGGCAGCTCAGCGTCGTCGTCTCTGCCATGATTGCCGTGGTCATCATCGGGCTCTGTTTTTACGGCGTGATGATGCTTTCCCCCAATATTGCGCTCTGGGACGACCTCTCGGCCACGCTTGATGGTTCACTTTCGCTCGATCCGCAAAAGGGATTGGTCATTACCGAGAGCCCGGCATTGCGGGCCCTGAAGGCGGAGAACTCAACACTCTGGTTCGTTGCCTCCACGCTGGATGGGCGGGTGGCGACCTACGGCGCCGTGCCTGCCGTTTATGAGGAATTGTCGCGGTATCTGCATCTGATGACGGATGCCGATATTCGTGGAGGAAAGGGCATCGTCGATGTCGCCCTGGTTGAAAGCATGGAAACGAAATGGGGTGCGGTAAGGGTCATGTTCGGCGGAACGACGCATGTCGGCGGGCAGTTCCTGACGCTTCTTGCTGGAACCTACAAGATTTACGTTCCCCTGCTGGCTGTCATCCTGCCCGCCGTGTTCTTCTCGGTTCCCCGCATCGTGCGCCAGGCGCTCTCCGGCCTCAGTTCCGTCGTCAAAAAGGCCCCCGAGATCGATCCGCGCCGGCCGGGCTCAAAGCTTCCCGTCCAGGATGTGCCTCGCGAGGTGGTTCCGCTGATCCTTGCCTTCAACAGCATCCTCGAGCGGCTGGAAGAGCAGTTTCGGGCGCGCCAGCGTTTTCTCATCGATGCGGCGCATGAACTGAGAACACCAATTGCGATCATGCAGACCCGGATAGAGGGCTTGCCGGGGCCGGAACAGCAACGCCTGATGGAGGATGTCGCGCGGCTTGGCGAAACCACCGAACAGCTTCTCGCTTTCGAAAGAAACGATCAGGTGAACGACCGGCGCGAGACGGTGGAGCTCGTCGAGATGACCCGCACCGTCGTCGCCGATCTTGCGCCGCTTGCGCTTTCGGCGGGTTATGACATCTCCTTCGATACGCAGATCGCGCGATATGAGGTGATGGGCAACCCCTTCACCCTGCCGCGCGCCATCAGCAACATCGTACGCAATGCCATCGATTATGGTGGCAACAGGGGGATGATCCATATCTCGGTTCTCGCCAATGGTGAGATCGCGATTTCCGATGAAGGGCAGGGGATAGCCGAAGACCAGCGGGAACGGATTTTCGAGCCCTTTTACCGCATCACACCGCGCAGCACCGGGGCAGGGCTTGGCCTCAGCCTCGTCAAGCAGATTGTCGCCAACCATAACGGGCGAATCTTTCTGGATAGCAGCGCTTTCGGAAGCACCTTCCGGTTACGTTTCTGATCGTCGCGTTGCGCGCTGTTCAGAGGCTGGTGATTGTAATGTTGCCGCAATTTTAGCTGTCGTACCGTGCGGGGCACAGGATCAATCATCCCAACCGGAGTACGTGCAGTGAAACAACAGTGGAATCTGTTTGCCCGGGGTTCCGGCGACAAGGCGTCCCGCAGCCGCGGTGTCGCCTTCGCCACCTTGCCCTTCGC
The DNA here is from genome assembly GCF_049843495.1 of Agrobacterium sp. M50-1. Lineage (NCBI taxonomy): Bacteria > Pseudomonadati > Pseudomonadota > Alphaproteobacteria > Hyphomicrobiales > Rhizobiaceae > Agrobacterium > Agrobacterium sp. M50-1. The sequence continues at coordinate 168,587 of NZ_JBBHZH010000009.1, read as the reverse complement.
CATCATCATGTCCGGCTGCACCTCCGTGCCGCTGAAAGAAGGTGGCACGCTTACCTCCTATGCGCAGCTCAGCCCGGCCAAGGGAAAGTTCACCAAATCGCGAACCTTCGTGGACGCTACCGGGCTGGCCGGGGTCAAGACCGTCGCCATCGTGCCGACCACCTTCTCCTTCGCCGCCTCGTCGCGGATCACATCGGAAAAGGATCGTGCCCTTGTTTCGAATGCGCTGGATCGCGCCATCTGCGTGGCGCTCAGCGATAAATACCGGATCGCCGCTCTTGGACAGCCGGCGGATATGACGGTGCGCACGGTCATCACCGATCTGGTGCCGACCGACAAGACCATGGCCGGGGTATCGACGGCCGTGACGCTCGGCAGCGGCTTCGTCCTGCCGGTCAGCGTGCCGCGTCTCCCATTCGGGCTTGGCGGGCTGGCCGTTGAGGCCGAGGCGGTGGATAGTGGCGGCGTTCAGCGTGCGGCCGCCGTCTGGTCCAAGGGCGCGAATTCCATCACTGGTAACGCCCGCGCATCGGAAATCGGCGACGCTTACGAGCTTGCCACCGATTTCTCCAACTACTTCTCGCGTATTCTCGTGACAGGCAAAGTTTCCGACGGCCTGAACCTCTCTATTCCCTCCGGCCATCGAATCCGGTCGGCTCTGGGTGGAAAACCGAAATATGTCGAGTGCGATGCCTATGGCCGGTCACGTGGCTTGAAGGGCATGGTGGCCGACAAGTTCGGCGCGCCGCCGCAATGGACCGACGACGGGCGCGCGAAAGCCGCTTCGCGATAGGCCAGCCGCTCCATGTGAAGATCGCGCGCATTACGGCGCGCGATCGTCCGAGCCAAGTCCCTATGCCGCGAGGCCGAGCTTCTGGAGGCCGCATTCGCGGACGATCTCCGCAATATGGGCGAACTGGGCCGAAAGCGGATTGCTCTTGCGCCAGACCATGCCGATGGTGCGCGACGGGCGCGGCTCCGCAAGCCGGAATACCGAAACGGTGGATTGCCTCGTCTCCATATCGACGGCCATCTGCGGAATGAGCGTGACGCCGATGCCGGCGCCGACCATCTGCACGAGGGTGGAGAGCGAGGAGCCCTCCATCAGCACGCGCGGCGGCGCATTGGTCGTGCTGCAGAAGGAAAGCGCCTGATTGCGGAAGCAATGGCCTTCCTCCAAAAGCAGAAGCCGCATTTCGCCGAGCTTGTCGGCGCTCGGCACCGGCATGCCCGCATCCTCCATCGGCCGCACCAGAATGAATTCCTCCGAAAACAGCGGAACCTCTTCCAGCGCGGGCTCCGAAACGGGCAGGGCGACGATCGCCATGTCGAGCCGGGCTTCCAGCAGGTCCTCGATGAGCTTCTGCGTCACCGCCTCGCGCGGGCGGGCCTCCAGTCCGGGATAATGTCGGGTGAGAGTCTTGATGACCTGTGGTAAAAGATAAGGCGCGACCGTCGGGATGACGCCGATGCGCAGGCGGCCGCTGAGCGGGCCCTGGCCCGCACGCGCCAGATCCTGCAGCTCGTCCACCGAACGCAGGATCGAGCGGGTGCGCTCGGCAAATTCTTCGCCAAGCGTCGTCAGCCGGATCTGGCGGCTGCCGCGTTCGACAAGCGGCGCGCCGATCAGTTCCTCCAGTTCGCGGATTTGCAGCGACAACGCCGGCTGGGAAATCGCACATGCCTCCGCCGCCCGGCCGAAATGGCCGATCTTGGCCAGAGCGTCGAAATAACGGAGATGTTTCATGGAGAGCGCAATCATAAGCTCAGCATATCGCAGCCTTTAGAATATACAATTGGAAATTATGGAACCCGGCTGTTAGTCATCTTCATGACAGAAAGAAGCTGTAGCTGTCAGAGATCACCAGCCTCGCTGCACGGTTTCCCATGACCTGCCGCAGGCTCTGGCTCCAACAGGCTGCACATGTCGAATTGATTATTTCGTTTAATTGCTAAACCCATCGGAGGGCGAAATGGACGCAACTTCAAAACCGGCTGGCAAGTGTCCCGTCATGCATGGAGGCAACACGGCCTCCGGTAAATCGGTTACCGAATGGTGGCCGAATGCGCTGAACCTCGACATCCTGCATCAGCACGATACCAAGACCAATCCGCTCGGCACCTCTTTCAACTATCGCGAAGCCCTGAAGACGCTCGACGTCGAGGTGCTGAAGGCCGATCTGCGTGCGCTGATGACCGACAGCCAGGACTGGTGGCCGGCCGACTGGGGCAGCTATGTGGGCATGATGGCGCGTGTTACCTGGCATGCGGCGGGCTCCTACCGCGTGACTGACGGTCGCGGCGGCGCCAACACCGGCAACCAGCGTTTTGCCCCGCTCAATTCCTGGCCGGATAACGTCAACACCGACAAGGGCCGCCGTCTGCTGTGGCCGATCAAGAAGAAATACGGCAACAAGATTTCCTGGGCCGACCTGATCGCGCTCGCCGGCACCATTGCCTATGACGTCGCCGGTCTGAAGACCTTCGGTTTCGCCTTCGGCCGTGAAGACATCTGGGCTCCGGAAAAGGACACCTATTGGGGTGACGAAAAGGAATGGCTGGCGCCGAGCGATGGCCGTTACGGCGACGTGACCAAGCCCGAGACGCTGGAAAACCCGCTCGCTGCCGTGCAGATGGGCCTCATCTACGTCAACCCGGAAGGCGTAAACGGCAAGTCCGATCCGCTGGCGACGGCGGCGCAGATGCGCGAGACCTTCGCCCGCATGGGCATGGACGACGAGGAAACCGTGGCTCTCACCGCCGGCGGTCATACCATCGGCAAGTCGCACGGTAATGGCAGCGCCGCCAACCTCAGCCCCGATCCGGAAGCCGCAGGCCCGGAATTTCAGGGTCTTGGCTGGATCAACACCAAGGGCCGCGGCATTGGTCGCGACACGGTTGTTTCCGGTATCGAAGGCGCCTGGACGAGCGAGCCGACCAAGTGGGACAATGGTTTCTTCGACATGCTGTTCAAGCATGAATGGACCTTGACCCACAGCCCCGCCGGTGCATCGCAATGGGCGCCGATCACCATTGCCGAAGAAGACAAGCCTGTCGACGTCGAGGATGCCTCGATCCGCACCATCCCGATGATGACCGATGCCGACATGGCCCTGAAGGTTGATCCGATCTACCGCGAGATTTCGCTGAAGTTCAGGGATGATCAGGACCATTTCTCCGAGGTCTTCGCCCGAGCCTGGTTCAAGTTGACCCACCGCGACATGGGACCGAAGTCCCGTTACATCGGCCCTGACGTTCCGGCGGAAGACCTGATCTGGCAGGATCCCATCCCCGCAGGCTCCACCAGCTACGATGTCGCTGCCGTCAAGGCGAAGATCGCGGCGTCTGGCCTTTCCGTTGCTGATCTGGTCTCGACCGCCTGGGACAGCGCCCGCACCTTCCGCGGTTCGGACAAGCGCGGCGGCGCCAATGGTGCGCGCATCCGCCTCGCACCGCAGAAGGACTGGGAAGGCAACGAGCCCGCCCGTCTTTCCCGCGTGCTTTCGGTTCTGGAGCAGATTGCCCGTGAAAGCGGCGCAAGCATTGCGGATGTGATCGTTCTCGCCGGCAATTACGGTGTGGAACAGGCGGCCAAGGCGGCCGGCTTCGACATTGCCGTGCCTTTTGCGGCTGGCCGTGGTGACGCTTCCGCCGAGCAGACGGATGCCGACAGCTTTGCTCCGCTTGAGCCGCTGGCGGATGGTTTCCGCAACTGGGTCAAGAAGGACTATGTTGTCAGCCCCGAAGAACTGCTGCTGGATCGCGCGCAGCTTCTGGGCCTGACCGCGCCGGAACTGACCGTGCTCATCGGCGGCCTGCGCGTCATCGGCACCAATTATGCCGGTACGGCGCATGGCGTGTTCACCGACAAGCCCGGCGCGCTGACGACGGACTTTTTCACGACGCTGACGGACATGGCCTATTCCTGGGTTCCGACCGGCAACAATCTCTATGAGATTCGTGACCGCAAGACTGGGGCAGCCAAATACACGGCCACCCGCGTCGACCTCGTCATCGGTTCGAACTCCATCCTGCGCGCCTATGCGGAAGTCTATGCACAGGACGACAGCAGGGAGAAATTCGTGCGTGATTTCGTCGCCGCCTGGACGAAGGTGATGAACGCTGACCGTTTCGACCTTCTGTAAGGAAAGGTTGACCGCTAAATGAAGATGCACCTCCCTGAGCGATCGGGGAGGTGTTTTTGCTACCGATAGGTCGGCGAGGCTGAATCAGTCACCACGCGATCCGGCGAGGGAGGTTGTTAGCCTCAGCATTCCGCTCGCAGCGGGAGTGTGTCGCCCTATCGCCGGTCCGAAGACGAAACCGGTTTGCTGGGAGAGGATTTTTCGGCCTTCTCCGAGGGCGCTTTGCCGCTTTTCTCATTTTCATGCGCATCCGGCCCGGCAACGATGACGCCGTGACCCTTCTCTTCGCGCTTCTTGTCCGCGAAGTTGCCCGGTTCCTTCTTGCTGTCCATGATAGTCTCCATTGTTGCGTTCCTGTCAGGAGTTCAACGGGTGTCTTGGGCAGAGGTTCCAGGGCGGTCGCGTCAGTGAATGTTTCTCTTCATAACGATCTTTGCTATTAACATGAATTGATAAGTCATGTTATTGGGGCGAAGCGCGATGACTGGCGCGGCGCGCCTGTCTGTCCAAGCCCTCAACCCAGACCCGACAACCGGACGGTACCCGCATTGAGTTTCTGGCATTCCATGACCTGGCACACGGAAGGGATCAGCGTCACTGCGCCGGTGAAGTGGCGCCAGCTGGACGGGCTCGTCAGTGCTTTCTGGGAGGCGGAAAGCCAGATGGGAGCGAAGGGTTATTATCTGGCCGCCGATCCGCGCATCATGATTTTTTTCAACGATGTGTCTTCGCGCATAAGCATGTCCAACCGGAACGGCGAGTTCAGCGACCATTCGCGGCCGATGACGCGGGCGGTTTATGTGCCGGCTGGCGTGCCGATGTGGACGAGCAGCAACGCCACGCACCGGTTCTCGCATCTCAACCTGCATATTCACAAGGACCGGCTATTGCGCTTCCTGTCACCTTCTGTCGGCAGTTCGGCGGCGATGACGGCGCTGCGCCGCCCGGTCGAGATACAGGATATCGGCTCGGTGGAAACCCTTGCCGGGCTACTTGTCGATGAGCTGGCGGAGCCCTCGAAACATGCGGTCTATGCGGAAAGTCTCGTCGGCAGCATCGTTGCCGGCCTGCTGGATATTCCCGGCCATTCGCCGGAGCAGGCCAATGGCAGGTTGACGCAGGCGCAGTTGAACAAGCTTCTTGCCCAGGTCGAAAAGCGTGGCGATGACCGTATGACGGTTGCCGAGATGGCGGATATTGTCGGGCTTTCGGAAAGCTGGTTCGCCACCGTGTTTCGTCAGACCACCGGCAAGACGCCGCTGCAATGGCAATTGGAACGGCGCATCAATGCCGCCCAGAAACTTCTGCTGGAAGGCGATCTGACTGTGGCCGATATCGCCGCCCAGCTCGGCTTTTCCGATCAGGCGCATCTGACCAAAGCTTTCCGCCAGTCCGTGGGCAACACGCCCGCCGCCTGGCGGCGTCTGCACAGGCTGCTTTGATAGCGGGTCGGCCCTGCGCCACCCATGTTCAGCGGTTTGGCGCATTCCTCGAGCCTCTCTCCACGTCATCCTCGGGCTTGTCCCGAGGATGACGTGGTGTGTTAGGAAATATGTGCAATATATTGAAAAATATTGCTAATATAGATTTTCACCACGTCTTTCGCAAAGTCACAGAAAACGCCCGGCCGGGATTATAGAAGTCAGCGCCGAACCCGCCATACGAAACGTGTTTTTCATTGAACAGGTTGGAGACATTGACATCCAGTGAGGCGGTTTCCTGAATCTTGTAGCTAAATGCCGCATCCACGGTCACGCTGCTTCCGGTTTCGACCTTGTTGACATTGTCGAAATAATAGGCGCCTGTGTATCTGCCGCCGAGACCGAAGGTCATGTCGCCGCGCCAGTCATTGCCTTCAAGCGTATAATTGACCCACAGTGAAGCCTGATGCTCGGGCACGAATTGCGGTCGGTTGCCGACATTACCGCCCGTTCCGTTTTCGGTGATTTCAGCATCGAGATAGGAATAGGCCGCCGTCAGGCTGAGATTGTCTGTCACCTCCGCCTTGGCTTCAAGATCGAGGCCACGCACGCGCACTTCGCCGATGGTGGTCGGCAGGCTGGTGATCGGGCTGGTGACGGTGATGTTGTTCTTCTTCAGATCGTAGATCGAAGCGGTGAACAGGGCCGGGAAAGCGTCCGGCCGGTATTTCACGCCGAGCTCGATCTGCTCGCCGCGCTCCGGTTCAACGGTGAGACCGGATGCCGGCACAACCGATTCGGCGTAGCTGATATAGGGCGCGATTTCGTTGGTGACCTTGTAGGATACGCCGATACGCTTGGTCAGTTCGCTGATGTCGCCGCTCGCCGTCGTGCCGTTCAGCCGGTTGGTCTGGTCGGTGTCGATCCAGTCGTTGCGCAGGCCGGCGCTGACGGTGAGCCTGTCGAAGAAGGTCAGGTCCTGCTGGAGATAGATCGCCTTGGTTTTCTGGTCCGTCAGTGAGCTGGCATAGAGCGGCACCGAGGCGGGCGCGCCGGTATAGACCGGGTTCATCCAGTTGATGCTCGGCGCGGCGCTGAAGTAGCTCTTGCTGCCGGATTCGTAATTGTTATAAAAAACGCCGACGAGGCTGCGGCTTTCGACATTTTCAAACCGCGTGTCATATTGCAGGCGCGTATCGATCAGGAAGTTTTCGGTCTCGGTGTCGTTGCCGAAATAGGACCGGTTGGCGATGGTCGAACCATTGGTCGGCGTGGATGAGATATAGGCGTAACCGAAGTCCGTATTCGCCTTGCTGTAGCGCGCATTGGAACTCAGGGTCAGGCCCGAGCCGAAATCGTGGTCGAACATCACGCTTAACGAATTGCGGTTTGTGCCGCGATAATTGTAGTCCGGTTCGCCGAAGAAGCGGCTCCGGTCGAAATGCGAGCCGACGGGATGGCCGCCGCCGCCGGGAACGCCATCCTTGTTGAGATGATCGTAAACGACGGTGAGGCTGGTGACATCAGTGGGACGCCAGGTCAGGCCGCCCATGAAGAATTTCTCGTCGTCACGGGAATAGTCATATTCCGCATCGGCATTTCTGAGCTTGCCTGTCAGACGATAGGACAGCGTGTCGTCGCTGGTGATGTTGTCGCCGAAATCGAAGCCGGTTTCGGCGCGGCTATAGGAACCACCGGTCACATAGGCTTCACCGAAACGGGTGCGTTTCGGCACCTTGGTGGAATAATTCACCGAGCCGCCGGGATCCGAGACGCCAAAGGTGGTGGAATTGCCGCCCTTCAGCACTTCCACGCGCTCATAGGCATAGGTTTCTTCGCGCAGCGCGCCGAAGGGACGGCCAAGCGTCAACCCATCGCGATAGGTATAGGCGTCGAAACCGCGAATCTTGAAATAGTCGAAACGGTCGTCGGAGCCGTAAAAATCCGTGGTCACGCCAGCGGTATATTGCAGCGCCTCTTCCACGGTCTGCACGCCGCGCTGCTGCATTTCCTTGGCGGTGATGACGGAAACGGAGGCGGGTGTGTCGAGAATATCGGTCGCCATCTTGCTGCCGCTCGTGGTGCGGGTGGCGACAATGGACTTCTGGTCATTATCGCCGCTATCGATGGTGATGCGCTCCAGAACCGTGCTGCCGCCTGTATTGGCGGCCTCCTGCGCCAGCAGGGAGCCGGGCAGGGTGGCGGCAAGCGCCGTGCAGGCAAGCAGGGCCGCATCCTGGTAACGACGTCGCGCGGTTTTGCGGTGTCTGCCTTCGGTTTCGATATTCATTGGTATGTTCCAGACCTTGATGCCCCGATCGCCGTTTTCACGGCCCACTCTCGAAGCGCCCAATAACTTGAGAAACTTTGTCCGGTATTGTAACTTTTTGCGGTTTTGTACAAAACCCCGGAAATTTCACCGCTGTTGCGGCGGCATTTCTTGCCTGGGCTTGACGGGGGCATTTGAAGCTGAGAGTTCAAGTCCACTTTTGAACCTTTGAGAGCTTCGCCATGCTTCGCCCGTTTCGCTGCCTCGTGCCGGTATTTGTGCTTTTCCTGTCGATGATCGCGCCTGATATGGCCTCGGCGGAGGAGACGGCCAACTATCCCATCGTCATCAAACATGCGTTCGGTACGACCATGATTGCGAAGAAACCGCAGCGGGTCGCAACTGTCGCCTGGGCGAACCATGAGGTGCCGCTGGCGCTCGGCATCGTGCCCGTCGGTTTTGCGGCGGCCAATTTCGGCGATGATGATGGCGACGGCCTGCTACCATGGGTGGCAAAGCGGCTCACCGAGCTCGACGCGGCAAAGCCTGTTCTGTTCGACGAGGGTGACGGCATCGATTTCGAGGCCGTGGCGGCAACGCAGCCGGATGTCATCCTTGCCGCCTATTCCGGCCTCAGCCAGTCCGATTACGATACGCTGAGCCAGATCGCCCCTGTTGTCGCCTATCCCGTCTCCCCCTGGGCGACGGACTGGCGCGAGATGATCCGGCTCAACAGCGCCGGACTCGGCATGGCGGTGGAAGGTGAGGCGCTGATCAAACGCATCGAGGGCGAAATCGCGCAGGTCGTCGCCGGCCACCCGCAGCTGAAGGGCAAGTCGGCCATGTTCGTCACCCATCTCGATGCCACCAATCTCAGCGTCGTCAATTTCTATACGGCCAATGACACCCGGGTGAAGTTCTTCGCCGATCTGGGGCTTGCCTCGCCGAAAAGCGTCCTGGAGGCGACGAAGCCCGGGCAATTCGCCGCCGGCGTCAGCGCCGAGCGTGTGGATGCCTTTGACGATGTCGATATCGTTGTGACCTATGGCAGCCAGCCGCTGCTGAACGCCATGCGCGCCGATCCGCTTCTCGCCCGCATGCCGGCCGTCGCCAATGATGCCATCGTCATGCTCGGCCGCGATCCGCTTGGCACGGCCTCCAACCCCACACCGCTGTCGATTTCATGGGTATTGAAGGACTATGCCGATCTCCTGGCGAAGGCCGCCGACAAATCCTCCGGGAAATCACAGTGACAATGTCCGGACCCGGCAAAGCGACGGCGGTGCTGCTCGCCGGCCGCTCCAGCCGCGCGAGAACCGCATGGCTCGGCGCGGTGCTGACGCTCCTCGCGCTGCTCTGTGCGCTCTCCGTCGCCATCGGCACGCGTGACGTCTCTTTTGCGGATATTCTTGGTGGGCTCAGCGGCCGCGTCGAAACGGTTGCCGAAGCGGCGGTTGCGGTGCGTCTGCCGCGCACGCTGCTCGCCCTGCTTTCTGGGGCCGCACTCGGGCTGGCCGGTGCCATCATGCAGGGTGTTACCCGCAATCCGCTTGCCGATCCCGGTATTCTCGGTGTCAACATGGGGGCGTCGCTAGCCGTCGTCATCGGTATTGTCTGGTTCGGCATCGCCACGGCGCAGGCCTTCATCATCATTGCAATTGCGGGGGCGGGGGCATCTGCGGTTTTCGTTTATGTTGTCGGCTCTTTGGGGCGAGGCGGCGCGACCCCGCTGAAACTCGCACTTGCGGGCGCCGCCACCTCCGTCGCCTTTTCGTCGCTCGTCATCGCCGTCGTGCTGCCGCGCAGCGATATTGCCGGCGGCATCCGCTCCTGGCAGATCGGCGGCGTCGGTGGGGCGACCTTCGAGCGCATCGAGACCGTGCTGCCCTTTCTCGCCGCCGGCTTCATCATCAGCCTGCTTTCGGCGCGCAAGCTGAATTCTCTGGCGCTCGGCGATGAACTCGCGGCCGGGCTTGGCGAGAATGTCATGGCAGCCAGAGCCGTGGCGTCCTTCGGCGCCATTCTGCTCTGCGGCGCGGCCACCGCCATTTGCGGGCCGATCGGTTTTGTCGGGCTGGTGGTGCCGCATCTCTGCCGCCTGCTGGTTGGCGTGGACAATCGCTGGCTTTTGCCGTTCTCGGCACTAGGCGGGGCGTGTCTGCTGCTTGCCGCCGATATTGTCGGGCGCATTGTGGCGCGGCCGTCCGAACTTGATGTCGGCATCGTCACCGCCCTCGTCGGCGCGCCTTTCTTCATCTGGATTGTCAGACGCCAGAGGGTGCGTGAATTGTGACCATGTATGCTCCCGTCATCGAAAATCTCGTCTTCAATCGCCATGCCCGTCAGCGCCGGCATCGCCTTGTCATCGCCGCCCTGTCGGCGCTTCTGATTGCCGCTTTCGCAACGACGCTGATGCTCGGGCAATCCTTCACGCCGCCCGGCGATGTCATTCGTGTTCTGTTGGGGGAGGACATTGCCGGGGTAACCTTCACCGTCGGGCAGTTGCGCCTGCCGCGCGCGCTGCTGTCGATTCTGGCAGGCCTGAGCTTCGGGCTTGGCGGCGTCGCCTTCCAGATCATGCTGCGTAACCCGCTCGCCAGCCCCGATATTATCGGCATCAGTTCCGGGGCGAGCGCGGCAGCCGTTTTTGCCATCGTCGTCCTGCAGATGAACGGGCCGCTTGTCTCGGTCTTCGCCGTCGCCGCCGGTCTTGGCGTCGCGCTTCTGGTCTATCTCCTGTCCTTCCGAAACGGCGTGGCCGGAACGCGGCTGATCCTCGTCGGCATCGGCGTTTCAGCCATGCTGGAAAGCTTCATCGCCTATATCCTCTCCGTCGCGCCGGCATGGACGCTGCAGGAGGCGATGCGTTGGCTGACCGGCAGCGTCAATGGTGCAAAAATCGCGCAGTTGCTGCCGCTCCTCATCGCCCTCATCCTTTTCGGCGGCCTGCTCCTCAGCCGTGCGCGCGATCTGGAAGCGTTGAGACTGGGTGACGACGCTGCCGCAGCGCTCGGCGTGCGGGTGGGGCGAACGCGCATCATCGTCATCATCGCCGCCGTGGGCATGATCGCCTTTGCAACGGCGGTCTCCGGGCCGATCGCTTTTGTCGCTTTTCTCTCCGGGCCGATTGCGGCGCGCATCGTCGGCAGCAACGGCTCGCTGCTCATTCCTGCGGCTCTGGTCGGGGCGGTGCTGGTGCTGGTGGGCGATTATTGCGGCCAGTTTCTGTTGCCGGGCCGTTATCCGGTCGGCGTCGTCACGGGGGCGCTCGGCGCACCCTATCTGATTTACCTTATCGTGCGGGTCAACCGCAGCGGAGGCTCGTTATGACCGGCCACTCCCTTTCCGTAAGCCGCCTCTCGGCCGGATATGGCGAAAACCTCATCATCGACGGGTTGGATCTCACCGTTCCGCGCGGGAAGATCACCGTCATCGTCGGCGCCAATGCCTGCGGCAAGTCCACCCTGCTGCGCAGCATGTCGCGGCTGATCACGCCGCGCGCCGGTCAGGTTCTGCTCGATGGAAAATCGATCCATCGTCTTCCCTCGCGTGAGCTTGCACGGCGCATGGGCCTCCTGCCGCAATCGCCGATAGCGCCGGAGGGCATTGTGGTCGCCGATCTCGTCAGCCGAGGCCGGCACCCGCATCATGGTCTGTTCGCCCGCTGGTCGCGGCAGGATGACGAGGCCGTCGCCGCAGCCCTTGTCGCCACCGATACGGTGGAGCTGGCAGAGCGGCCGGTGGACGAGCTTTCCGGCGGCCAGCGGCAACGCGTCTGGATCGCCATGGCGCTCGCCCAGCAGACAGACATATTGCTGCTGGATGAGCCGACCACCTTCCTCGATATCAGCCACCAGGTCGAGGTGCTGGATCTTCTGACCGACCTCAACCACGCCCGCGAGACCACCATCGTCATGGTGCTGCACGATCTCAATCTCGCAGCCCGTTATGCCGATCATCTCGTCGCCATGAGGGACGGGAAGCTGCATGTCTTCGGCACGCCGGAGGACGTATTGACAGAGGAGAATGTCCGCCACGTCTTCGGCATCGAAAGCCGGGTCATCGAAGATCCGACCTCTGGCAAGCCGATGATGCTGCCGATCGGGCGGCATCGGACGGTGGCGGGGTGGCAATAGGTGTATCTCTTTAAGATACGGTTCTGTTGACTTCTGTGCGTATCTGTTTATGATACCAACATCACGAGGCCAGCAATGATCCGTTCTTTCAAAAACAAGCTGACCGCATCGATTGACGACGGATCTGTGAAGAAGGGCTTTCCCGCCGATCTCGTACGCCGCGCCCAGCAGCTGCTCACGATCCTGGATGCGGCGACCACGGTAGAAGACCTTCGCTCACCGCCCGGCAATCGTTTGGAAAAGCTGTCCGGCGATCGTGAGGGCCAATATTCGATCCGGATCAACAAGCAGTGGCGCATCTGCTTCGTCTGGACGGAAGCAGGGCCGGAAAGCGTGGAAATAACCGACTATCACTAGTCTGGAATTCTCGTGGAGAGGCTCATGAAAAATCGGCCAAGGAGGGCCAGCGAGCATGACAATCAGTAAATCGCCTCCGATCCATCCGGGCGAAATCCTGCGGGAACTCTATCTTGAGCCGCTGGGGATGTCGGCTTACGCCCTTGCAAGGCACCTCAATATTCCGCGCACCCGCATAGAACGGATTGCGGGAGAGAAACTTGGTATCACCGCCGACACCGCCTTGCGCCTTGCAAAGTTTTTCAAGACCACACCGGAATATTGGCTGAACTTGCAGAACGCCTTCGACATTAAGGCGGCGGCTGTGAGGCTGGAAGCGGACCTTGCCAATATCAAGGAACTGGAAGCGGCCTAATTCTCAGCCCCGCCTGTCAGGTCATGGCCAGGCCGCATAAGACGGCGGCGGCACGTTCTGCATTCGCGTTGCCGTTCTCCTGAACCGGCCGGGAGACGTGCCCTCGTTGCGGCTGAAGAAGCGATTGAAATAACCGGGGTCCTGAAATCCCAATCGGAATGCAATTTCAGCCACTTGCAGCGATGAGTTCAGAAGAAGGTCCCGCGCTTCGGACAGCAGTTCCCGGTGAATATAGGCCTGCGGCGAAAGCCCCGTCGCCTTGCGCACCGCAAATCCAAGGCGTTCGCGGTTGACGCCGAGTTGCCTTGCATAGTCTTCCACGCCCCATTGATCGCGTTTGTGCTGGCTGACCAGTAGCACGAAACGCTCGGTGAGGCTGCCGGGCGTGGAGACGGCCGCAGCAATATCGGCGATGGCGTGCTGGCAGATGCGAATGAGGGTGACGGAGAGCAGGCTGGCGATGATCGTGTCCGAACCGGTTGTCGCGCGGACATTTTCGCTGGCGATGGTCTCGAGATAACCCGCAAGTTCCTGCCGGTCCCTTTCCGCCGGCACCTGCGTCAGAACACGCTGCAATATATTGCGCACGGCGCTCGCACTCGTGCCGGTGGGCATCGCATGGGCAAGCCCGATTTCGCTCGTCCTCAGCAGAGATCCACGGCTTCCGGCAGTCAGCCGCAGGCGGCCAGTGGGGCCCATGGGCAACCAGACGAGCCCCGGTGCCACAACGGGCAGCGTCTTTTCACCTTGGAGAATTTCCGCTTCCCCGGCGGACAGGAGAAGCAGATGGGCGCTGTCCGATTCCAGCCGGAACTCGGAGATGCGCAGCGTCGAGGCGAGGGTGCGCGCCGTGATCTCCACGCGATTGCCGGCAATCTGGCTATGCAGCGGCATTCCGGCCTCCAAAAGTACAATAATGCACTACATTAGTGCATTTTATATGCGGCTGTCATTGCTAAACTTTGATCAGCGCAGGGGAAAGCCTTGAGGAGAACGGCAACCCCGATAAGGCGCTTTGGGAGGAACATCATGAATAATCTGAAGCGCAGAACGCTGTTCTGCCTGCTCTCCGGTGCTGCCTTGTCGGCGGTATCTTTCGGTCACGCCATTGCGCAGGATCGTACCTCGGTGAAGATCGGTTATGCCGTTTCAAAAAGCGGCGCCAATGCCACGGGTGCTGGCATCACCACCATTCCGAACTACAAATTATGGGTGAAAGAGGTCAACGATGCCGGTGGCCTGACCCTGCCGGATGGCAAGCGCCTGCCGGTGGAAGTGGTCGAGTATGACGACCGCTCCTCGGCCGAGGATGCGGTGCGGTTCACCGAGCGTCTGGCGAGCCAGGACAAGGTCGATTTCATCCTGCCGCCCTGGGGCACGGGCTTCAATCTGGCCGTCGCACCGCTTTACGACCGTTTTGGTTATCCACAGCTGGCCGTGACCGGCGTTACCGACAAGGCGCCCGATTTCGCGGCGCGCTGGAAAAAGAGCTTCTGGATGCTGGGCGGTGGTCATGACTATGCCAATGCGCTCGCCGATGTCTTGAAAGCTGCGCGCGATGCCGGCCAGATCAACGACAAGGTCGCGGTGATTTCCGTGGCTGACGGTTTCGGCATCGATCTCATCAAGGCCGCGCGGCCGGCGCTGAAGGAAGCGGGTTTCACACTTGCCTATGACAAGACCTATCCGGTAGGCACCTCCGATTTCGCAGCACTTGTGAACGAGGCGGCGGCGAGCGGTGCGGACAGCTTCATCGCCTTTTCCTATCCGCCCGATAGTTTTGCGGTGACGAAACAGGCGCAGACGGCGAAGTTCAACCCGAAGGTCCTTTATGTCGGCGTCGGCGGTGCTTTCCCGATCTTCCCGAAGGTCTCCGATGGCAAGCAGGAGGGCGTGATCAGCATCGGCGGCGTCGATGGCAGCAGCGACAAGATCGAGGATTATTTCAAACGCCACGAAGCCTTCATCGGCACCAAGCCGGACAGCTGGGCAAGCGCCATCACCTATGCAAGCCTCGAAATGCTGGCCCAGTCCATCCAGCGCGTCGGCCTCGACAAGGTGGCGGTGGCAAATGAACTTTCGACGGGAAGCTTCGACACCGTCATCGGCCCGGTCAAGCTTGAAGACAACCAGCTTCGCCAGCTCTGGTGGGCCGGGCAATGGCAGGGTGAGCGTTTTGTGGCGATTGCGCCCGCAGACCGCCCGGGTGCGGCCAAGCCGGTCGTTCCGAAGCCGCAATGGTGAGCCTTTGCCGACCGGGGCCGCGAACCCCGGCCGGAAGGCTTCGGCCATCTTCCATACTGGAGACATTCCCTTGTTCTTATCCACCCTCATCTTCGGCTTGATGCTGGGAGGGACCTATGCGCTGATCGCGCTTGGACTTTCGCTGCAATATGGCATTGCCCGCATCATGAACCTTGCTTATGGCGAGGTGCTGATTGCGGCTGCCTTCATCACCTTCGTGTTGTTTTCCAGCTATGGCCTGTCGCCGCTCTGGTCGCTGTTCATCATCGTGCCGCTCGGTTACGCCCTGTCTTTCGTGATCTACCGGGTCATGATGCGGCCGCTGGTGCGCCGTTCGGGCGGCTCCGGCCGCCTGGAAGTCGATTCCATTCTGGCGACCTTCGGGCTGCTCTTCGTTATCCAGGGCATCATGCTCGTGGCGTTCGGCGGCAACTACCATTCCTATTCCTATCTTGCCGAAGGCGTCGATATCTTTGGCACGACCGTGGCGCTGAACCGGCTCCTGTCCTTTGGCCTGTCGGTTGCGATTGGCGGCGGGCTTTATCTGGCGCTCACCCACAGCCGCTGGGGCCTCAACCTGCGAGCGGTGGCGCTTGCGCCCAAATCCGCGCCGCTGGTCGGCATTGATGTGAACCGTGTGGCCTCGATCGGCTTTGCGCTTGGCGGAGCACTCGCCGTGGCCGGCGGGGTGATGATTTCGATGTACCAGACCTTTTCCGCCTCCTATGGCGTGGTCTTCACCATGAAGGCGCTTGTCGTCGTTATCATGGGCGGTGTCGGCAATCTGCTTGGCGCGCTGGTGGCCGGCCTGCTGCTCGGTCTCGTGGAAACCTTCGTGCTCGTTTATGTCGATCCCGGCCTCACGCTTGCCGCCACCTATCTGCTCTTTCTCGTGGTGCTGCTCTGGCGTCCGGAAGGCATCTTCGCAAGGAGGAGCAAATGATCCCGCTTCTCATCGGCCTTGCCGCAGCTGCACTGCTGGCGCTTTCCCCCTTCTTTTTCGATGCCTATGGCGTCGGCGTCATTATCGGCCTTCTCGGTTATGCGACGCTTGCCTCCGCCTGGGCGATGTTCTCCGGCCCGACGCGCTATATTTCGCTCGCCACCGTCGCCTTTTTCGGTGTCGGGGCCTATACGGTCGCGGTGCTGAGCGAGGTTCTGCCATGGCCGCTGGTGCTCCTGTGTGCGGCCCTTGTCGGCGCGGCGCTGGCGCTTGTCGTCGGGCTTTCCACACTGCGCGTCGCCGGCATTTATTTCGTGATCTTTTCCTTTGGTCTTGCCGAGCTCATCCGCCAGCTCATCACCTGGTATGAGGTGAATGTGACCGGCACGCTCGGGCGTTACATCTTCTTGCCGCTGGAGCCGCAACACGTACTCTGGCAATTGCTGGCGCTGGCTGTCGTCACACTTTTGCTGGCGATCCTCATCGACCGCAGCAAGCTCGGACTGGCGCTGAAGGCAATCGGTGACGACGAGGTCGTGGCCGCCCATGCGGGTATCAACTTGGCCCGCACCAAGCTGACGCTCTTCGTGCTGTCCGCCACGATCATCACGCTGGTCGGCGCCATTCAGGCCCCGCGCTGGGTCTATATCGAGCCGGCCATCGTCTTTAATCCGCAGGTATCGTTCCTCACCGTCATCATGGCGTTGCTCGGCGGAGCCACACGCCGCTGGGGACCCATTCTCGGTGCGGTGCCGCTGTTCCTGCTGTTCGAGTGGCTGGGCGCGAACTTCCCCAATCATTTTTCCATCATTCTCGGCGCTCTCTTCATCCTCATCGTTTTTGTTCTGCCGGATGGGGTGCTGGCGGCGCTGGAGAAGCTGCGCAAAAAGGAGAAAGCCGCATGAGCGCCGTTCTCGAAATCACTGATATCCGCAAGACCTTTGGCGGGCTGAAGGCGGTGGATGGCCTTGGCCTCACCATCGAGGCCGGCGAGGTCGTCGGGCTGCTAGGGCCAAACGGTTCCGGCAAGACGACGCTGATGAACCTCGTCTCCGGGGCGCTGAAGCCCACTGAAGGGTCTATCCGGCTCAAACGGCAGGAGATTGCAGGCCGGCGGCCGGATGTGATTGCGCGCGCCGGCGTGGCGCGCACCTTCCAGCTCGTGCGGCTTTTGCCGTCGCTTTCCCTGCTTGAAAACGTTGCCGTATCGGCCCTGTTCGGGCCACAACGCCTGTCCCGTATCGAGGCGGAGAAGGTCGCGCGCGCCTGCCTCGAAAGAATAGGCCTTGCCGGGCGGGAAACCATGCCGGCCGGCGACCTCACCTATATCGATCAGAAACGCCTTGAACTGGCGCGTGCGCTGGCGGGCGAACCGAATCTTCTGTTGCTGGATGAATGGCTTGCAGGTCTCAATCCCACCGAACTGCAGGAAGGGATAGCGCTGATCCGGCGGTTGGCATCCGAGGGTACGACGATCCTGCTGGTGGAACATATCATGGCTGCTGTGCGCGCACTCTGCCCGCGCTCCGTGGTCATGGCGGCCGGTCGCAAGATCGCCGATGGGCCGACGGCAACGGTGCTTGACGATCCGCAGGTCATTTCCGCCTATCTGGGAGCGGCGCATGCTTGAAATAGACGCACTGACAATCCGCTACGGCAAACATCTCGCGGTTGACGGCACATCGCTCAATGTTGCCAAGGGCGAAACGGTGGTGCTGCTTGGCGCCAATGGTGCGGGCAAGTCGTCTTTGCTGAAGGCGGTCGGCGGCATGGTGGCTCCGGTCTCCGGCGAAGTGCGCGTCAATGGCGCGTCGCTTGCCGCTGTCCCCGCCCATCAGATTGTGGAGCGGGGCGTGGCGCTGGTGCCGGAGGGACGCGGAATTTTCGCGGCGCTGACGGTGGAGGACAATCTCCGTCTCGGGGCCAATCCCCGCCATGCCCGTTCAGCGGAAAAAGCGACACGAGAGCATATTTTCTCGCTGTTTCCGCGCCTTGCCGAGCGGCGGCAGCAGCTTGCCGGCACCATGTCCGGCGGCGAACAGCAGATGGTCGCCATCGGGCGTGCGCTAATGTCAGCGCCGGATTATCTATTGCTGGACGAGCCGAGCCTTGGCCTTGCGCCCATCGTCACGCAGGAGCTTTTTGCCGCTTTGGCGGAGATCAAGAAGAGCGGCCTTTCAATTCTGCTCGTGGAGCAGAATGTGCGCGAAAGCCTCGCACTTGCCGATCGCGGATATTTGCTGGAAGCAGGGCGGATTGTCGGGGCAGGCACGGCTGAGGCCCTGTCCGCCGATCCCGCCGTGCAACGGGCGTTTCTTGGCGGCACCACCGCCGCCATTGTCTGAATTCAGGAGGAAGACCATGCAGACAGTCAATCTTTTCATCGGCGGCGACCATTGCCCGGCCACAAGCGGCAAGCGTTTCGAACGCAGCAACCCCATCACCGGCGACGTGGCGACGAGTGCTGCGGCGGCAACGGTGGAGGACGCCACCCGGGCAGCCGATGCCGCGGCGGCCGCTTTCCCGGTCTGGTCGGCAACGTCTCCCGGTGAACGCCGCCGCCTGCTTCTGGCTGCCGCACAGGCGCTTCTCGCCGCCGGGCCTGACATTACCCAGGCGATGAAGGAAGAAATCGGCGCAACCGATGCCTGGGCCGGGTTCAACGTCAAACTGGCAAGCGATATGCTGGTGGAGGCGGCAAGCCTGACGACCCAGATCAAGGGCGAGGTCATTCCTTCCAACCGTCCCGGAACCATGGCGATGGCACTGCGCCAGCCCGCCGGTGTCGTGCTGTCCATCGCGCCGTGGAATGCGCCGGTCATTCTCGGCGTGCGCTCCATCGCCACGCCGCTCGCCTGCGGCAATACGGTTGTCATGAAGACCTCGGAACTGTGCCCGCGCACCCATGCGCTGATCATTGAAGCCGTCGCTTCGGCGGGTCTGCCGAAGGGCGTGCTCAACGCCGTCTCCAATGCACCGGAAGATGCGGCAAAGATCGTCGATACGCTGATCGCACACCCCGCCGTCAGACGCGTGAATTTCACCGGCTCGACCCGCGTTGGCCGGGTGATTGCCGAAACCGCCGGCCGTTATCTGAAACCCGCTTTGCTGGAGCTTGGCGGCAAGGCGCCGTTCATCGTGCTTGATGACGCCGATATCGATGCGGCTGTCGCGGCTGCCGCTTTTGGCGCTTATATGAACCAGGGCCAGATCTGCATGTCGACGGAGCGCATCATCGTACTCGACAGCGTTGCCGATGCATTTGTGGAGGCCTTCGCCAAAAAAGCGTCGAGCCTCACGGCCGGCGATCCGCGTGAGGGCAAAACACCGCTCGGCTCGCTGGTCAGCGCCGAAGCGACATCGCGCATTCGGGCGCTGGTGGATGATGCCGTCTCCAAGGGCGCGCGGCTGGCCGCGGGCGGCGGCGGTAATGGCACGATGGTGGATGCGATCGCCGTCGATGGCGTCACGCCCGCCATGCGACTTTATGCGGAGGAAAGCTTCGGTCCCGTCGTCTCCATCATCCGCGCCGGCAGCATCGATGAGGCGGTGAGCATCGCCAACGAAACCGAGTTCGGTCTTTCCGCCGCAATTTTCGGCAGGGATCAGGCACGGGCGCTTGCCATTGCCGCCCGCATTGAAAGCGGCATCTGCCACATCAACGGCCCGACCGTTCACGATGAAGCGCAGATGCCCTTCGGCGGGGTCAAGGCTTCCGGTTACGGCCGCTTCGGCGGTACGGCGGGCATTGCGGAATTCACTGAGCTACGCTGGGTCACGCTGCAGGACGGGCCGCTGCATTATCCGATCTGAACAGGAAACGTACAGGGTGGCGGGCGGCGTCACCGCCGCTCGTCAATCAGCCAGCCGGTGAGTTTTCTCACCGCGCTATCGCTGTTTTTCGGCCGCATCAGCCAGTATCCGCGGCCCGGTGCGTCGAGGCTTGGGCCTGCGGTCACCAGCACGCCCGCCTCGAGCAGCGGATCGATGAGCCCGGCCCAGCCGAGCGCGAAACCCTGTTCGCCGATGGTTGCCTGCACCACCATGGTGTAATTGTTGAAGCTGATATCGCCGCCATCATGCTCGGCACCGCGATGCACGCCGAAATGCTTGAAGTAGGCAGCCCAGTCGAACCAGTGCGCCTGTGAGGTGTTTTCGAGGTGGATGAGCTTTCGCCGTGAAAAATCCGCGACGGTCGCGGGTGCCGGTGTTTCGGTCAGCAGGGCAGGTGAGCAGACCGGCGTGACCTTCTCCGAGAGCAGCAATACCGCCCCCTCGCCGGCTTCCTGCCGCGTGCCGAAAATGATCATCACGTCGCTATCATGTTTGCCCTGACCAAGAGGGTCCTGCGTTGCCACGATCTGGATGTTTATGTCGGGGTTGAGCGCTCGAAAGCCATGCATGCGCGGGATGAGCCACAGGGACGAAAAGGCATAGTCCGTGTGCAGGCGGATAGTCTGCCGGTCCTCCGTCCGGCGAAGCTGCTGCGCGACAAGATCGATGGCGTCGACATTACGCGAGACGATGTCGAACAGCTTTTGTCCTTCGGCGGTGAGTTCGATGCCGCGATGCTTGCGCCGGATAAGAACCACGCCCAGCTCATCCTCCAGTTTGCGCATCTGATAGCTGACGGCCGGCTGGGTCAGTCGCAGCGATGCCGCCGCAGCCGTGAGGCTGCCGCGGCGCGCGACATCGGTGAAAATGCGCATCCATCCGAGGTCAAGCGGCCGGTCAGACATTAAATTTCCTTATATCAGTCATCGAAAAATACCCGCTTCACAGGCAAAAACAATGTGGTGTTCAATAAACTGGACTAATAAAAGGGGAGCCGCAATGAAAACCGTTTCTCATCTGCACCGCATCGCCGCCGGTCTCATTCTGTCCGTGGCGGCATTCTCCACCCCGCTGCAGGCGGCCGATGACGCCGCCTGCAAGACCATTCGCCTCAGCGATCCCGGCTGGACCGACATTACTGCTACTAACGGTGTCGCTTCCGTCGTGCTCGATGCGCTGGGTTATGAAGCCGACGTCAAGACGCTGTCGGTGCCGATCGGCTATCAGGCCATGAAAAATGGCGAAATCGATGTCTTTCTCGGCAACTGGATGCCGGCCCAGAAATCCTTCGTCGACGATCTGAATGCGGCGAAAGCGGCCGAGGTGATGACGAAGAACCTGGAGGGCGCCAAGTTCACGCTGGCGGTGCCTTCCTATATGGCGGAAAAGGGCGTGAAGGATTTTGCCGATCTCGCCAAACATGCCGATGAGTTCGAAAGCAAGATTTACGGCATCGAGCCGGGCGCGCCGGCCAACCAGAATATCCAGAAGATCATCGACGCTAATGATTTCGGCCTGAAAGGCTGGCAGCTCGTTGAATCCGGCGAACAGGCCATGCTGGCGCAGGTGGAACGGGCGGGCAGGGACAAGAAGGCCGTGGTGTTCCTCGCCTGGGCGCCGCATCCGATGAATGAGAAGATCGATATCGCCTATCTCTCCGGAGGTGACGCCTATTTCGGCCCGAATTTCGGCGGCGCGGAAGTCTATACGCTGGCCCGCACCGGCTGGCCGCAGCAATGCCCGAATGCGGCGACGCTGTTCAAGAACCTGAAGTTTGATATCGGCATGGAAAACAGCCTGATGGGCTCCATTCTCGGCGGTGAGGATTCCAAAGCGGCGGCGACGGCCTGGCTGAAGGCCAATCCGAAGGTGCTGGATGGCTGGCTGCAAGGCGTCACCACGCTGGATGGCAAGCCGGGTGCGGACGCCGTCAAAGGCAAGCTTGGTCTCTAAGCCGGAAAGTCGAAATGCCGCGTCCCAATATCCTGATCCTGATGGCCGACCAGTTCAACGGGACGTTTTTTCCCGATGGTCCGGCTGATTTTATCCACGCACCACATCTGAAAGCACTGGCGGAGCGGTCTGTCCGCTTCGCCAACACTTACACGGCAAGCCCGCTCTGCGCGCCGGCCCGCGCTTCTTTCATGTCCGGGCAGTTGCCCAGCCGGACGCGGGTCTATGACAACGCTGCCGAATTCGCTTCCGACATTCCGACCTATGCGCACCATCTGCGGGCGGCGGGTTATTACACCGGCCTTTCAGGCAAGATGCATTTCGTCGGACCGGACCAATTACATGGCTTCGAAGAGCGTCTGACGACGGATATCTATCCGGCGGATTTCGGTTGGACGCCTGATTATACCAAGCCCGGCGAACGGATCGACTGGTGGTATCACAATCTCGGCTCGGTCACCGGTGCGGGTGTCGCTGAAATCACCAATCAGATGGAATATGATGACGAGGTGGCCTATCACGCCACCCGCAAGCTGTACGATCTGTCGCGCCGGCTCGATGACCGCCCCTGGTGCCTGACCGTCAGCTTCACCCATCCGCACGACCCCTATGTGGCGCGGCGCAAATTCTGGGATCTCTACGAGGATTGCCCGGCGCTTGATCCGCAGACATCGGCGATTGCCTTCGAGGAGCAGGATCCGCATTCGAAACGGTTGCTGGAAGCCTGCGATCATGAGGCTTTCGATATTTCGCCAGAGCAGATACGCCGTGCACGGCGCGGTTATTTCGCCAATATCTCCTATATCGACGAGAAGGTCGGCGAGATTCTCGACGTCCTGAAGGCGACGCGGATGGAGGAGGACACGATCATTCTCTTCCTGTCCGACCATGGCGACATGCTGGGCGAGCGTGGACTGTGGTTCAAGATGTGTTTCTTTGAGGGTTCCGCCCGCGTGCCGCTGATGATCGCCGTACCCGGCTGGCAGCCGGCCCTGATCGACACGCCCGCCTCGACGCTTGATGTCACGCCGACGCTCTGCGGTCTGGCTGGCCTCGACATCACCTCGCTCAAACGCTGGACGGATGGCGAGGATCTGGCGGCACTGGCTCACGGCACCGGCGAGCGCGGCCCGGTGCCGATGGAATATGCCGCCGAAGGCTCGATCGCGCCGCTCGTCGCCATCCGTGAGGGTCGCTACAAGCTGTCGGTCTGCGAGGCTGATCCGCCGCTGCTTTACGATCTCGAAGCCGATCCGGAAGAGCGCACCAACCTTGCCGGCGATCCCGCTTTCAGTGCCGTGCTTTCATCGCTTGCCAGCGAAATCAACCGGCGCTGGCAATTGCCTGTTTTCGATGCTGCCGTGCGGGAAAGCCAGGCGCGGCGCTGGGTGGTCTACAAGGCGTTGCGCAACGGCGCTTATTACCCGTGGGATTACCAGCCGCTGCAAAAGGCCTCCGAACGCTACATGCGCAACCACATGGACCTTAACGTGCTGGAAGAGAACCAGCGTTTTCCGCGCGGGGAGTGATGTGGGCAGGGCGTCTCACGCGGCGGCGGTCACCTTCGGTGCACCGCCTGCCGCCTGCACGGCAAGACTGCCCGCTGCGATGCCGGCTTCGAGGCATTGCTGTTCGTTCTGACCCTGAAGCCATGTATCAAGAAAACCGGCATTAAAGGCGTCGCCTGCGCCGGTCGTATCGACCACCGGGACCTTTTGGGCGGCTTTACGCTGAATCCCGGCTGCAGATGATACCCATGCACCCTCCGCGCCGCCTTTGAGGGCGACCATCGGGAAAGCCTCCGCCAATCTCCGGATAGCCGTTTCCGGTTCCGAATGCCCGGTGATTGCTTCGGCCTCTTCAAGATTGGGCAAAAAAACGTCGACACCGGCACAGGCCCTGAGCAGACCCTTGTCGTAGATCAGCGAGGCGTCCCAGCTCGGGTCGAGCGAGACGGACAATCCGCTCGCCTTGGCGCGCGCGACGAGATCGGGGATTTCGTGCAAAGTAGCGAATTCGGCGATGTGCAGATGCCGTGCCTTGTCCCACGCAAGGGCGGCATCCAGTGTCGAAGGCCGGGCGGCGCCGGCGCGGCGCGTCAAAAATGCACGGTCGTGGCCAACCACCGTCGCCACCGTGACCTGCGGCCCCGCATCCGCCGAATGCTCCAGAAATTGCAGGTCGACACCGCTCTCCTGCATTTTCTCACCGATATCGCGCGAGAAGGTGTCGGTGCCGAGCCTTGCCAGCAGCGCAGCGGGGCGGCCGATATGGGCGAGATGCGCGGCGGCGATGAAAGCCCCACCGCCGGCGGCGATTTCCATGTCGCGTGCAAACAGTTCCCGGCCGAGCACCGGCAATTCGTCAAGCCCGGTGAAAATGAGGTCGCAATAGATGCGGCCAATGCTGATGACGGCTGATTTTTCTGTTGTCATCATGCGCGGCCCAGAAGCTTTTCCGTCTTCGCATCGAAAAGATAAAGCGCGCCTGTTTCCGCCCGGCATTGCAGCCGGCTGCCGACTGCCGGAATGGATTTGCCTCTAGAGGTTGCGATCACCGAGGTGGTGTCGGTGTCCAGATGAACCAGTGTTTCCGGGCCAAGAGGCTCAACCGCGGTTACCGTTCCTTCAAGCGTAAACGTTCCCTGTGTGGCGTCGGTTTCTCCAACCAGCAGATCATGCGGCCGCACACCGAGTAAAAGCTCGCCCGTGGCGGAGGGCGTAACGCTGTTGGTTGTTTTGGTCCCTCGCAGGAGATTCATCGAGGGGCTGCCGATGAAGCGGGCGGTAAACACATCGACGGGTGTTTCGTAGAGTTCAGTCGGCGTGCCAACCTGCAGGATATGGCCGTCCTTCATGACGACGATCCGGTCCGCCATGGTCATGGCTTCCACCTGATCGTGGGTAACATAGACGGTTGTCGTCTTAAGACGTTGGTGCAAGCGCTTGATTTCAATACGCATCTGCGATCTCAGCTGGGCGTCGAGATTGGAGAGCGGCTCGTCAAAAAGAAAGGCTGCGGGATCGCGCACCATGGCGCGGCCGATGGCGACGCGCTGCCGCTGGCCGCCAGACAAAGCCGCTGGCCGACGGTCGAGCAACGCCTCAAGCCCCAGCACCCGCCCGGCCTCTTCGATACGCCGGTTCTTTTCCGCCTTGTCGAGCTTTGCGGTATAAAGCCCGAAGCCAATATTCTGGCGAACCGTCATATGCGGGTAGATCGCATAGTTCTGGAAGACCATCGCGATGTTGCGCTGTTTCGGTTCTTTCTCGTTGACGACGTTCCCGCCGATCTTCAGCGTGCCGTCGGAGATTTCTTCGAGCCCTGCGATCATACGCAGCGTCGTCGATTTTCCGCAGCCGGAGGGGCCGACGAAAACGACGAATTCGCCATCTTCGATGGCAAGGTCGATGCCCTTGACCGCCTCCACCTTGCCGTAGCGCTTCACGAGTTGAGTGAGTTCGATTGTCGCCATTATCGCGCTCCCGTCAGGGCGGTGAATTTCTCTGCCAGTTCGGCGGCCTTTGCCGCCTCGTGATCGGCGGATCGTTTTGCTTCCGCCTCTGATGCAGCAAGCTTGCCGCGATAGGCGGCAATCGCCTCCCGCATCGGTTCGGGGGCAGGGCCGCCGAAGCGGCCGCGTACCGCGACAAAGTGCTCCGGCGAGACGATCTGCCTGAACTTTTCTTCGCTGATGCCGGGTTTGCGCCCCGCCAGTTCCTCGAACGCGTTGAGGAACGGCTGGTAGCCGTCATTCGGCAGATCGCCCTTCAGCGCCACAACGCTCTTGGCGACAGTCGCGGCGATCTCATGGGCCTGGCGGAATGACAGGTCCTCGATGCGGACGAGTGAATCCGCCAGTTCCGTGATGGTGATGCAGGAACGGCGAATATTCTGGTCAACCCTTTCAGGGTCGATGCTGATCTGGCCGACAAGGCTGGCGAGGAGATCGAGAACCCGGCCGGCCGAAGCGAAGGCCTCGTAACCCATGCCCTGCGTTTCACCTTCGCTGTCGTTCATATCGGTGAAGGGCGTGTTGTGCATCACGTCGAGCATGGTCCGCGCCCGCCCGAACGTCTGGCTGGCGAGGTGGCGCAGATGTTCGATCGGCACCGGGTTGCGTTTCTGCGGCATGATCGAGGAAATCTGCACCAGCGAATTCGGCACGTAGATCTGGCCGACTTCGAAGCTCGTCCAGAACTGGAAGTCCTGAATGAGCCTGCCGAGATGCAGGAACATCAACTCGATCGCGCCATAGGTCGCCGTCGTATAGTCGACGGCGGCGATGCAGGAATAGGAATTGCGCAGCGGCGCGGCAAAACCGAGAAGCTCGGCGACGCGGGCGCGATCAATGGGAAAGCCGGAGGTGGTGATGGCGGCGGCACCCATTGGTGAGAGATCGACGATTCGGCGAGCTTCCGCGAAGCGGTCGATATCCCGAATGAGGACTTCGATGGCGGCGGAGAGATAATGGCCGAAAGTGGTTGGTTGGGCCGGCTGCCCATGCGTATAGGCCACAATCAGGGTGGATTGATTGCGCTCGGCGGCATCGATCAGCGCTTTCAGCAGAACACGCGCCTTGGCGGTGAGCGTGTCGATCTTTTCCTTGAGGCCGATCTTGAACAGGGTGTGATCGATATCGTTGCGCGAGCGGGCCGTGTGCAGGCGACCGGCGACATCGACGCCGATACGGGCCTTCAGTTCCTTTTCGATCAGGAAGAAGAAATCCTCGACCTCGCCGGTATAGACCAGCTCCGACGGCTCGATGGTCCTGTCGATGTCTTCGAGCGCGCCGGCGATTTTCGCCGCCGTTTCGGCATCCAGAATTCCGGTTTCGCGCAGCATGACGAGATGCGCGCGGTCGATGCGGCGGAAGCCGTCGACATGGTGGTTCTTGGCGCCATCGAAAAGCGGGCGCAGCACGGTTTCCTTGTAGACAGGGTCGGGAAACCTGCTGGTGTCGGACAGGCGCGGGTTGATATCGGCCATGATGTTATCCTTTCAGGCCCGCCAGCATCACACCGCGAACGATGTAGCGTTGCAGGACGATGAAGACGATGAGGGTGGGGATGGTCGCAATTGCTGCGCCCGTCATGATCATTTCCCACTGGATCTGCTGTTCCACGGCAAAGCTCGAAAGACCGACTGGCAGGGTGTAAAGCTCCTTGCTTGTCGTGACGATCAGCGGCCAGAAGAAGGCGGTCCAGTTGCCGAGGAAGGTGAAGATCGCCAGCGCCGAAAGAGCAGGCGTTACCAGCGGCAGGGCCACTTTCCACCAGATCTGGAATTCGTTCAGACCATCGACGCGTGCGGCCTCGATGAAGTCGTTCGGAACCGTCTCGAAAAACTGCTTCATGAGGAAGGTGCCGAACGCCGTCATCATTCCCGGGAACATGATCCCCCAGTAGCTGTCGAGCCAGCCCAGCTGGCTGGACATCAGATACCAAGGAATAACAAGCATTTCGGTCGGTATCATCAGCGTCGACAGGATGGCGAGGAAGATGAAATAACGGCCGCGGAACTCGAATTTCGCCAGCGTGTAGCCGACCAGACTGTCAAAGAAGCAGTTGGAAACGGTGACGATGACCGCGACCAGCATCGAGTTGAAGAACCAGCGCAGGAAACGGCCGTCGGCCATGACCGTGATATAGTTCGCAAGCGTCGGCGCGGCCGGGATGAGTCTGAGATCATAGACCTGATCCGCCGTCTTGAACGAGGTCGAGAACATGAAGAGCAGCGGTGAGACCATGATCAGGCCGCCGATGAACAGCAGCGTCCAGGTGACGATGCGGCCGGGGCGGATGCGGGCGTGGGAGAGTGGCGGCGCTTCGCTCATTTCTTTTCCCTCAGGACCCAGAGCTGGACCAGCGATACGACAAGAAGAATGGTGAACAGGACGACCGTCTGTGCTGCGGCATAACCCATCGCATAGGAATTGAACGCGGTCTGGTAGATCATCAGCACCAGCGGCTTGGTTGAGCCGAGCGGTCCGCCCGGATCATTGGTGGTCATGTTGTAGACCTGGTCGAAGATGCGCAGGAAGCCGATGGAGGAAAAGACCACGAGGAAAACGGTGGTTGGTTTCAGGAGCGGCAGCGTGATCTTTCGAAGGATCGCCCATTCGCCGAGCCCGTCGATGCGGGCGGCTTCGTAGAATGTCGTCGGAATGGCGCGCAGGCCCGCCATGAAGATGATGATCTGGAAACCGAGCCCCGCCCAGATGGCTGTCACCATGACCGAATAAAGCGCCTGATCGGTGGAGCGGATGAAGGGCTGCTGCGGAATGCCGATCATGCCAAGCACATCGTTGATGATGCCGATCGGCGGCGGCTGGTAGAACCAGCGCCAGACCCAGGCCATGGCCGCTGCGGTCGTCAGATAGGGCAGGAAATAAAGCGCGCGGATGAAACCGTGCAGGATGCGGACCCGGTCGAGATAAAAGGCGATGACGAAAGCCAGCACCAGACTGATCGGCGTGCCGACGATGAGATAGGTGAAGGTATTCTTGAACACCTTCCAGAATTGCGGGTCCTTGAACAGCTTCACATAATTGGCGATGCCGATGAATTTCGCTGGCCGCAGAAGGTCCCAGTTGGTGAAGGACAGATAGAAGGCCTGTAGCGTCGGGTAAAAACGGATGACGCTGTAGAAGAGGATCGGGATAGCCAGAAAGCTCCAGATCCACAAAAGCCGTTTCGTGCGCATGGAAAGGCGATCCCCGAAGGAGCCGCCGGGGCGGCCGGATGCCGCCCCCTGTTGATCTATCGCTGTCATGGTTGGACCTGCGGTTTTCAGGGTTTCGCCGCGTCGATGATTTCCTGCTCGGCCTCGGCGGCCTGCTTGATGGAATCCTCGACCGACTGGCCCTCGAGCAGGACACGGTTGGTCATGTCGATGGCGTTCTGCCGCTGGGCCGCCTCATCCATGAACAGCGTCGTATGGGCATATTCCAGACCCTTCAGGAACGGCGCGTAGATCGGGTCCTTCAGGTTTTCTTCGGTCAGCGCCGCCGAGCGCCGTGCCGGCAACTCGCCCACCGTCTTCAGCCAGATCGCCATGGCTTCCGGGGAGGAGATATAGGCGAGGAACTTCTTTGAGGCCTCAAGCTCTTCACCCGTGGTCTTGGCGCTGATGCCATTGGCGAAGTAGCTGGCATAGTTGGAGCGGATATTCTTGTCATTGGTGGGAAGTTCGGTCACGCCCCACTCGAAATCCTTGATGGTGCGGAACGAGCCCAGCCGGAAGGTGCCGTCGATGGTCATGCCGGCCTTGCCGGCGCGGAAGGCCGCCTGGCCCTCATCCATGAAACCCACTTGGCCTATCTTCTTTTCAAGCTGCAGGCTGGTATAGAATTTCAGGGCCTGAACGCCCGGCTCGCTGTTATAGGTGACCTTCTGGTCATTATCGGTATAGGGCTCACCGCCATATTGGCGAATGAGGACTTCACGCCACCACTGGTGGTCCTGGCCGCCCATGTCGAGTGTGGACCCGGCAACGGTGAGGTTTCCGGCGGCGTCGTGCTTGGCGATCTTTTCCGCGGCTGCGACGAACTCATCGAGCGTCTTCGGCGGATTGGCTGGATCGAGGCCGGCCTCGGTGAAGAGCTTCTTGTTGTAGAACAGGGCGAGCGAACGAACCGCTGTCGGCAGGCCATAATAGTCGTCGCCGCGCTTCATGGCGCTGATGATGGGGAAGAATTCGCTTTCGATCTTGTCATGCGGGAAAGCGTCTGCCGGCAGCGGCTGCAAAATGCCGCCGGCTGCGAACTTGTCCAGCCAGCCATAAAACAGCTGCATCACGTCAGGCCCCTTGCCGGACATGTTGGCGGCAATCACGCGGGTCTGGTAGTCGGCGTAAGGAAAGGTCACCTGCTTGACGGTGATGTCAGGATTGGCCTTCTGAAACTCCGCGATCAGCTCGTCCATGGCTTTCACGCGTGTGTCGAAGACATATTGCCAATATTCGATTTCAACCGCCTGCGCGGCGTTGAATGCAAATGTGCTGAAACCGGCAACCAAGCCGGCGAACAGAGTTGCCCTGCGCATGTAAGCCTCCATTTCCTCCGTCCGGTCTTCCGGATGCGGAGCGATCGTTCCCTTTATCCGCGCTTTCGCGCGCGCTCATCGATTTGCCGGCTGCGGAGTTTCCTCTTCCGCCCCAAACAAGCCTGACCCCCGGTCGCCCTCTACGGTTCTCTGAAGGCGCGCGTTTGTCAATAAGATAATTTACTTGAATTATTATATTGCGCTTATCGTCAATTCGACGCTATGAATTTTATAAGAGACGGGAAGTTGAAGAGATGACGGTGCACACGGTGGACGCTTATCCCGTAGCAATCGGAAAAAATCCTGAGCGGAGCCGCGAACATAACAGGCGAGTCGTTTTAGACATCGTCCGGCGGCACGGATCGCTCGGCCGCGCCCAGATTGCCAAGATCACACATCTGACGCCGCAGGCGGTCGCCAATATCGTTGATGAACTGATGGGCGAGGAATTGCTGAAGGAACTCGGCCGTCGTCGCACGGGCAGGGGCCAGCCGCCGATCCAGTTCGCCGTCAATCCGGATGGCGGCGCGACGATCGGAGTGGAAATCGCCGCCGACCATATGGTCACCGTAGGCCTCGATCTTGCCGGCGTGTTGCGCACCCATCGTGTTACCCCTCTCAAGGACACGACACCGGATGCCATATTCAAGACCTTTGCCGCCGAGCATGCCGCTGTCGCGAAAAATCTGGGCTGCAGGCTGCTTGGCACCGGGGTTGTCATGCCCGGTCCCTTCGAGATTGATGGCATGACCTCCGTGGGGCCGACGACGCTTTCCGGCTGGGGAGGCATCGATGCCCGGCAGATGCTGGGTGAAGCCTGCGGTCAGCCGGTCGTGGTCGAAAACGATGCGACTGCGGCAGCGGTCGGGGAACGGCTGTTCGGTGCGGGGCTGGCCATCCCGAATTTCTGCATGATCTATTTCGGCGTCGGTATCGGCCTCGGCATCATTCAGGATGGCGCGCCTTATCGCGGTGCGTTCGGAAATGCCGGCGAAATCGGCCATGTGACCGTTTCACCGAAGGGAAGGCCTTGCCCCTCCTGCGGGCAAAGAGGGTGCCTGGAGGCCTATGCCTCAGTCTATGTGCTGAAGGAAAAGCTTGTCTGCGCCGGTGTCGCGGATACGGAACTTGATGATCTGGAAGCCCTTTTCAGGGCGGGCAATCCGGTGGTGATGGAATGGATAGAGGAGGCAGCCGTCCATCTCGCGCCCATGGTTGCGATGCTCGAGAATATTCTCGATCCCCAGACGGTCATTCTCGGCGGCGCGCTGCCTGAGATCATCATCAGCGAGATCATTGCGCGGATGGGGCCTTTGCCGACCTCGGTCGCGAGCCGGCGGCAACGGGAATTGCCACGGGTCATCCACGGCAAGTCCGGGCAATTGACTGCGGCGCTCGGTGCCGCCGCCTTGCCGCTGTTCGACATCGTCACACCAAAACTCGAGACATCCCCGGGAGCTGCAGCGCAGGCGCCCGGCTGAATATTGGAGGAGACCGCCCATGCTTAACCCTCGGGAGCGCATCGAACGGCAGATGGCCGATCCGTGGCTCATTCGCCTGCATCGCAAGCTGAGCGCGCTTAAATCCACCGTCACCGTCATGCATACCGGCGCGCATCCCGACGACGAGCAGAATGGACTTCTTGCCTATTTCCGCATGGAGCTGGGCATGCGGATCATCATCGCCTGCTCCACACGCGGCGAGGGCGGGCAGAATGCGCTGGGGCCGGAACGGCTGGGCGCGCTTGGCGTCATCCGGTCGCGGGAGCTGGAGGAGGCTGCCCGCGTCATCGATGCTGATATCAGCTGGCTCGGCCATGGTCCGGCGGACGTCATTCATGACTTCGGTTTTTCCAAGGATGGCGACCAGACCTTCGGCCGCTGGGGGCAGCAGCGCATTGTCGAGCGGCTGGTGCGCGCCTACCGCAAGGAGCGGCCGGATATCGTCATTCCGACATTTCTCGATGTGCCGGGACAACATGGGCACCACCGCGCCATGACGCGGGCGGCGAAAAGCGCGATCGCGCTGGCGCCGGATCCTGCGGCCTATCCCGAGCATTTCGCCGAGGGGCTGAAACCGTGGAAGGTGGCCAAATATTACCTCCCCGCATGGTCTGGCGGTGGCGACACCTATGATGACGAAGTGCCGCCGCCGGAGACCACGCTGATAGTCAATGCTCCGGGCAAGGAGGCGGCCACCGGTGCGCAATATGACCGCATCGGCGAATGGTCGCGTTATTATCATGCGTCGCAGGGAATGGGGCATTGGCCGAAGCGGGCGCAGGAGGTCTGGCCGCTGCATCTGGAACTCTCCAGTGAAGCGGCGGGTGAGGAGCACTCGATCTTCGACAGCCTGCCGTCTTGCCTGTCTGATCTTGCGGCCTTTGCGGGGCTGGATGCGGAATTGTCAAAGGCGCTGGTCAAGGCCGAGCGGGCAATAAGCGAAGCAATCTCGGCCTTTCCCGACAGGCGGCAGATCACGGCGTCGCTTCTTGCGGCGGCGGCGCTTTTGCAGACGGTTGACGAGGCCGCAGCTGCGGATTTCAAGGAGCTGCACGGCCATCGGATCGTGCGCAAGCGGGCGCAGGTCGACGCCGCTATCCTGACGGCGCTCGATGTTTTCGAACGGGCCTATGCCGAGCCGGCAGAGATCGTTCCGGGCGGAACGTCGGTTCTTTCGGTGGAGCTTTCAGACAGGGCGGCTGAACTTGATGTCGAGGTCACGCCGGTCCTGCCATCAGGTGTGTCGTCATCCGTTCAGTCGCGTGGTGAGACGCTGGTCTTTTCGCTTGTCGCCGATAAGGATGCTGCTGTTTCCGGGCTTTATCAGCCCGACTGGAAAGCCTCGGGCGGCAATGGCCATGCCTCTGTGCTGCTTTCCGCAACGGTTGAAGGCAGAAAGGTCTCGGCCGCCTTCGATCTGGAAGAACCGCTTTTCGTAACGCCCGCGCAGTCGCTGACGATCGCGCCGGATGCCCTTCTGGTTCCGCTTGGAAAGGGGCAGGACGTCCATGTCTTTCAGGCCCATGTAAAGGGCGCCGATGCGGCGCTGTCGTTCAGGAATACGGGCGGCTGGAACCTGCGCAGAAACGGCGGCGACTGGATTGCGGAACGTACCGGCGATGCGAAGGCAGGCCTTGCCCAGATCGAAGCGCTTGTCGGTTCGCAACCCGCTTTCCAGATCACGCCCATCGCCTATCCGCATATCGGCAGGGCAAGGTTTCTGGCGCCGTCCGTTTTGAAAATCCTGTCACTGGACCTCAAGCTGCCCGAGGGCGCACGCGTCGGTTATGTCGGTGGCGGTGCCGACAGGGTGGGTCTTTGGCTGTCGCGCATGGGCCTCGATGTCACCGAACTCGATGCCCAGGCGCTGGGCGGTGACCTTTCGTCCTTCACGACGATCGTTATCGGCATCTTTGCCTTCGGCATCCGCAAGGATCTGGCCGCCGCAACGGAAAGGCTTCACCGTTTCGTCGAGGATGGCGGTCATCTCGTCACGCTCTATCACCGGCCGACCGACGGATGGAACCCGGAGACGACGCCTGTGAGGCGGCTTGAGATCGGCAAACCTTCCTTGCGCTGGCGTGTAACCGACCCGCAGGCTGAGGTGACGGTGCTGGCGCCCGAACATCCGCTGCTTGCCGGCCCCAACAGGATCGATGCTGCCGACTGGGCGGGCTGGGACAAGGAACGCGGGCTCTATTTCGCCGCGCGCTGGGATGATGTCTACGAGCCCTTGCTCGCCATGCATGATGTCGATGAACAGCCGCTCAAGGGTGCGCTGGTTTCGGGTGTCATCGGCAAGGGCCGGCATACCCATACCAGCCTCGTGCTGCACCACCAGATGGACAAGCTTGTGCCCGGGGCCTTCCGCCTCATGGCCAATCTTGTGCAGCCGGCGTGAATGGCGACACCCAGAGCGAAGAACAGCAAAACCCGCGCGAGACGGATACGCGCGCGGGCATTGGCTGGTTGTTGCTGGACATGACCCTTGTTGCGGGCGGAATGACTGCGCTCGTCAAGGCGCAGGGCGTCACCTATCCCGCCTTCCAGCTGGTCTTTATCAGGGCGATGATCGGTTTGATGTTCATCCTGCCGCTCATCTGGCGGCACAGGGGAGAAATGCTGCGCGTCAAATATCCCTGGCGCAACATTTTCCGCATCTGCTGCAACGCCATCGCACTCACCAGCAATTTCATCGCCATCACCCTTTTGCCGCTTGCGACCGTCAATGCCGTCGGTTTCTCCCGGCCATTGGTGACGATGGCGATGGCCGTTGCCTTTCTTGGCGAAAGCGTGAGCCGTTTTCGCTGGACGGGTGCCTGTCTTGCATTTGTCGGCGTTCTGGTCGTCATCGGGCCGGGCGGTACGCAGTTTGGCGCGGGCGTGATTGTTGTTCTGGTGTCGGTGGTGTTCGGGGCGTTTGCGGTGATCCAGACCCGCGCGCTGCGGCAGGAGAACACCACGGTCATGATGGTGTTCTACACGGTGGGCCTTGCCGTCATTACCGCCGTTCCGGCGATCTGGACATGGAAACCGGTTGCGTCATTCGACTGGGTTCCGCTGCTCGGCATCGGATTGCTGGCGCAGATAGGGCAATATTGTTTCCTGCGGGCCTATCGTATCGCGGATGCCAGTGTGCTTGCGCCTGTCAGCTATCTGTCGATCCTGTTTGTGATTGCTGTCGGATATTTTCTGTTCGATGAAGTGCCTGAAACCCGCGTGGTGTTCGGCATCGTCATTATTCTCGTTTCGCTGCAATCGACTGCCCTTGCGGAATATCTGCTGATGAGGCTGCGCCGCAAAGGCTGACGGTTGCGCTCTATCTCTATTGCGCAAGGACCCGGAGCCGGATCCAGTTCAGCGCCGCAAGTTTGAAGCGGTCGTAAAACGAACGTGCGAAACGCACATAGCGCATGATCCAGGCGAGCCAGCCATAGGTGAGGAGCTTTTCCCGGCCCGCATGATAGATGCGCTCGACAATCAGGAAGGTGGAAAGGTGGGCAAGGATCGTCAGAACCAGACCCGACTTGAAGGCGCCATGGGCAATGAGGACGAGGCCGACGATCTTCATCGGTTCGGCAATCGCAAAGGGAACGGCAAGACAGAGGAGAATGGCAAGGCGCGGCAGCCGCTCGATGCAGCTTTCCAGCCGCTGGATAAATGTCAGGTTCGATATGGCCCTGATGACCGGCCGGTAGAGCGGACGGAAAATGCCGTCGAGAACAAGGGCGAAGATTATGATTGCCCTGATCGGAAAGACGAGGATCGTCCGGATTTTGCTGTTCACCTCGATCAGTCTCCAAAAAGGGCGTAACGCCTATCCTTAATCGCCTGAAACATGTCAAAACCAAGTCGCATTTTCTGTCAGTTCTGGCGAACGCTCGCATACATGCCGGTGGTGCGGAATTCGCTCGGGTTGGTGCCGTAGAGCCTGCGGAAGACCTTGGAAAAATAATTCGGATCCTCGAAGCCGCAAAGCACGGACACCTCCTTGATGGGAATGTTCGCAGCCGAAGTGAGAAGCTTGGCCGCCCGGCGCAGGCGCCGTTGCAGCACAAATTCCGCAGGCGGCATGCCCTCGCTTGCCGTGAAGATGCGGGAGAAATGCGCGCGGCTCAAGCCCGCCACATCAGCAAGGTCGCTGACGGACAGCCGTTCGCCAAGGTGACTGTCTATGTAGCTCAGCACCTGCTGCATCGTGCGATATTCGCCGCCGAAGGAAGGGTGCGAACCGAAGACATCATCATAAAGCGTCATCGCCGCCTCGTAAGCGACGGCCGAGGCAGCGCCTGGTGTCTCCGCGCCATTGACGAGTCTTGAGCAGCATTCGGCGAGCTGGTCCACCGTCTCGGACTTGAGTTTGAAGACGGGGCCGGTGACAGAGAGGATATTGCGGTGAATGCGCAAAGCTTCCTCGCCATTCATGGAAATCCAGAAGAATTCCCATTCCTTGCCCTCTTCCAGCCAGTAGCGGTGATTGTGGGGAATGAGCAGCAGCAGGGTTTCGCCCGGCCTCACCACATAGTGGCGGTTTTCGTAACGGAGGTTGCCCTGTCCGGCGATGCAATATTGCAGCACGGTAAAAGGCGTCTGGCCGCGTTTGCGCCCGTCCCAGTCGTAATTGCCGCTGCGGCGGATTTCATAACCGCTGCTGGTCGGCATGGTGTGCAGCGTCTGGCGGCCGCGCGGCAGCGAGACGGTTCGCATGCAGGGCCCCTGATCGATCAAATCCTGCAGCACAAAATTACCCATGAAAGCATAATCCTTCTCTGGTTCTATCGAACTTTATACGCATAATCCCGATCCGAGGAGACAGCCAGCGGGATATTGTTGCTGAAAAATTTGGGAGGAAGGCCGGTTTTCCGGGATTCTCACGGGTATTTTCCTGCAGCGCCATTTCATGATCCTTCGGCCCGTTTCACCCGTTCGATTTGCAACAGAGGTGGCGTTATGAGTTTCAAAATCGCTATTATTGGCGCAGGCAGCGTCGGTTTCACGAAAAAACTGTTCACCGATCTCCTGTGCGTGCCGGAGTTTCGCGACATCGAAGTCGCGCTGACGGATATCAGCCAGCACAATCTGGATATGATCAGGGCGATCCTCGACAAGGTGGTTGAGGCCAATGGTTTTCGCGTAAAGGTGACCGCGCATACGGACCGCCGCCGGGCGCTGGAGGGCGCGAAATATATCATCAGCTGCGTGCGGGTCGGTGGGCTCGAAGCCTATGCCGACGACATCCGCATTCCGCTGAAATACGGCATCGACCAGTGTGTGGGCGATACCATCTGCGCCGGCGGCATTCTCTATGGTCAGCGCAACATTCCGGTCATTCTCGATTTCTGCAAGGATATACGCGAAGTCGCAGCACCGGGTGCGAAATTCCTGAACTACGCCAACCCCATGGCCATGAATACCTGGGCGGCCATCGAATATGGCAAGGTGGATACCGTCGGTCTCTGCCACGGCGTACAGCATGGCGCGGAACAGATCGCCGAAATCCTCGGCGCGAATTCCCCCTCCGAACTCGATTACATCTGCTCTGGTATCAACCACCAGACATGGTTCATCGATCTGAGGCTTAACGGCCGCAAGATCGGCAAGGATGAGCTGGTCGCGGCCTTCGAGGCGCATCCGGTCTTTTCGCAGCAGGAGAAGCTGCGCATCGATGTGCTGAAGCGTTTCGGCGTCTATTCGACCGAAAGCAACGGCCATCTCTCCGAATATCTGCCGTGGTATCGCAAGCGCCCGGATGAAATCTCCCGCTGGATCGACATGTCCGACTGGATTCACGGCGAAACCGGCGGTTATCTGCGTCACTCCACCGAGACGCGCAACTGGTTCGAAACGGAGTTTCCGCAGTTCCTCGCCTCAGCCGCCAAGCCGATCGATCCGGCCAAGCGCTCCAACGAACACGCAAGCCATATTCTGGAAGCGCTGGAGACGGGACGGGTCTATCGCGGTCATTTCAACGTCAAGAACAATGGCGTCATCAGCAATCTGCCGGCGGATGCCATCATCGAATCGCCCGGCTTTGTCGACCGTTTCGGCATCAACATGGTCTCTGGCGTAACGCTGCCGGAAGCCTGTGCAGCCACGTGCATGGCCTCCATCAATGTGCAGCGCATGTCTGTCCATGCGGCGGTGAGCGGCGATATCGATCTTTTGAAGCTCGCTGTGCTGCATGACCCGCTGGTCGGCGCCGTCGCCACGCCGGAGGAGGTCTGGCAGATGGTGGACGAGATGGTTGTCGCGCAAGCGCGCTGGCTGCCGCAATATGCCGATGCCGTACCGGCGGCGAAGGAGCGGCTTGCGACATCGAGCGTCAAGACCCGCGACTGGGCCGGCGCCGCACGCCGCAACGTGCGTTCCATCGAGGAATTGCGCGCCGAGAAATCGGCGCTGAAAAAGGCTGTTTGAGGAAAAGACATGGGAACAGGTCTGGCGGCGGAAGGGAGTCCGCCGCCACGACCGGAACGATCACAGAGGGTGGGCGGTCGAAGAGCTGCCATTTGGGAGGAATGACGATGTTACTTCAACGCAGGATCGGTATCATCTCGGCACTGGGGCTCAGTGTTTCGATGATCGCACTCAATGCGAATGCCTTCGAGACCACCACGCCGCCCGAGCCGCCGCAATTTCCGGCCGAAGGCAAGATCAATTACGTGGTGCGCGACTCGATCCTCGAATTCAAGGCGCTGCCTGATTACAGCGAGCCGGACTGGGTCAGCGAGAAATTCGAAAAGACCGGCAAGCTGCCGCCGCTGAAGGAACGCCTGCCGGAAGAACCGCTGGTCTACAAGACCGGCAACATGCCAGATGGCATGGGCGTTTATGGCGATACCATGCGCCATGTGGTCGGCGGCCGGCCGGAGGGCTGGAACTATATTGCCGGCCAGAGCCAGGGCTGGGGCGGCATCGATATCGCCCTTTCCGAATGCCTGACGCGTACCGCGCCGCTTTTCCAGGTGGATGCCAAGGATACCGAGCCGCTGCCCAATCTGGCGAAAAGCTGGGAATGGTCCGAAGACGGCCACAAGCTGACGATGCATCTCGTCAAGGGGGCCAAGTGGTCGGACGGTGAACCCTTCAACGCCGATGATGTGATATTCTATTGGGAAGATGCCGTCATCGACCCTAATGTTTCACCGCTTGGCGGCGGCGCCTCGCCGGAGGCTTTCGGTGAGGGAACGACGCTGAAGAAGGTCGATGATTACACCGTCGAATGGACCTTCAAGGCTGCCTTTCCCAAGCAATATCTCTACACCATGGCATATCCGAGCTTCTGCCCCGGGCCGTCGCATATTCTGAAACCCCAGCATCCGAAATATTCCAAGAACACCTATAACCAGTTCAAGAACGCTTTCCCGCCTGAGTATATGAACATGCCGGTCATGGGCGCATGGGTGCCTGTGTCCTACCGGCCGGACGATCTCATCGTGCTGCGGCGCAACCCCTATTACTGGAAGGTCGATGAAAAGGGCCAGCAGCTGCCCTATCTCAACGAGGTCCACTACAAGCTTTCTACCTGGGCGGACCGCGATGTGCAGGCCGTTGCGGGCTCTGGCGATTTCTCAAACCTCGAACAGCCGGAGAATTTCGTTGCCTCGCTGAAACGCGCCGCAGATCCCAATGCGCCGGCCCGCCTTGCCTTTGGGCCGCGCCTCATCGGCTATAATCTGCAGATGAACTTTTCCGCCAATGGCTGGGGCAATCCGGATGAGCGCGGACAGGCCATCCGTGAGCTGAACCGCAATGAGGTATTTCGCCAGGCGGTCACTTCCGCTCTCGATCGAAAGGCGATCGGCGACTCGCTGGTGAAGGGGCCTTTCACGGCGATCTATCCGGGCGGCATTTCGTCTGGCACCAGCTTCTATGATCGCGCCTCCACGGTCTATTACCCCTTCAACCTCGAAGCCGCCAAGGCCTCGCTCGCCTCAATCGGCCTGAAGGACACCGATGGCGATGGGTTCCTGAATTTCCCCAAGGAAACGCTCGGCGGCCGCAATGTCGAGATCACCCTTCTCGTCAATAACGGCTACGCGACGGACAAGAGCCTTGCGGAAGGTCTCGTTGGCCAGATGGCGAAACTCGGCCTGCGCGTCGTCATCAACAGCCTCGATTCCAACCAGCGCGATGCCGCCCATTATGGCGGGCAGTTCGACTGGCTGGTGCGCCGCAATTCCACCGAGCTTTCCTCCGTGGTGCAGAATACCGAGCAGCTGGCACCCGTCGGCCCCCGCACAAGCTGGAACCACCGCTCGCCCGAGGGCAAGGAGCTGGATCTGATGCCGTTCGAGAAAGAGATGGCCGATCTGGTCCGCAAGTTCATTTCCTCGCAGGACAATGCCGAGCGGGCGGAACTGATGAAGCAATATCAGAAGGTCTATACGCAGAACCTCTATACGATTGGCCTCACCGAATATCCCGGTGCGCTCATCGTCAACAAGCGGTTCTCCAACGTGCCGCAGGGTACGCCGATCTTCATGTTCAACTGGGCCGAAGATTCCATCATCCGTGAACGCCTGTGGGTCGCAGCCGACAAGCAGGGCAAATACGAACTCTTCCCGCAGCAGCTTCCCGGCAAGCCGGGCGAGGGCGGGCCGATTAACTAAAGCATTTCCAGGAAAACTGGACCCCGGTTTTCCGTCCGGAAATGCGCATACCTTGAAGAACTCCTCCCGGAGAACACCCGGTACCGGTCGCGCGTGAAGCGCGGCCGGAGGCACCCGGCGGACCGCTGTCCATCACGGCCCGCCCAAACGGAGGAAGACCGTTCGATGCTGAGATTCCTGACGATACGCATAGGCTCCGCCATTCCGGTGCTGCTGATCCTGAGCGTGGTGACTTTCGCCATCATCCAGGCGCCGCCCGGAGATTATGCAGACTACATCCGCTCACAGCTGATGAACCAGGGTGGAGCGTCCTTCGAGCAGGCGGAAGCGCAGGCGCAGGCGTACCGTATCGAACACGGCCTCGATAAGCCGCTTGTCATTCAATATTTCAACTGGATCGGCGGCATCATCACCCGCGGCGATTTCGGTTACAGTTTCTATTACAACAAGCCGGTCGCCGATGTGGTTGGCGAACGCCTGCCGCGCACCATTGCGCTGGCGCTGGTCTGCCACATCTTTGCATCTGTTCTCGGCATCGCCTTCGGAATCTGGGCCGCTACACGGCAATATTCCTGGGTCGACAACCTGCTCTCCACCATCGCCTTTCTCGGCATGACGATACCGCGTTTCCTGATGGCGCTGATCCTTGTCTATCTCATGGTGTTTCATTTCGATGTGTCTGAGATCGGCAGCTTCTTCTCGCCGCAATATGGCGGTGCGCCGTGGTCGTGGGGCAAGTTTGTCGATCTG
Organism: Agrobacterium sp. M50-1; assembly: GCF_049843495.1. Lineage (NCBI taxonomy): Bacteria > Pseudomonadati > Pseudomonadota > Alphaproteobacteria > Hyphomicrobiales > Rhizobiaceae > Agrobacterium > Agrobacterium sp. M50-1. The sequence continues at coordinate 128,021 of NZ_JBBHZH010000009.1, read as the reverse complement.
GTCAGCCATGTCTGGCCAGTCGTCGCCATCGCCGTCTTCGGCGGCCTCGCCTACAACATGCGGGTGATGCGCGGCAATCTGCTCGATACGCTGAATGCGCAATATGTGGAAACGGCGCGCGCGAAGGGCCTTTCGGAAGGCGCGGTCATCATGCGCCATGCCGTGCCGAATGCGGTGCACCCGCTCGTCATGTACCAGGGCGTTGTGCTGCCCTATATGCTGAGCGGCGAAATCGAGACCGCCATCATCTTCGCGCTGCCGACCGTCGGTCCGGCCATTGTCGGCTCCATGGCGGTGGGGGATGTCTACGTCACCGCGACCTTCATGATGGTGCTCGCCGCCACGCTGATCGTCGGCAACATCATCGCCGACATGCTGCTCGCCATGCTCGACCCGCGCGTTCGCGAATTCGGGAGGGCTTGAGATGGTGGCCGTTGACAACATGAAGACCGAAACCACCGCCACCCCCAAGCCCGAACGCGGCACGCAGGGCAACGAGTCCTATCTCGCCCTGGTATGGCGGCGTCTGAGGCGGTCCTTCACCGGCATGCTGGGGCTGGTGCTGGTCGTGCTCTTGATCCTGATCGCAATTTTCGCCGATTTCTTCGCGCCGATGAACCCGCTGGAAACCAATGCCAGCTTCTCGCCGCCGCAGGTGGTGCGTTTTTCTGACAAGGATGGCAATATCAGCCCTTTCCCCCGGGTTTATGCGACTGCCGAGACCGAAGAACTCGATCCGGTGACGTTCCAGCCTATCGTCGGACCGGACTACGACAATCCCGTCTATCTCGGCTTCTTCGTCAAAGGCGCGGAATACAGGCTTTTGGGCCTCATCCCGATGAGCCGCCACTTCTTCGGCTCGACCGACGGCCAGCCGGTGCATTTTCTCGGAACCGACAAGTTCGGGCGCGATGTGCTGTCGCGCGCCATATACGGTTCGCGCATCTCGCTCGCGATTGCGCTTAGCGTCGTCGCCATCGTCACCGTCATCGGCACCAGTGTCGGCTTGATATCAGGTTATTTCGGCGGGCCGCTGGATGCCTGGGTGCAGCGTTTTGTTGAGGTGGTGCTCGCCTTTCCGCAATTGCCGCTTTATCTCGCGTTGACATCGCTCATTCCCGTCACCGCACCGACCACCGTTTTCCTCGTCTTCGTGGTTGGCGTCATGTCGGCGCTCGGCTGGGCGCAGATGTCACGCGAGGTGCGCGGCAAGACGCTGGCGCTGGCGCGTATTGATTATGTCCGGGCGGCGATTGCCGTCGGGGCCACCGACCGGCGCATCATTTTCCAGCACATTCTGCCGAATGTGATGAGCCACGTGATCGTCGCCGTCACCCTGCATATTCCGAGCGTCGTGCTGCTCGAATCCTTCCTCGGTTTCCTCGGTTTTGCGGTGAAACCGCCGCTCATCTCCTGGGGGCTGATGCTGCAGGATACCGCGACCTATTCCGTCATCGGTTCCTATCCGTGGATCCTCGCGCCGGTCGGGTTCGTGCTGGTCACCGTCTTTGCCTTCAACGCGCTGGGCGACGGCCTGCGTGACGCCGTCGATCCCTATTGAGAGGAGCGTGACATGGTAGCTGCCCAGAACAACGCCTACGCCCCCGCCATCCGCCTCGATGCCGATGACCGCAAGGACAACGCCATTATCGATGCCCGCAACATTGCCGTGACCTTCAAGGTGGAGCACGGAACGGTGGAGGCGGTGAAAGATATTTCCTTCCAGCTCTATCGCGGCGAGACGATCGCAATCGTGGGTGAGTCAGGGTCGGGGAAATCCGTCACTGCCCGCACCGTCATGGGCCTTCTGACAAAACGGGCGACGATTTCGAAATCGGCGGTGGTGCGCTTCAACGGCGAGGACATCCTGAAATTCTCATCACGCCAGCGCCGGGCGCTACGTGGCAATCGCATTTCAATGATCTTTCAGGAGCCGATGAGTTCATTGAACCCGATCTATACGATCGGCAGTCAGATCGTCGAGGCGATCCGGGTGCACTCAAAACTCAGCCGCAAGGAAGCGGAGGCAAGGGCGCTCGATCTTCTGCGGCAGGTCCAGATACCGGAACCGGAAGCGCGGCTGAAACAATATCCGCACCAGCTTTCCGGCGGCCAGCGGCAGCGTGTGATGATCGCCATGGCGCTCTCCAATGATCCGGATGTGCTGATTGCTGATGAACCCACCACCGCGCTCGATGTTACGGTGCAGGCGCAGATTCTCAACCTTATCCGCGATCTGCAGAAAAAACGCGGCATGGCCGTGGTGCTCATTACCCATGACCTGACGATCGTGAAGCAGTTTTCCGATTACGTTTACGTCATGCAGCATGGCGAGATGCGCGAACATAACACCACCGAACAGCTGTTTGCAGCACCGCAGCACCCCTACACGAAAAGGCTGCTCGCTTCCGAACTGCAGGGAACGGCAAAGCCGCTGCCGGAGAATTCCGGCGTGCTGCTCACGGCAAGCGGCGTGCGTGTCTCCTTCATGATGCGTTATGGCGGACTGTTCAAACCGGAACTGAAGGAACTGATCGCCGTCGACAGCCTGGGGCTCACCCTCAACAGGCACGAGACTCTGGGCCTCGTCGGCGAATCCGGTTCCGGCAAGACGACCTTCGGCCAATCCCTGCTGCGGCTGAACGAACCGGTGGGCGGCGAGGTGATCTTTGATGGGGAGAGGGTCGACGGCCGCTCCCGCGCTGAGATGCGGCCCCTGCGTTCGCGCATGCAGATCGTGTTTCAGGACCCCTTCGCGTCGCTCAATCCGCGCATGACAATCGGCCAGATCATCGAGGAAGGGCTGATCATTAACGGCCTTGGCCGGACCAAGGCAGAACGGCTGGACCGGGTGCGTGATGCGCTGGAGGCGGCCGGCATGCCCGGCAACATCCTCTCACGTTTCCCGCATGAGTTCTCAGGCGGCCAGCGCCAGCGCATCGCCATTGCGCGCGCCGTGGCGCTGGAGCCGGAATTCATCCTGCTCGATGAGCCGACCTCGGCGCTCGATCTTTCCGTGCAGGCGCAGATCATCGATCTGCTGCGTAAGCTGCAGGATGAGCGGGGCTTAAGCTATCTGTTCATCTCGCACGATCTGAAAGTGGTCCGCGCGCTCTGCCACCGCGTCATCGTCATGCAGCGCGGGCAGATCGTTGAGCAAGGTCCTGTCGAGGATGTGCTGACAAACCCAAAAACAGAATATACTCAGCGGCTTGTACGGGCCGCCTTCGAAATCGCTTGAATTCCAATGCCGGAGGTAGACATGGCAAGAGATCCCAAGATCACATTTATCGGCGCAGGCTCCACGGTGTTCATGAAGAACATCGTCGGCGACGTGCTGCAGCGTCCGGCCCTTTCGGGCGCCACCATCGCACTCATGGATATCAACCGCGAAAGGCTGGAAGAAAGCGCCATCGTCGTCAACAAGCTGATTTCGACGCTGGGGGCAAAGGCGAAGGCCGAGACCTATACAGACCAGAAAAAGGCGCTTGCCGGCGCGGATTTCGTCGTCGTCGCTTTCCAGATCGGCGGGTACGAGCCCTGCACGGTCACCGATTTCGAGGTGCCGCGCAAATATGGCCTGCGCCAGACCATTGCCGATACGCTCGGCGTCGGCGGCATCATGCGCGGTCTTCGCACCGTGCCGCATCTGTGGAAGATCTGCGACGACATGCTGGCCGTCTGCCCGAACGCGATCATGCTGCAATATGTGAATCCCATGGCGATCAATACCTGGGCGATTGCCGAGAAGTACCCGACGATCCGGCAGGTGGGTCTTTGCCATTCGGTTCAGGGCACGGCCATGGAACTCGCCCATGATCTCGATATCCCATACGAGGAAATCCGTTACCGTTCGGCCGGCATCAATCACATGGCGTTTTTCCTCGAATTCGAACATCGCCAGCCGGATGGCAGCTACAGGAGCCTTTATCCCGATCTCGTGCGCGCCTATCGCGAAGGCCGTGCGCCAAAGCCCGGCTGGAACCCGCGCTGCCCCAACAAGGTGCGTTACGAGATGCTGACGCGGCTCGGTTATTTCGTTACCGAAAGTTCCGAGCATTTTGCCGAATATACGCCCTATTTCATCAAGGAAGGACGCGAAGACCTGATCGAGAAATTCGGCATCCCGCTTGATGAATATCCGAAGCGCTGCATCGAGCAGATCGAGCGCTGGAAAGGGCAGGCGGCGGCCTATCGTTCGGCCGAGAAGATCGAGGTCAAACAATCGAAGGAATATGCTTCCTCCATCATCAACTCGGTCTGGACCGGCGAGCCTTCTGTCATCTACGGCAACCAGCGTAACAATGGCTGCATCACCTCGCTGCCATCAGATTGCGCGGCGGAAGTGCCCTGCCTGGTCGATCATAACGGCATACAGCCGACCTTCATCGGCGAATTGCCGCCGCAACTGACAGCGCTGATGCGCACCAACATCAATGTGCAGGAACTGACGGTTCGGGCGCTGATGAGCGAAAATCGCGAGCATATCTTCCATGCCGCGATGATGGACCCGCATACCGCAGCCGAACTCGACCTCGACCAGATATGGTCGCTGGTGGACGATCTGCTGCTGGCCCATCGCGACTGGCTGCCGGAATGGACGCAGGTGGAGGTGAAGCGGGCGCGGGCGGTGTGAAATGGGGGGGCGGTAAATTGGAAGTCGCGGGGTTTCGTCTGCGGCCGTTCACCGACACGCCTCTTTCCATATTCGACGTCATCCTCGGGCTCGTCCCGAGGATCCAACCACGTAGCGAAAATTGATGGGTAGCAGATGCTCGGGACAGGCCCGAGCATGACGGAGGGATTGTCATGCTGTCCATCACTTTCGGTGCTGGGTTCCCATGGCGTTTCCAATCGCTGCCCGAAAACTCTCATGCACTTGACTTGTGTCAAAGCCACGAAGCGCACCCTCACTTAAACAGCTGCATGACCCGGACCATTTCCTCAAACAGAAGAAATGTCGGGTGCGAATTCTAAACGCGATGGTGGCTGGCTTCTTCGGTTTTTGCGTATTACGGTTGAAACCTGAAGGGTTCATGGGGAAGACGGATGTCTAAAAAAGGCTTGCTCATTGGTCTGGTGGTTCTGGCTGTTGCCGTTGCCGCTTACTTTGCCTGGTCGAAGCTGAAGGGGGAGGGGCTGCCTTCCGGTTTCGCGTCCAGCAACGGTCGGATCGAGGCGGTCGAGATCGACATTTCCACCAAGACCGCCGGTCGCCTTCAGGACATCATGGTGCGCGAAGGCGATTTCGTGAAGGCCGGGCAGGTGCTGGCGCAGATGGACACCGCCCAGCTGGAAGCGCGGAAGCGTCAGGCGGAAGCACAGTTTCGCCGTGCGAAAATAGCAATCGATACGGCCAACAGCCTTGTCGCCCAGCGGGAGGCGGAGAAGACCTCGGCGCTGGCGATCGTGGAACAGCGCAAGGCCCAGCTTGATTCCGCCTCCAAGACCTATGCGCGCTCGAAGCAGCTGCTGACGGGCAATGCCGTTTCGCAGCAGATCGTCGACGACGGTGAAGCCGCCGAGCTGTCCGCCCGCGCCACACTCGCCTCCGCGCAGGCCTCGCTTGCCGCCTCCGATGCGGCAATCAACGCGGCCAAAGCGCAGATCATTGATGCCGAGGCGGCTGTCGATGCGGCGCAGGCCGATATTGAAAGCATTGAGACTGACATAGCCGATGCGACGCTGAAATCGCCCCGCGACGGCCGCGTGCAATATAGGATCGCCCAGCCGGGAGAGGTGCTGTCCGCCGGTGGACGAGTTCTCAACCTCGTCGATCTCGGAGACGTCTACATGACCTTCTTCCTGCCGACGGCAGAGGCTGGCCGCACGTCCATGGGCTCCGATGTGCGCCTGATACTGGATGCGGCACCGCAATACACCATCCCGGCGAAAGTTTCCTTCGTCGCAGATGTCGCGCAGTTCACGCCGAAGACGGTTGAAACCGAGGAGGAACGTCAGAAGCTCACCTTCCGGGTGCGGGCGCAAATCCCGCAGGAACTGCTGCAGAAATATATCCAATATGTCAAAACCGGACTGCCCGGCATGGCCTATGTCCGGCTTGATCCGCAGGCCGCCTGGCCGGAAAACCTCGAACGCAATCTCGTCAAGTGACGGTGGCCACCATGGTCGCGCCTCCCGCAACGAATGACAGGCATGCACCGGTCGCGCGATTGACCGATGTGCGGCTGACCTTCGGAAGCACCGTCGCGCTGGCCGACATATCGGTCGAGATTCCCGCAGGACGGATGATAGGGCTTATCGGGCCTGACGGCGTCGGCAAGTCGAGCCTGTTGTCGCTCGTCTCCGGCGCGCGGGCCATCCAGAAGGGCAAGGTGGAGGTTCTGGGCGGCGACATGTCCGATCCGCGCCACCGTGAGGATACCTGCCCGCGTATCGCCTATATGCCGCAGGGTCTTGGCAAGAACCTTTACCCCACCCTGTCCGTCTTCGAGAATATCGACTTTTTCGGCAGGCTGTTCGGACAGGGCAGCAGGGAGCGGCAGGCGCGCATTGCCGAATTGCTGGAGAGCACCGGCCTCGAACCATTCGCCGATCGCCCCGCGATGAAACTTTCCGGCGGCATGAAGCAGAAGCTGGGGCTCTGCTGCGCGCTTATCCACGATCCCGACCTGCTTATCCTTGATGAGCCGACCACAGGCGTTGACCCGCTGTCGCGCCGGCAGTTCTGGGAATTGATCGATTCCATCCGGGCCGGGCGTCCGGGCATGAGCGTCATCGTCGCCACGGCCTATATGGAAGAGGCCGCCGGTTTCGACTGGCTGGTCGCCATGGATGGCGGCAAAATACTGGCAACCGGTTCGCCCGCCGAACTTCTCGAGCGCACTTCGGCACCCAATCTCGATGCAGCCTTCATCGCGCTTCTTCCCGAAGAAAAGCGCAAGGGTTACCACGAGGTCCATATCGTGCCGCGCAAGGTGACGGGTGAGGGCGATTACGCCATCGAGGCGTCGCATCTCAGCATGCGCTTCGGTGATTTCACCGCCGTCGACAATGTCAGCTTCAAGATTCCGCGCGGCGAGATTTTCGGCTTTCTCGGTTCGAACGGCTGCGGAAAATCCACCACCATGAAGATGCTGACCGGGCTTCTGGCGGCCAGCGAAGGCGAGGCCAAGCTCTTCGGGCACAAGGTGGATGCGAGCGACATGGCGATCCGCCACCGCGTCGGTTACATGAGCCAGGCCTTCTCGCTTTATTCAGAACTGACGGTGCGGCAGAACCTCGATCTTCACGCCCGCCTGTTCAAGCTGCCGGAAGACACCATTCAGCCGCGTATCGCCGAAATGGCGGAGCGATTCGATCTCGGCGCGGTCATGGAAACCCTGCCGGACGACCTGCCGCTCGGCATCCGGCAGAGGCTGTCGCTGGCGGTGGCGATGATCCATTCGCCTGACATTCTCATCCTCGATGAGCCGACCTCCGGTGTCGACCCGGTGGCGCGCGACGGGTTCTGGCAAATCCTTGCCGATCTCTCGCGCAACGACAATGTCACCATCTTCATCTCCACCCATTTCATGAACGAGGCGGAGCGCTGCGACCGTATTTCGCTGATGCATGCCGGCAAGGTGCTGATCAGCGATACGCCTGACGCGATTACCAAGAGCCGCAATGCCGCAACGCTTGAAGAAGCTTTTGTCGCCTATCTCGAGGATGCCTCGGGTGTGAAAAAGGCGGAACCTGTGGCACCGTCCGCTCCGGCAGCTGAGGTGCCCACGACACAACATGCCGCCCCCGTCCGCAAGAGGTTTTTCGATTTCAGGCGCATGTTCAGCTATACCCGCCGTGAGGCGCTGGAATTGCAGCGTGATCCCATTCGCGGCACGCTGGCGGTGCTCGGCAGCGTCATCCTGATGTTTGTCATCGGATACGGCATCAATCTCGATGTTGAGGACCTGACTTTCGCGGTACTGGACCGTGACGATTCCACCATCAGCCGTGACTACGCGCTCGATATTGCCGGCTCCCGTTATTTCATCGAAAAGGAACCGATCCGCGACTATGCCGATATGGATCGGCGCATGCGTGATGGGGAACTCAGCCTTGCCATTGAAATTCCCCCCGGCTTTGGCCGGGATGTCTTGCGCGGCAAGACGGTGGAGGTGGGCGCCTGGATCGACGGCGCCATGCCGCAGCGCGCCGAGACGGTGCGCGGTTACGTGCAGGGTATGCACCAGACATGGCTTGCGCGAAAGGCCGCCGAGATTTACGGCAGCGCCGCCACGCAGAACAGCTTCAGCATCGAGACGCGCTATCGTTACAACCCCGACGTCAAGAGCCTCGTCGCCATGGTGCCGGCGGTCATTCCGCTGCTGCTCATGCTTATTCCCGCCATGCTGGCGGCGCTCAGCGTCGTCAGGGAAAAGGAGCTTGGCTCCATCGTCAATCTTTATGTGACGCCGACCACGCGGCTGGAATTCCTGATCGGCAAGCAGCTTCCCTATGTCGCCCTCGGCATGCTCAACTTCCTGCTTCTGACGGCATTTGCGGTCTTCGTCTTCCAGGTGCCTTTCACCGGAAGTTATCTCGCCTATGCGGCGGGAGCGCTGCTCTACGTCATCATCGCCACCTCCATCGGCCTTCTCATGTCATCTTTCATGAAGAGCCAGATCGCAGCGATTTTCGGCACGGCCCTGCTGACGCTCATTCCGGCCACGCAATATTCGGGCATGATCGATCCCGTCTCCTCGCTGCAGGGCGCCGGCGCCTTTATCGGTAACATCTATCCGGCCACCTATTTCATGACCATTTCGCGCGGGACCTTTTCGAAGGGGCTTGATTTCGCCGGGCTTTCCGGCTCGTTCCTGCCGCTCATCATCGCCATTCCGCTGCTGCTTATTGCCGGTGCCGCACTTTTGAGGAAACAGGCGTCATGAGGCTGTTTTCGTCCAACATCTTCCAGCTAGGCATCAAGGAACTGCGTGGCCTTGCGCGTGACGGCATGCTGCTGCTCCTGATTGTCTACGCTTTCACGCTGCAGATCTACACCGGCTCCAGCGCGCTGCCGGAAACGCTGAACAATGCCGCCATCGCCATTGTCGATGAGGATCAGTCACCGCTTTCCGGCCGCATCAGCACGGCGTTTTATCCACCCTATTTCGCATCGCCGAAGCAGATTTCCATCGCGGAAATGGACAAGCGCATGGATGCGGGCCTCGATACTTTCGCGCTCAACATCCCGCCGGATTTCCAGCGCCGGCTGATGGCGGGCCAAAAACCGGCCATCCAGCTCAATATCGACGCCACCCGCATGAGCCAGGCCTTCAGCGGCGGCGGTTATGTGCAGAGCATCGTGACCAGCGAAGTTCAGGAATATGTCAACCGCTCTCGCGGTGCGACTGCGGTGCCGGTGGACCTCACCCTGCGCTCCCGTTTCAACCCGGAGCTGGACAAGTCCTGGTTCGGCTCGATCAACAATATCATCACCGCCATCACCATGCTGTCGATCGTGCTGACGGGGGCGGCGCTCATTCGCGAGCGGGAGCACGGCACGGTCGAGCATCTGCTGGTCATGCCGGTCACGCCGCTGGAAATCATGCTCAGCAAGGTCTGGTCCATGGGCCTCGTCGTGCTGGTGGCCTCGGCATTTTCCCTGTTCGTGGTCGTCAGGGGGCTGCTCGCCATTCCGATCGAAGGCTCGCTTTCGCTTTTCCTGCTCGGAACGGCATTGCAACTCTTCGCCATGACCTCGATGGGCATATTCCTCGCGACCGTCGCCGGTTCCATGCCGCAATTCGGCATGTTGCTGATCCTGTTCCTGCTGCCGCTGCAGGTGCTCTCGGGTGCCATGACGCCGCGTGAAAGCATGCCTGATATCATCCAGTACATCATGCTTCTTGCGCCAAACACCCATTTTGTCATTCTGGCGCAATCGGTGCTTTTCAGAGGGGCGGGGCTGGATGTGGTCTGGCCGCAATTGCTGGCGCTGCTGGCCATCGGCTCCGCGCTCTTCGTTTTTGCGCTTCGCCGTTTCAGGCGGTTCCTGCGCTGACAACAGCCGGATTTTCCGCTTGTTCTGCCCATTTCCGCGCAAGTTGAATTAATTGTGTTCGGTAACGGTATGTTCGCCTTCCGTGAATATGCCTATGAGGACGGCTGGGTAAGCGGGCTTTGTTCAGGAGTAGCAAAATGAATATTGCGGCACGTCTTTCACTGGCAGCCATGATCGCTCTGGCGGCAACACCATCCCTCGCGTCGGAAGATATGACGTCGGAGACGAGCGAAGCGATATTCGGTTTTGGCGGCGCCATGACGAAAGAAGACATGCTGAAAAGTGCAGCTCTCTTTCCGGTGGAATATGAGCGCAACGCCATTCTGGGCGGCGGCTACCAGTTTTATCCCTACCATATCGGCAACGTGAAACTCGGCGGCGAAATCGGCGTCGCTGCCAGATTTGGCAAGGGCTTTACGGGTGAAGTCTGGGCGGGTCCCGTTGCGCGTTACGAGCAGATCAGGCTCGGAGAGCGGCTGTTCATCACGCCAAGCTTTACCGCCGGCCTCAGCCTTGTCACGGATGCGCAGCGGGGCCGCGAGCGCGAACAGGAAATCAAGGACGACGGCAATGCCAATGTCCTGTTTTATCTGGGTCCGGAAATCAACGTGTCCTTCAGCGAGGATTCCTCGACGGAATTCTTCTGGCGTCTTCACCACCGTTCCGGCGGTGGCAAAACATTGGGCAATATGAAAGGCGCCACAAACGCCAACGTCTTCGGCGTCCGCTACAAGTTCTGAGCGGCAGGGATGGTCCAACGCCCGGTGAAATGTCTGAATTTCAGTCACGTTTCTTTTTCGCCGCAAACCCTCATGGGGAACCCGTGCGTGTAGTGCATGGGTGGATTGCCTTATTCTGCCTGTTAATGCGTCATCGAAAAGCGCATATAGAGGACATCAAAGGACGCCGGGACGAAAACGTTACTGACGTCACCTAAACCTCAGAAAGGGTAATGTCATGAACGTAGCACGCAGCTTCAACAATTGGCGCAAATATCGTCAGACCATCAACGAACTCGGCCGTATGAGCAGCCGTGAACTGCACGATCTCGGTATCGATCGCAGCCAGATCACCAGCGTCGCCCGCGCCGCCGTCGGCAAGTAATCATAACGATATTGCCGCTATTGAATGCCCAAACGCCCGCTTTGCGGGCGTTTTTGTTTTGGACACCTCTCCTGCGTCATCCTCGGGCTTGACCCGGGGGTCCATTGCTTTCCACGGGTGGGGATCCTCAGGTCAAGCCCGAGGATGACGTTGACTATGTGTAAAGCGATGTCATTCCACTCCCGAGGACGACTGAAGCGAGCCAATCGCCGGGAATTTTCGACGATGAATATCGCCATGCGCCAAGCGCATATCTGTGCTGCAACCTTGTGCCTGTCAAACGCGCAGAAAAATGGTATCTTCCAATCATCGAAACGGATGTACCTCCTCCCACATCCTTTCGGTAATGCGGGTGATCCTACTCCTCCTCCCAAAGGATTGCCCCGGGGACAGCGGTTTTCCTCCTCCCATATCGCTGTTCATCTTTTCAAAAAGCCTGCCGCACCTCCTCCCGCGGCAGGCTTTTTTGTTTTCGAAAACTTCGCTTTATCTTTAGGATTATCTTAGTCGAAAGCCATCATGCCGATGGGCGTTATGGCATGGGTGCCTGCGCGTCTGGCAAGGGCATAAGCAAGGCACTGCTCCACGGCATCCTGCGGCACGGGCTTGGCGATCACGCCGGCGCCGATGCCGAGATTGACGACGACTTCGGGGTTCGCCGTCATGAAGATCACCACCACGCCATGGTCTTCGGAAAGCCGCCGCCCGATTTCCGGGCCGGTCTGTCCATCGGCAAGATTGACGTCTACGAAGGCAATATCAGCTCGGCTGCCAAGCGCCACGGCTTCTTCCAGCCGGTTGGCGATGCCGATGACATCTGCCTCTTCTTCCGCCTGCAAAATGGAATCCTCTATATCCATGGCGATGAGGAACTCGTCTTCCACGATCAGCACACGCGGTTGTTCCGTGCGGAAACCCGGTTCGTTCTGCAAGACGTCTGCCAACATATGCCTGTCTCCATTCTGTGTGCTTCAGAGCATCGGACCGAAAGTGCAGCGCGGTTTTCCAGGCATCCGATGCTTCCACTAAACCTGGAGCGGGGAGGGCGGGTTCCGTTTTATCGCCCGCCGCTCCAGCGTGGTCGGCAAGCAAACACTTGTCAGCGTAACTCGTTCCAAAGTGAGATAAACATAGTGAATGGAGTGTAAACGGCGTGCCTTTTCGGCTATCACCTCTAGGAAGCGAAGCAGTTGATTCGGTTCGGTTTTCATCCGGGGAAGGGGTCGGAGAACGTCGCCGTGAAGCATCTTTCGCCCCCTGGAACGCCGGTCTTTCGCCATTATGGGACGATAGGCCGGCATGAGAATTCAAAGCGTTACAGCCTCTTTCCCTCTCGGGGAGGAAGCGCTGAGAGCTTGCCGATCATTCGCGTGCCGCGGTCAAAAAACGGCGCCGGACCCTATGAGTTTAGAAAGAGAATAACACGATGACCCAGTCTCCGCGCGCCACCATTGCCCGCAACACGCCAAATATCGCCGTCGTCGGCGTCGGCGGCGGCGGCGGCAATGCGATCAACAACATGATTGCCGAGGGCATCGGCGGGGTGGATTTCATCGCCGCCAATACGGATGCGCAGGCGCTGAAGAAGACCAATGCACCGCGGCTCGTGCAGCTCAGCTCCGAACTGACCGGCGGGCTTGGCGCGGGCGCCGATCCCGAGGTCGGTCGTCAGGCGGCGATCGATTCCCTCGACGAGATCATGGATCACCTGAGCGGTTACGACATGTGCTTCATCACCGCCGGCATGGGCGGCGGCACCGGCACGGGTGCGGCTCCCGTCATCGCGGAAGCCTGCCGGGCGAAGAACATCCTCACCGTTGGTGTGGTCACGCTTCCCTTCAGCTTCGAGGGCGCGCGCCGCATGCGGGCTGCGGAATATGGCTTTGCCAACCTGCTCAACACGGCCGATACCGTCATCGTCATTCCCAACCAGAACCTGCTGCGCATCGCCGATGCCGGCACCACCTTCGAAAATGCGCTGAAGACGGCCGACAAGGTCCTGTCGCTTGGCGTGCGCTGCATCACTGATCTCATCCTGCGCGAAGGCCTCGTCAATCTCGATTTCGCCGATGTGCGCTATGTCATGAAGAATGGCGGCCGTGCGCTGATGGGCACGGCGCAGGCCAAGGGCGAAAAACGCGCTTCGGAAGCGGCTGCTGCTGCCATCGCCAATCCGCTGCTCGGTGAGCCGTCGCTGAAAGAAGCACGCGGCGCGCTTGTTTCCATTTCCGGCGGCAATGACCTGACGCTTTACGAGATCGATGAAGCGATGACGCTGGTGCGTGAGGCGGTCAGCGAGGAGACCGATGTGGTGATGGGCGCTTCCTTCGACCCGACGCTGGACGGCGCTTTCAAGATTTCCGTCGTGGCCACCGGCCTGCGCAACTGAGGCTGGCTTGAGGCGGGACATTGCTGGGCGTTTCTTCTCCCCGCCGGGGAGAAGGTGGCCCGAAGGGTCGGATGAGGGGGCTAGCTCTCCGAATATCTCTACCCTTGCCCCCTCATCCCGCTGCCGCGGACTTCTCCCCCTCGGGGAGAAGAGACAAGCGGCTTACTCTTTGCTTCCTGGTTAAATCGCCTTCTTTAGTCGGCGATGCCGTATAAACAGCGTCCACGCCACAAACTGAACGATCAAAAGCCGTCGCGGGCAATTTTCGCGACGGCTTTTTGTTGTTTTTGAACAATTATTCCGCCATTCGAAGAGGCGACGGCGCTGCGCGGCGTTGATTGCGAAAAAATATAATAGTACTCTTTATGTCGACAAGAGGGATTTGATGATGACGGATATAATTGCTTCTGCCGAGCGCAAGCGCGGCTCCGGCGTGAAGATGGTCTATGATCTGCTGCGCGACGAGATTCTCGATCTGGTTCTGCCTCCGGGCAGCCCCATCGATGAGGTGCAGCTTGCCGAACGGTTCAAGATGTCGCGCACGCCCATCCGCGAGGCGCTGGTGCGGCTTTCGGGCGAGGGGCTGATCGATACGTTGCCGAACCGTTCGACCATGGTGTCGAATATCGATTTCCTCAACATGCACACCTATTTCGATGCGCTGGTCTTGATGTACCGGGTCACGACCCAGCTTGCCGCGCAATATCACCGTCCGGAAGATCTGGCCGGAATCCGCGCCCATAATGCGGAATTCGCCATCGCGGTCGAAGAGCAGGATGCGCTGGCGATGATTTCCACCAACGCCGCCCTTCACCTCTCCATCGCTGAAGCCGGGCGCAATCCCTATTTCACCAGCCTGTTCAAGCGGCTTTTGGATGAGGGACGGCGCATCCTCAGGCTTTATTACCAGTCCTATGATGATCGTCTGCCCAAGCGTTTCGTCGATGATCATGAAGAGATGATCGCGGCGATTGCCGCTCGCGATATCGCTCTTTCCGAAAGGCTGGCGCGGGAGCACGCCGAACAGATCGTGCGGCAGGTGCAGAAACTGCTGGTGCGAAACGAACGGCTGGAAATAAATCTGTAGCTTGTCGATTTCTTGTCGACAAATAAAATACAAGATAGTAATGTCCCTGTCGAAAGGGTGGCGCGGACGTGCGTCCATTCCCGAAAAACATGTCCCTTAGGAGCTAGTAATGACGGCCAGCATTTTTTCCGGCGTGATTCCCGCCTTGATGACCCCTTGTAAGGATGATCGCACCCCTGATTTCGATGCGCTTGTCCGCAAGGGCAAGGAACTGATCGCCGATGGCATGTCGGCGGTGGTCTATTGCGGCTCCATGGGCGACTGGCCGCTCCTGACGGATGAGCAGCGTATGGAAGGCGTCGAGCGCCTGGTGAAGGCTGGCATTCCGGTCATCGTCGGCACGGGTGCGGTCAACACGGCGTCTGCCGTTGCCCATGCCGCCCACGCCCAGAAGGTCGGCGCCAAGGGCCTGATGGTCATTCCGCGCGTCCTGTCGCGTGGTTCGGTCATCTCTGCCCAGAAGGCTCACTTCAAGGCCATCCTCGCGGCCGCACCTGAAATTCCGGCCGTCATCTACAACAGCCCCTATTACGGCTTCGCCACCCGCGCCGATCTCTTCTTCGCGCTGCGCGCCGAACACAAGAACCTCGTCGGCTTCAAGGAATTCGGCGGCCCGGCGGATATGCGTTACGCCGCTGAGAACATCACCAGCCGCGATGACGACGTGACCCTGATGATCGGCGTCGATACCGCCGTTTTCCACGGCTTCGTCAATTGCGGCGCAACCGGCGCCATCACCGGCATCGGCAACGTTCTGCCGAAGGAAGTCATTCACCTCTGCAAGCTTTCGCAGGCCGCCGCCAAGGGTGATGCGGATGCCCGTGCCCGCGCGCTGGAACTGGAACAGGCGCTCGCCGTTCTCTCGTCCTTCGATGAGGGCCCGGATCTGGTTCTCTATTTCAAGCATATGATGGTGCTGAAGGGCGACAAGGAATACACGCTGCACTTCAACGAGACCGACGCCTTGACGGACAGCCAGCGCGGTTATGTCGAGGCGCAGTTCAAGCTGTTCAACAGCTGGTACGCCGACTGGAGCAAGCTTCCGGGCGCAGTGCAGGCCTGCAAGGCGGCCTGAGCAGTCGCTGACGTGAAAACAAAAGGCCCGCAAATGCGGGCCTTTTTGTATTTATGAGGTTTGAGCGTTTCTTGGCTTCGACGTCATCCCCGAACTTGTCCCACGGCTGTTCGGTTTAAATTTTCTGCTGGCTACAATCCCCACGAAGTTGGTGATGAAGAGTGGATATTCTCTCGGCGTCATCCCCGGCCTTGTGCCGAGGATCTAATCACGGTGAATAAAATCAATACGTTGCAGATCCTCGGGACAAGCCCGAGGATGACGGAGGAGAGGTTTGCGGATTCCGCCGTCAACTCTGCACCGGGCCGCGGGCATTATGTATATTGTTCTCCGACACGGTCAGGAAACCGCGTCCAGTCCCTTCTCAAGCAGCCGGTCGAGGCTGCCCATTTCAGCAGCGGTCAGCGTAATGCCTTCATTTTCCGATTTGGCGCGGGCGGCAAAACGGCGGCCGGAGGGCAGGCGGGCGCCCTGGCCGATGATAGCGTCGAACAGCACTTCAGCCCGCTGAAAGGGATCGCCCGGGCGGCCCTTGGCAAAGGCTTCCGGCGAAAAGGCGATGATCAATTCACCATGGGTCGGGGCAAGCGTGGTGGTGCCGAGAAATTCGAGCGCTTCGGGGCTGGTCAGGTCGCCGATCATGATGCCGGCGAGAAGTTCGATCATCGTGCCGATGGCCGACCCCTTGTGGCCGCCAAAGGGCAGCATGGAGCCGGCAAGGGCCGCCTCGGGGTCGGTCGTCGGCTTGCCGTCGGCATCCAGAGCCCAGCCTTCCGGCAGGGATTTTCCCGCGCGCCGATGCAACTCTATTTCACCGCGCGCCGCAACCGATGTCGCAAAGTCGAAGACGTAAGGGGAAGTGTCCCTGCGCGGCCAGCCAAAGGCAAAGGGGTTGGTGCCGAGCAGCGGCTTGACGCCGCCGGTGGGCGCGACGGTGGAATAGCTCGGGCACATCACCAGCCCGGCAAGACCATTCGAGGTAAGGCCCTCGACTTCCGGCCAGAGCGCCGAGAAATGCGTGCAGTCATTGATGACGAGGGCTGCGATGCCGGAGCGTTTTGCCCGCTCGACCAGAACAGGCAGGCCAAGCTCGAAAGCGGGGTTGGCAAATCCGCCATTGGCGTTGACCTTCACGATCGCCGTGCCGTCATCTTCGGCCACTTCCGGGATTGCATCGGGCTTCACCTTGCGCGCCTTGACGGTGCGGAGCGCACCCTCGATGCGGTAAATGCCATGGGATTTGCAGGCGTCCCTCTCACCGGCCGTGATGACGCGTGCGATCGCTCCGGACTGGACGGCATTGAGACCGGCCTTGCGAAAAATTGCTTCGACCCGGGCCGAAAGCTCTCCAATGGTCAAGGTGGTGGTGTCGCTCATCATAATCCTCCGATGTCGGGCTCGCACATTTTGAATACATAAAGTATACAAAGGTGATGTTATTGCAACTCGTCTTTTCAGTGAAGTGTTATGAGAGCGCAGATCAAAGCGCTAGGCGCAAAGCTCCCGGTTTTCCACGACGTTTCCCGCGCCCTCATTCCTGTGCTTGCCACAGGAATCCAGCCAGCCCAAGTCTTTGGGCTGAAAAGACTCTTCCCGTTCCGCCGGCGCGTGCCGACTGGATTCCTGTGACAAGCACAGGAATGAGGGGCGTTGGGCCTTTCTGCATCGCTCCACATTTTCCTGCACCGTTTTCCATAAAGCTTGCCTGACAAAATCCCGATTGTTCGCACATGCAAAAAATTCTTTTTGTATACTCCTTGTATTTTTATGTTGATTTATCGCTCCCGTGGGGAAATAGTGACCGCGCCTTCAAGGGCAGACCAATTGTGGGAGCAAATAAAGAATGAAAAAATCGGTCATCGTCGCCGGCCTGCTGGCCGCCACTTTCGCTATTACTCCGGCCAAGGCCGACAAACTTGACGACATCATTTCGTCCGGCACGCTGCGTTGCGCTGTCGTGCTCGATTTCCCGCCCATGGGCGCGCGTGATGACGCCAACAATCCCATCGGCTTCGATGTCGACTATTGCAACGATCTCGCCAAGGCGCTCGGCGTCACGGCTGAAATCGTCGAAACGCCTTTCCCCGAGCGCATTCCCGCGCTGATGTCCGGCCGCGTCGATGTCGGCGTCGCCTCCACTTCGGATACGCTTGAGCGCGCCAAGACGGTTGGCATGACGGTGCCTTATTTCGCTTTCGAAATGGCTGTCACCGCCAACGACAAGTCGGGCATCAAGTCCTTCGAGGACATGAAGGGCAAGACGGTCGGCGCAACGGCCGGTACGTTCGAAGCCATCGCGCTTGAAAAGTCGGTCAAGGAGTGGGGAACCGGCGAGTTCCGTCCTTACCAGACTCAGGCCGACGTGTTCCTCGCGCTCAGCCAGGGCCAGATCGACGCCACCGTTTCCACCTCGACGGTTGCGCAGTCCAACGTCAAGGGCGGCAAGTTCGCCGGCATCTCGGTGGTCGGCAAGGCGCCTTACGACATCGACTATGTCGCGCTCTTCACCAACCGCGATGAATATGGCCTCATCAACTACCTGAACCTCTTCATCAACCAGCAGGTTCGCACCGGCCGTTACGCCGAACTCTATGAAAAATGGGTTGGCGGCGAAGTTCCCTCGCTCACCGTCAACGGCGTTTATCGCTGATCAGGACTTTTCGTAAACGGCGCGGTCAAGATGACCGCGCCGTTGATCGTTTCTGAAAAGGCGGGACGCTTAATGTTCAACTATACATTTCACTGGAATCAGGCGCTGAAGGCTTTGCCGCAGCTTCTGGACGGTGCGGTGGTGACGCTGCAGATCGCCATCCTGTCGATGGTGATCGGTCTGACCTTCGCCATTGTGCTGACGCTGTTCCGGCTCTCCGGCAACCGGATCCTCGGCGCTTTCGCCTCCGTCTGGGTGGAGGTCGCCCGCAACACGCCGGCGCTGTTCCAGATTTACATGGCCCATTTCGGCCTTGGTAATTTCGGCATTCACCTCAGCCCCTATACGGCGCTTCTGGTCGGAATCGCCTTCAACAATGCCGGTTATCTCGCGGAAAACTTCCGCGGTGCGCTGAAAGCGATACCTGATACGCAGACCCGTTCCGGCCGTTCGCTTGGCATGACGTCGATGCAGACCTTCCGTCTGATCATCATGCCGCAGATGCTGCGCGTCGCCTTTCTGCCCGCCACCAACCAGATGGTCTGGGCGATCCTGATGACCTCGCTTGGTGTTACGGTCGGTATGAATACGGATCTTGCCGGCGTCACGCAGGCACTCAATGCGCGCTCGTTCCGCACCTTCGAATTCTTCGCGCTCGCCGCGGTCATCTATTATGTGATCGCCAAGATCGTCACGCTTGCCGCCAGATTGCTGGCCTCGCGTCTGTTCCGTTACTGAGAGAGGTGCGCCATGTTTGAAACCGCTCTCACCTGGAGTGATATCGCCTTTCTTGCCAAGGGTGCGGGGATGACGCTTGCCGTCACCGCCGTCGCCGTCACGGCAGGCACCATCATGGGGATCATCTTCGGCGTCATCCGCTTCCAGCTCGGGGCTTACTGGTCCCTGCCGCTGACCTTCGTTCTGGATATTTTCCGCTCCGTGCCGCTGCTCATCCAGCTGGTGCTTGGCAACGCTTTCCAGTCGATCGCGAAGCTCGGCTGGCCGCCCTTTACCACCTCCTGCGTGGTGCTGTCGCTTTATACGGCGGCCTATTGCACGGAAATCGTGCGCGGCGGCATCGACGCCGTGCCGTCGAACACGCGCCGCGCCTGCCGGTCGCTCGGCATGACGTGGTCGCAGGACATGCGCTACATCGTGCTGCCGCTTGCTACCCGCGTGTCGTTGCCGTCCTGGATCGGGCTGACGCTCGGCGTCATGAAGGATTCCGCGCTGGTACTGTGGCTCGGCCTCATCGAGCTTCTGCGCGCCTCGCAGATCCTCGTCACCCGCCTGCAGGAACCGCTGACCATTCTGATGATCTGCGGCGCCATCTACTTCCTTATCAGCTTCCCCATCGCCCGTTTCGGCGGGTATCTCGAAAGACGGTGGTCCCCCAATGATTGAGATCGAAAACGTCCGCAAATCCTTCGGCCCGCTGGAGGTTCTGAAAGGGATCAACCTGACCGTCAACAAGGGCGAGGTCGTCACCATCATCGGCGGCTCCGGTTCCGGCAAGTCGACGCTGCTCACCTGCATCAACGGCCTTGAGCCCATCGACAGCGGCAAGATCGTCATTGACGGCACCGAGGTGCATGCCAAATCGACCGATCTCAACAAGCTGCGCCGCAAGGTCGGCATCGTTTTCCAACAATGGAATGCCTTTCCGCATCTGACGGTGCTGGAAAACGTCATGCTCGCGCCGCGCAAGGTGCTGGGTATTTCCAAGGAGAAGGCGGAGGAAATCGCCGTCAAGCAATTGACCCATGTGGGGCTTGCCGAAAAGCTGAAGGTCTATCCGAACCGCATGTCCGGCGGCCAGCAGCAGCGTATGGCGATTGCCCGCGCGCTTGCCATGTCGCCGGAATATATGCTGTTCGACGAAGTCACCTCCGCGCTCGACCCGATGCTGGTCGGCGAAGTGCTCGACACGCTGAAGATGCTGGCGGATGAAGGCATGACGATGATCTGCGTCACCCATGAAATGGCCTTCGCCCGTGATGTCTCAAACCGCGTCGCCTTCTTCCATCAGGGCGTGATGGCGGAAATCGGCACGCCGGACCAGCTTTTCGGCGCACCGCAGCATGCTGAAACCCAGAAGTTCCTGGCGAGCGTGCGGTAATGCCTGCACATGATGTCATCGTCATCGGGGCCGGCGTCGTCGGCCTCTCGGCGGCAATCGCGGCGCAGGGCCGCGGTCTTTCGGTCACGGTCATCGACCGTGAAGGACCGGCGGCGGGCGCGTCCGCCGGCAATGCCGGCGCCTTCGCCTTCACCGATATCCTGCCGCTGGCATCGCCCGGCATTCTCTGGAAAGCACCGAAATGGCTGCTTGATCCGCTTGGTCCGCTCAGCGTGCCGCCTTCCTATGCGCTGAAGATCGCGCCGTGGATGTTCCGGTTCTGGCGGGCCTGTGCGGCATCGAAGGTGGAACATTCCACCGCCGCCCAGACGGCGCTGATGGATCTGTCGAAGGCCGAGCTGGAGCCGTTCCTGAAAAAGACCGGGACAACAGCCATGCTGCGCAAGGAGGGTAACCTCCAGGTCTATGAAAGCGATGCGGAGTTCGAAAGTTCGCTTCCCGGCTGGAAGGCGCGCGAGCGGCACGGCATCGAATTCCGGCATCTCAATGCCGAACAGATGGCCGAGATACAGCCCGGCATCGCGCCGCGTTTTACCTGCGGCACGTTCACGCCCGGATGGTACTCCATCGCTGATCCGAAGCTTTATACGCTGGCGTTGGCTGAACATTTCCGCGCCATCGGCGGTCGTATCGAACGCCTCGACATCGCCTCGCTCAGGCCGCTTGAAGACGGCGTCGAGGTGGTGAGCCATGATGGGCGCACCCGCAAGGCGGGCAAGGTGGTGCTGGCGGCGGGCGCCTTTTCGCACCGCATCGCCCGTTCGCTCGGGGAAAAAATTCCGCTGGAAACCGAACGGGGGTATAATACCACATTGCCGTCCGGGGCTTTCGATCTGCGCACGCAGGTGACATTCGGCGGCCACGGTTTCGTCGTCACGCGGCTTTCCTCCGGCATTCGCGTCGGCGGTGCGGTTGAGTTGGGCGGGCTTGAGCTTCCGGCCAATTTCGCCCGTTCCGAGGCGCTTCTGGCCAAGGCGAAAACCTTCCTGCCGGGCCTGAAAACCGAGGGCGGCAAGCAGTGGATGGGTTTCCGACCGTCGCTGCCGGACAGCCTGCCGGCCATCGGCGAAGCGCGGCACACGGCGCGGGTGGTTTATGCTTTCGGCCACGGGCATCTGGGGCTGACGCAATCGGCGGGCACGGCTCGCATTGTCGCCGATCTTCTGACGGGGCAAAAGCCCGCCATCGATACAGGGGCATTCTCGCCGCAACGTTTCTAGAGAATTTTGGCTTTTCTTCGAAACGCAAAAATTCTCTAGCTTTTTATGACGCATTTTCCAGACGTAAAACCGCTACGCACTTTTACTGGGAATGCTTTTGGGGAGATTTCCGATGTCTTCTGCCGTTTCGACAACAGCCGTTCCTGAAGCCCGCAGCATCCTGACCGGTGCGGCCGAGGGCCCCGTGATCGCCACGACGGAGGCGCTGAGCTTCTGGGGCGGTGTCGATCCCGCCACCGGCAGGGTGATCGATGTGCATCACCCGCTGCACGGCGCCTGTCTTACCGGCGGCGTGCTGTTCATGCCCACCAGCCGCGGCTCGTGCACGGGTTCCGGCGTGTTGCTCGATCTCATCCTCACCGGCCGCGCGCCGTCAGCGCTGGTTTTCTGTGAGGCGGAAGATGTTCTGACGCTCGGCGCATTTGTGGCGGCGGAAATGTTCGACAGGGCGCTGCCGGTCATCCGCCTCGACGCCGAAAATTTCACCCGCTTTTCCCGGGCCGCCCATGTCCGCATCGATGGAAACAGCATCGAGGCCGATGGCCTGTCGCTTGCCGTCGCGCCGCCGGCAATTGCTCATCTCGACCTTGAGGATGCGGACCGGGCGATGCTCGAGGGTCGCGACGGCATTGCCGTGCGCCAGGCCATGCGCATCATCGTCGCCATGGCGGCCCAGCAGGGGGCGTCTGCGCTTATCGATATCACGCAGGGTCACATCGACGGCTGTATCTATGCCAGCCCCGCCAACCTCACCTTCGCGGAAAAGATGGCTGACATGGGCGGCAGGGTGCGGGTGCCGACGACCATGAACGCCATTTCGGTGGACAAGGCGCATTGGCGGGCGCAGGGCGTGCCTGATGATTTCGGCGATCCGGCCGCGAGACTGGCGGATACCTATGTGCGCATGGGCTGTCGGCCCACTTTCACCTGTTCGCCTTACCTGCTCGACAGCGCGCCGAGTGCCGGCGAATCGATCGCCTGGGCTGAATCGAACGCGGTGATCTTCGCCAATACGGTGCTCGGCGCGCGCACTGCCAAACATCCTGATTTTCTCGATCTCTGCATTGCGCTGACGGGCAGGGCGCCATTATCAGGCGTGTATCTCGAAGAGAACCGTCGTCCGCAGCGCATTGTCGATGTGGTTTTGCCTGAGGGCATCAACGACGCCTTCTGGCCGCTCGTCGGTTATCTCTCCGGCAAGGCTGCGCCCGATTGCATCCCGCTTTTGCGCGGCCTCGGTCCCGCGAAACCGTCGCGGGATGATTTGAAGGCGCTCTGCGCTGCTTTCGGCACCACCTCCGCAGCACCCATGCTGCATATCGAGGGCGTAACGCCGGAAGCCGGGCTTGCGCCTCTTGAGACAGCCGATACCGTCACCATCTCGCTTGCCGATATGGCCGCGGGCTGGTCGCTTCTCAACGAAGGGCCGGAAGAGGTGCAGCTTGTCGCCATCGGCAGTCCGCATGCCTCGCTGGAGGAGTGCCGCGCGCTTGCGGCTGAATTTGCCGGGCGCAGGCGTCATGCGGATGTCGCCGTCATCGTCACTGCCGGTCAGCAGGTCATCGATGCAGCCGGGCAGGACGGCACGCTGCAAAGCCTGCATGGCAGCGGCGTGCAGGTGCTGCCTGATCTCTGCTGGTGCTCGATTTCCGAGCCGGTCTTTCCCACGAAGACCCGCGCCTTGATGACCAATTCCGGCAAATACGCCCATTACGGCCCCGGCCTCAGCGGCCGCGCGGTGCGCTTCGGCAGCCTTGCCGATTGCGTTGAAAGCGCGCTGACCGGCCGAGTTGCTTCCCGTCTTCCCGCCTGGCTTTCCTAGAGCGCGTTCAGACGCGCTCTCGATCTTTCGTTTTCCGCATTTTCCGGACGTAAAACCGCTACGCACTTTTACTGGAAATGCTCTTGAGGAGAATTCAATGCGCAGTATCAAGACCGTTCATATCATTTCCGCCCACGCGGAAGGCGAGGTGGGGGATGTGATCGTTGGCGGCGTCAGACCGCCACCGGGTGAAACGATCTGGGAACAGAGCCGATTCATCGCCCGCGATGAGACCCTGCGCAATTTCGTGCTGAATGAGCCGCGCGGCGGCGTGTTCCGCCACGTCAACCTGCTGGTGCCGCCGAAACATCCTGACGCGGATGCCGCCTTCATCATCATGGAGCCGGAAGACACGCCGCCCATGTCCGGCTCCAACTCCATCTGCGTCTCCACCGTGCTGCTGGATGGCGGCATCGTGCCGATGCAGGAACCGGAAACCCATATGCTTCTGGAAGCCCCGGGCGGGCTGGTGAAGGTGCGCGCTGAATGCCGCAACGGCAAGGCCGAGCGCATTTTCGTGCAGAACCTGCCGAGCTTTGCCGCGAAACTCGATGCCGAACTCGAGGTCGAAGGTCTGGGTAAGCTCAAGGTGGATACCGCTTATGGCGGCGACAGTTTCGTCATCGTTGATGCCGAGGCGATGGGCTTCAGTCTGAAGCCGGAAGAGGCGCATGAGATTGCCCGCCTCGGCGTGCGCATCACCAATGCCGCCAACAAGGCTTTGGGCTTCGACCATCCCGAAAACCCGGACTGGCGGCATTTTTCATTCTGCCTGTTCGCGGGCAAGGTGGAGCGCACGGCGGAAGGCCTGCGGGCTGGTGCTGCCGTCGCCATCCAGCCGGGCAAGGTGGATCGCTCGCCGACCGGCACCGCGCTTTCCGCCCGCATGGCGGTGCTGCATGCGCGCGGCGAGATGAAGGAAGGCGAAACGCTGACGGCGGTATCGCTGATCGGTTCCACCTTCACCGGCCGTATTCTCGGAACGACAACGGTCGGCGACCGTCCGGCAATCCTGCCGGAAATTTCCGGCCGCGGCTGGATCACCGGCATCCACCAGCACATGCTTGATCCCTCTGATCCTTGGCCGGAAGGGTATCGGCTGACGGATACCTGGGGTGCGCGGTAGGGGAACTCCCTCCTTGCGCGTGGGGCGTGGGTCCTCGGGTCAAGCCCGAAGATGACGTCGAGAATGGGTGAGGATGGCGCCACTTGTTTCTTCTCCCCGCCGGGGAGAAGGTGGCCCGGAGGGTCGGATGAGGGGGTACGCTCACTGCATGTCGCCGGCCTTGCCCCCTCATACCGCTGCCGCGGACTTCTCCCCCTTGGGGAGAAGAAACAAGTGGCCGCCGCTCGTTCCCCCTGGTTAGAGTCTCACCTACCCAGCCGCTTTGTCGTCTCCCGCACGATCAGCTCGAAGCCGACATCCACCCTTGCACCCTCGGGAACAATGGCATCCTTCTCCGCCTCCAGTATCGACAGCAGCAATTCGCCCGCCTTGCGGCCGATCATCTGGGCGTCGACGCGGATCGTTGAAATCGCCGGGTAACATTGCCGGCCGATATCGAAGTCGCCGAAGCCGAGGATGGAAATGCGGTCAGGGACACTGATTCCCCTCCTATGACATTCCATCAGCGCGCCGACGGCGGAGATGTCGGAAACGGCGAAGATGGCCTCGACATCCGGTTCCTTCGCCAGCAGCGAGCCAAGCGTTTTTGCTCCGTGGTCGTAAGAGACCGGCGCGCTGCCTTCGCGGATGATGAGGTCGTCGGCAATGCCGGCTTCGCGAAGCGCCGCACCGAAACCGAGAAGGCGGGTTTCGCCGCGCCAGTCCTTCACATCGCCATCGGCCCGTGAGCCAAGTGCACCGATTCTTTTAAACCCGAGCGATATCAGGTGTTTGGCGGCAGTTCTTCCCACCTCGTAGTTGGAAAACCCGACCGCGTG
The DNA here is from genome assembly GCF_049843495.1 of Agrobacterium sp. M50-1. Lineage (NCBI taxonomy): Bacteria > Pseudomonadati > Pseudomonadota > Alphaproteobacteria > Hyphomicrobiales > Rhizobiaceae > Agrobacterium > Agrobacterium sp. M50-1. The sequence goes on along the minus strand of NZ_JBBHZH010000009.1, from coordinate 102,581 downwards.
GTCGATCGGGTGTTCGGGAACATCCCAGATTTCCACGATCGGGATGCCGGCGCGCATCAAAACTTCGCTCGCCATCTTGGTATGCACCGTGCCGGCGACGACAATGGCGTCGGGGCGGCGCTCCATCATGGTGCGGATGACGCGCTCCTCCTCCTGCAGATCATACATCGTATAACCGATCAGCAATTGGTAGTCGGCCGCCCGCAGCGCCTTGGCGAGACCCTGCGCGCTGTCGGCGAAGTTGGAGTTGGTCAGTGTCGGCAGTATGGCGGTGATGAAATTGGTGCGGCGGGATGAGAGCGATCCGGCGATTCTATCCGGCACATAGCCGAGCTTCTCGATCGCCTTCATCACCTTCTGGCGCGTGTCTTCAGACACCAGCGCCGGATCGGCCAGCACCCGCGAGACGGTCATCTTGGAGACGCCCGCGAGTTTCGAGACGTCGCTCATGGTTGCTTTTTTTGACGTGACTAACGCTGCGGCCAAGGGCGTGCGCTCCACCAAAGCATGTCTCCCTAAATTCGAACCGGTTCAGGACAAGACATACACGAAGATATCAGGGGAAAGCACGCCGCATGATTGCAGATCGGTGCGGCGTGCACCGGATTTATGCGACGCGGCTATAGACCAGATGGTAAAAACGTCCGTCGCACATGCTCATCATCTCATCCGTCAGCACACGGCCCTCCAGCCGGACGGGAGAAACCAGTGCTTCCTCCACCGCCTCCATCGACGGATAGTCGATTTCCTGCACCATGATGATCGAGGCCGCGTCCGGATCGGTACGCTCGGTGCGCATCACCCGCACGGCCTGCGCATTCGGCATGCGCTTCCAGACCGGCAGAAGTTTCTCCTCGACGATGCGGAAAAATTCCTCCTCCCGACCGGGGTGAATCCTGCCTTCGAAAATTGCCGAGCGTGTGTACATGTTTCCTCCCGAATGATTGCCGATCGAAACAGTTCTGTAGATCGGACTTGCAATGATACCGATAACATGCATTATTGATCCTGCCAAGAACGTGAGATGGTGTCGACAAGAGGAAAATCGATAACCGGCCGAAATTGTTGAATTTCAAAGTAAATTCATCTGGTTTTGCGCTTTCGCGGTTTCTTGGGAGGAGTTTTTAGTCAATCGCGTTAAAATGTTATCGAGAACATTTTCCGGTTTGCGCAAGGCCGCTGTCCCACTTCGGGCAGCCACTATAGGGTTGGAGGAGAAACCATGAGCATATCCAGATTTCTGAAAAACATGACCGTCGCAGTCGGTGTTGCCGCAGCAACGCTAGCCGCCACCACCTCGGCCCATGCCGTCTCGCTCAGCGAGATCACCGCGCGCGGCAAGGTCAAGATCGGTGTTCTCACCGGCGCGCCGCCGATGGGCATGGTGGACGAGAAGGGCAACCCTTCCGGTTATGACGTTGATGTCGCCAATCTGATCGGCTCTTACCTGTCGCTGCCGGTTGAACTCGTACCGCTGACGCCGCCGGCGCGTATTCCGGCGCTCCAGACCGGCAAGGTCGATTTCCTCGTTGCGACGCTCGCCCCGACCGGCGAACGCGCCAAGACAGTCATGTTCACGCAGCCCTACAGCGCCTTCAACATGGACATCATCTCGGGCAAGGACCAGAAGTTCGAAAATCTGGAGAGCCTGAAAGGCAAGCGCGTTTCGGTCAATCGCGGTTCCTCGCAGGAAACCGCGCTGCGCAAGGCCAATGTCGAGGGTCTTGAAATCGTCGTTTATGAGGACGATTCCACCAGCGCCCAGGCTTTGCTTGCCGGTCAGGTAGATGCCGTGGCCCTGCCGTCCACGGTCGGCGAGGCGATCATCAAGCAGCGTCCGGAAGCCGGTCTGCAGGTGGGTTTCACCTTCTTCCAGCAGGGCAATTCCATGGCGACGAAGATTGAGGATTTCGAGCTGCGTCAGTGGTTGAACACCTCCATCTACCTCATGAAGATGTCGGGTGACCTTGACCGCATCTCGGTGAAGTGGACCGGCCGTCCGCTGCCGCAATTGCCAAGCTTCTGATTGAGCCTTTCAACGCGTCCGCCGGAGAAAAATTTCCGGCGGACCGGGAAATGTCAACGGAGTGACGCATGTCCTATACATTTCAATTCGGCGCGCTCGCCCAGTATCAGAATGAGATTCTGAACGGCATATGGCTGACGATCAAGCTGTCGGTCCTCTCCATCGTGCTCGGCTGCGCTTTCGGCATTCTTTTGGCCTCGCTGCGCTCCATCAATGGCGGCATTGTCCGCATCATCGTGGACGCCTATGTGGAGGTGATCCGCAACACGCCGTTTCTCGTGCAGCTTTTCATCGTCTATTTCGGCCTGCCGGGTCTCGGCTTTCGCGTCGGGGCGGATACGGCGGCGCTGATCGGCATGACGATCAATCTTGCCGCCTATTCGACGGAAATCATCCGCGCCGGCATCGAGGCGGTGCACAAGTCGCAGATCGAGGCGGGCGAGGCTCTGGGCTTCACAAAATACCAGATCTATCGTCACGTCATCATCGTGCCTGCCATCGCCAAGGTCTATCCTTCGCTGTGCAGCCAGTTCGTGCTGATGATGCTGGCGTCGAGCATATGCTCGGCCATCTCCACCCATGAGCTTGCGGCCGCCGCAGCCTTTGTGGAATCGCAGACCTATCGCTCCTTCGAGGTCTATATCGTCGTCACGCTCATCTATCTTGCGCTGGCGCTCAGCCTGCGGCTCATCCTTGCCCTTGTCGGCATGTGGCTGTTCGGCCGCCGCGTGGCCCGCAAGACGATGACCGCCATGCCGGAGGTGCAGTCATGACTCTTCGAACTTTCGGCTGGAACGAATTCGGCTTCCTTTTGACCGCGCTGCAATGGACCGTGCTTCTGACGATCATTGCGCTCATCGGCGGCGGCCTTGTCGGTTTCTTCGTGGCGCTGGCCCGTACCTCGAATTTCAAGGCGCTGCGCATTGCCGCCGGCACCTATATTCAGGTCATTCAGGGCATTCCGGTGCTGATGATCCTGTTCCTGTCCTATTACGGCCTCAGCCTTGCCGGACTGGAACTGCCGCCATTGATCGCCGCCGGCGCATCGATGACGATCTATACGTCAGGTTATCTCGCGGAAATCTGGCGCGGCTGCATCCAGGCGGTGCCGAAGCAGCAATGGGAAGCGTCGGAATCGTTGGCGCTTACCCGCGCCCAGCAGTACCGCTACGTCATCTTGCCGCAGGCGATCCGCATTTCCCTGCCGCCGACCGTCGGTTTTGCCGTTCAGGTCGTCAAGAATACGTCCATCGCATCGATCATCGGTTTCGTCGAACTGGCGAGAGCGGGGCAGCTCATCAACAATGCCACGTTCCAGCCGTTCCGCGTCTTTGTCGCGGTGGCCGTGCTTTATTTCATCGTCTGCTACCCGTTGTCCCAGCTGTCGCGTTGGCTGGAAAGGAGGCTTCATGCCGGAAGTAATCGTTGAAAACGTTCACAAGAGCTTTGGCGCTCTGGAAGTCCTGAAAGGCGTGTCGCTTTCGGTCGGCCGTGGTGAAGTCTTCGCCCTCATCGGCCGCTCCGGCTCGGGCAAGAGCACGCTGCTGCGCTGCATGAACGGGCTGGAGAAGATCAATTCCGGTCGTATTGAAATTGCAGGTCACGCCATCGGGGAAGATGCCAAGGCGCTGCGCAAGCTGCGCACCGATGTCGGTATCGTCTTCCAGAGCTACAATCTCTTCCCGCATCTGACGGTCGGCGAAAACATCATGCTCGCCCCGCGCATCGTAAAGGATGTGGCGAAATCGGAAACGAAGGAGATTGCCCGCGAGGTCCTGCAACTCGTCGGCCTGTCGGAGAAATTCGATTCCTATCCCGACCAGCTTTCCGGCGGCCAGCAGCAGCGCGTGGCAATCGCCCGCTCGCTCGCCATGCGGCCGAAGGTGATGCTGTTCGACGAGGTGACCTCGGCGCTCGACCCTGAGCTGACCGAGGAAGTGCTGACCGTGATGGAAAATCTCGCCAAAGACGGCATGACCATGATCCTCGTCACCCATGAAATGGCCTTTGCGCGCCGCGTGGCGACCGAGACCATCTTCATGCACAAGGGCAAGATCTGGGAGCAGGGCCGTTCGTCCGAACTCTTCGCCAACCCGCAAACGCCGGAACTCCGGCAATTCGTCAAGGCCGATGTGAAGTAGTTCACCGGCGCAAAGGAAACTCCATGACCACTGAAATCGTGCAACTGTGCCCGCTCATCCCGGCACTGGAAGGCGAACTCGCCGAGCGCTTCACCGTGCATCGCCTGTTCGAAGCCGCAGACAAGGCGGCGTTCCTTGCTGAAAAGGGCGGCGCGATCCGCGGCGTCGTCACCGGCGGCCATATCGGCCTGCCGGCGGATATTGGTGCGGCGCTTCCCAATCTTGAAATCGTCGCCATCAACGGCGTCGGTTTCGACAAGGTCGATCTGACTGACGCGAAACGGCGCGGCTTCCGCGTCTCCAATACACCTGACGTGCTGACGGCCGATGTCGCCGACCTCGCGCTTGGCCTCGTTCTGGCGCAGGCGCGCAAGCTGCCGCAGGCGGATCAGCATGTGCGCACCGGCCAATGGCTGAAGGGCGATATGGGACTTTCCACCCGTGTGGCCGGCCGCCGTTACGGCATTTTTGGCCTTGGCCGCATCGGCCAGGCGATCGCAAAGCGGCTTGAGGGTTTTGATGCGCGCATTTCCTACACCGCGAGAAGCCGTCGCGATGTCGCCTATGATTATCATGACAGCATCGAAGCGCTGGCTGCCAATTGCGACGTGCTGATCATCGCCGCCGCCGCCACCGCCGAAACGCGCCATATCGTCAATGCGGATGTGCTGAAGGCGCTTGGACCGCAGGGTGTGCTCGTCAATGTGGCGCGCGGTTCGCTCGTGGATGAGAAGGCGCTGGTCGAAGCGCTTTCGAACGGCGCGATCGGTGGCGCGGCGCTGGATGTCTTCGAGGATGAGCCGCGGGTGCCGGAAGCGCTTTTCGCTTTTGACAACGTCACACTCGCCCCGCACGTCGGCAGCGGCACGCACCAGACACGACGCGCCATGGCCGATCTTGTTCTCGCCAATCTCGATGCGCATTTTGCCGGCAAAGAGCTGCCGACGCCGGTGGTGTGACGGACAACGAATTGCCCCTTTTGGTCTGACGGCGCAGCTTCTGCTGCGACGTTCCTATTCAGGCAGGCGGGACGTTATGGAGCCAGTTGCAAAAGACAGGTTTCCCGGCAATCTCTTTTCGCCGTTCATATTTATATAATACGTATAATCCTACTATTCTGCTTCCTTACAAAGTAATGAGGCGGAGAGGTGCGTTCCAAAGGCCCGAAGACAGCCGAGCAGAACCGGATGCCGCGAAAAAAGCGCGGCGTCACGCCATCTGCCACTCCTGCCATGAGCGAGAATGCCAATCCTTCCGACCGGCACGCGCTTCTGGAAGCGATGATCGACCACGTACCGGATTTTATCTATGCCAAGGATCTGGAAGGACGCTTCCTTTTCGCCAATCGCGCCATCGTCACCGAAAACGGCTTTGATACGGTCGAGCAACTGATCGGGCTCACCGATTACGATATTAACGGTGAAGCAGCGCGGCGTGCCGGCATTCCCGATACCGAGGCGCGGGTCATGCGCACCGGCGAACCGGATCTCGGTTACGAGGAACGCGCCATGCGCGGCGATATCGACCGCTGGCTCATGATGTCGCGCGTGCCGCTGAAGGACAAGGCTGGCAACATCATCGGCGTGGTCGGCGCCTCGCGGGATATAACCCAGAAAAAGGCTTCGGAGAGACTGCTTCAGGCGCAGGCGCATATTCTGGAAATGATCGTCGCCGCCGCGCGTATCGAAGATTTTCTCGAGGAGTTCGTCAAAGCTATCGAAAATCTCGCAACCGGACTGGCCTGCGCCGTGCGGGTGTTTGATGCGGCGGATGGGGAGCCCTCCGTTTATGCCTCGCCCGCACTTGCGCAGGAGGAGGGGCTGGCCGCACTTGTTTCCAGTGTCAGTGAGCCTGACAGCCTCACCCATCCGGCAGAACACATCGCCTTCAGTTTCGATATTCCGGCCAGCGAAGGCAAGGCGCATGGTTTCGTCTGGTGCATGCTGGCCAGCCGCGAGCCGGACGCGGCGCTGGTGGAGTTTATCGGCGCCGCGGCGCGCATGGCGGGCCTGGCGATCGACCGCAAAAGGGCGGCGGAGCATATCGCCTTTCTGGCTGATCACGACATGCTGACCCGGCTGCCGAACCGCCGTTTCCTCGATACGAGACTGCCTGAAATTTTGGCGGCGGCGGCAAAGACGAACCGAATGGTCGGCATCGGTTTTCTCGATCTCGACAATTTCAAGCAGATCAACGATACGCTCGGCCACAGCATCGGCGATATGCTTTTGTCGAAAACCGCCGAGCGCATTGCGAAAAGCCTCCGGAAAAACGATCTCGTTCTCCGGGTGGGCGGGGATGAGTTCATCATCATTCTTGAAGAGGGCAGGAATGATGTGGAAGCCCGGCTGCAGCGCATTCGTGCCGCAGTCTCCCAGCCATTGCGCATTGGTAATTACGATATCAAGGTCACATGCAGCATCGGCATGGCGTTTTTCCCGGAGCATGGGGAAACCACGGCGGAAATCGTCGCCGCGGCCGATCTTGCCATGTATGAAGCCAAACATAACGGGCGCGACAGCATTGCCACCTTCACCCCCAATATGGCGGATGATCTGAGGAAGAAGTTCACCCGCATCGAGGAATTGCGCAAGGCCGTGAAGAGGGACGAGTTCGTGCTGCACTTCCAGCCGCAGGTCGATCTTGGCAGCGGCGCCATCAGCGGCGTGGAGGCGCTGGTGCGATGGCAGCACCCCACGGAAGGTTTGCTTGGCCCTGCGGAATTCATCGGCCTTGCCGAAGAAACCGGGCTCATTGTGGAACTCGGCGAAAGCATTCTCAGGAAGGCCTGTCGTCAGGCTCAGGCATGGGCCGCCGCCGGCCTCTCGCCCGTCAAAATGGCGGTCAATATTTCACCACGACAATTTCAGGGCGGGCTGGTGCAGCAGATAAGGTCGGTGCTGACGGAAACCGGCCTTGCGCCATCGCTCCTGGAAATCGAAATCACCGAAACACTCATCATTCAGGATGTCGAAACATCGGTGCGGATCATGCGGGCCATCAAACAGATGGGCGTCAGCCTGGCGCTGGATGATTTCGGTATCGGTTATTCCTGCCTTGGCATGCTGAAGACCTTCCCGCTGTCCTGCATGAAGATAGACCGCTCGTTCCTTACCCACCTGCCGGAAAAGACCAAGGACAGCGCCATCGTCTCGATCATGATCCAGCTTGCCGGGTCTCTGGGCATCGACGTCATTGCCGAAGGTGTGGAAGCCGGCGAACAGGCGGCATTTCTGCGTGATGCCGGCTGCCCCTATGGCCAGGGTTATTATTTCAGCCGGCCGGTGCCCGCAGAGGTGATTGAAGACATGCTGGCGAAGAAGACGATATTCCCCACCGGCTTGCCCGAAGTCAGCAAATAGGCTGGCCCGGCGGCGACTGTTTCAGATCGGCCAGACACGGCTTTCCGGGCGGGCAGACGCCTTGCCGCCTTCGTCGCCTCCTGTTCCCCAACGAAACCACTTCGCTTCCTCATGCCCGCGCGTGCTGTCACCTCCCGATCCCGGGCGTGACGGGCATTCATTGTTTTACTGCTTTATATTTTAGAAATTTATGACGGTATTTATAAGTAATAAATTTGATTTATGCGAAATAATATTCATATATATTATAATTTAAACTGTTAATTTGTTGTAATTTTACTACGTAATTGAATTGCGTACTTTATCTGTATTTGCATTCTGTCGATTTGAATTGCGAGTCTGCGGCAATATCTGTCATTTGCTGAGTCAGCGCAGGGAAGCGGGCGGCAGGGAAAGACCAGCCCTCAAATTTGCGCATTTGTTGAAAAATTTTTGACTGGAGATTACAAATGAACATCAAGAGCCTTCTGATCGGCTCCGCTGCCGCTCTCGCAGCGGTATCCGGCGCACAGGCCGCTGACGCTATCGTCGCTGCCGAGCCCGAGCCTATGGAATATGTTCGCGTTTGCGACGCTTTCGGCACCGGCTTCTTCTACATCCCCGGCACCGAAACCTGCCTGAAGTTCGACGGTTACGTCCGTTTCCAGACCGACTTCGGTCGCAACCAGTCCGGCACGTCCGACTGGGATTCGATGACCCGCGCCCAGTTCAACATTGACACCCGCACCGACACCGACCTCGGCGCTCTGCGTGGCTACATTGGTTTCCGCGCCCAGGCTGACAACGATACCGACAAGGGTGCTATCCTTGATCAAGCCTTCATCGAACTCAGCGGCCTGAAGGTCGGTTACTACTACAACTGGTGGGATGACGGTCTCTCCGGCGAATATGACCAGCTCAGCTCCAACCGCACCCGTCTGAACGCCATCCGTTACACCTACGACGCTGGTTCCTTCTATGTTGGTGCTGCTGTCGAAGAGCTTGAAGGTTCGCGTAAGGGCGATTCAGAACTCGGCATCACAAAGGGCGGCGCGTTCAAAACCGGGACGAACAAAGCCGGGACGAACGATGTCGGCATCAGCGCCATCATCGGCGCCAAGTTCGGCGGCGTTAAGGCCAACCTGCTCGGCGGTTACGATACGAACCAGGAAAACGGTGCAATCCGTGCAATCATCACGGCTGACATCGGTCCGGGCACGCTTGGCATCTCGGGTGCATGGGCTTCCGGCGCCAACTACTACTACGAAGAGTCCGAGTGGACGGTTGCTGCTGAATACGCCATCAAGGCAACTGACAAGCTGACCATCACCCCCGGCTTCCAGTATTTCGGCACAATCGACATCGGCGCTAACAACGACTTCGTTGGCAGCCGCGATGCATGGCGCGCTGGTGTAGCTGCTGGCTACAAGATCACCTCGGGCCTTTCCACGCTGGTTTCGGTTACCTATCAGGACGTCGACGGTCGTGAACGCATCGACAGCGGCGCTGGCGACAAGTGGACCGGTTTCGTTCGTCTGCAGCGTTCGTTCTAATAGAACGTATAAGCAAAAAGCATAGCAGGGTTAGATAACTCAGATCCACCCCGTCTCCGGACGGGTGAGTGACTAGCTCCAGTCAAAGTTCCTGACATGATGTCAGGTTTGCTCCCCGGACCCTCCAGGCCGGGGAGTTTTTGCGCTGGTAGTTGATGCGTAGACGGTGGACCCGTCCAGGGAGTTGGAGAATGACTATGGACTCGCTGCTCGGTTCCTGGCTCCCCAAAACCTGACAGCAAAAATGGGCTATCTCGCGATGAGGGTGATTGAGAAATTGTCTGCAATATGAAATATTATTGTATACAATATTGTCAGGTGCTCCGATGGAATTCGATTTTACCGCGCTTGAACCGCAGAGCCGTTATCGTTTGCTGACCAATTTTATCGGCCCGCGGCCGATAGCGCTTGTCACGACGCGTTCGGCCGCTGGCCACAACAATGCCGCGCCGATGAGCTTCTTCAACGTTTTCTCCCCACGATCCGCCGATCGTTGTCCTCGGTATCCAGCCGCGTGAGACGGGCGAGGAGAAGGATACGATGGCCAATATTCGCCGCACGGGTGAGTTTGTCATCAACATGGTCGATATGGCGCTGTCCGAGCAAATGCTTGTCTGCGGCCTCGGCTTCGACAGCGAGGTTGATGAACTTTCCATTGCCGGACTGACGTCCGCACCCTGCTGCAAGATCGATGCGAGCTTTGCGGCGGAGTCGCCCTGCGCTTTCGAGTGCCGTGTGGAACGTTTGATCGATTATCCGCGCCGTACCCTGGTATTGGGCGAAGTCGTGCACATGCATGTCCACAAGGATTGCCTCGATGCGGAGCGGCGTTATGTCGATCCGGACCGATATCAGCCGATCGCGCGCCTCCACGCCGATAATTACATCAGCTCGGATCGCCAGTTCGTTCTCAAGGCGCCCGCGATCACCGACTTTATCAAGCGGACGGCAAGTGAAGATTTTGGCGGCTGAGGCGTCGAACGATGTCGTTTGCATCCTGTTGGAAACTCACACGACTGAGAGGGTAGGGTGCGACCACCGTCGTCCGGGAGACGGTTCCCATCGTCGAGTCCAGCTCGCTGGATGGCGGAACCGCAGGTCAAAGCAGACTGACGCTATGACCGTCCCCGCTTGAGGGAATTCAGTCTTGCCGTCTGCGCACAGTTTGCAGGAAAATACCCGCATCCATTTGCGGGCTTCCCCGCCGCGCTCTAGTGTTCTTCCGCTTGCACCATCGGCATGGTCGCGAGTCAGGCGGGAGGACGCATGATCGACAAGCTGGAATTTTTCATTGCATTGGCGCGCGCAGAGCATTTCGGCCGCGCGGCGGAAGAGTGCGGTGTTTCCCAACCCAGTCTTTCGGCCGCGATCCGGCAGCTGGAGGACCAGCTGGGTGTGGTTCTGGTGGTGCGCGCGGCGCGTTTTCAGGGGCTGACACCGGAGGGCCAGCGTGTCCTTGAATGGGCGCGCCGCATCGTTGGCGATACGCGCACCATGCGTGAGGAAATGCGCGCAGCCCGCAAGGGTCTGGCCGGCCACATCCGGCTTGCCGTCATTCCGACGGCGCTTGCGATGGTGCCGCGATTGACGGAGTCCTTCCAGGCGCGTCATCCTGATGTGACCTTTTCAGTCACGTCGCGTACCTCCCTTCAGGTGTTGAGCCAGATCGAAAACCTCGAGATCGATGCGGGAATCAGCTATCTCGACAACGAACCACTTGGCCGAGTGACCACGGTGCCGCTTTATTCGGAGCGATATCACCTCATCACGGCAGGCGGAACGCCGCTCGCCGATCAGGAATGCGTTACCTGGAAGCAGGTTTCCGGTCTTAGGCTATGCCTATTGACTTCGGATATGCAGAACCGCCGCATCATCAACAAACATATGGCCGAGGCAGGCGTAGAGGCAAAGCCGACGCTCGAATCCAACTCCATGATCGTGCTGTTTTCTCATATACGAACCGGACAATGGGCTTCAATAATGCCGCGTAACCTTGCGGAATCATTTGGTTTCCCGAAACAGATAAAAATCATTCCGATCACCGAACCGGACGCGGAGCATCTCGTGGGGCTGATTGCTACACACCGCGAACCACACACGCCGCTTGTTTCCGCGCTGCTTCACGAGGCCCGTCAGCGGGCCGCGGAAAAGGCGTTTGATAGGAATTTCCTATCAACTGACGGAAACTGATTATTGACCTGATCCTGCCGATCTCGACATTCTTCCAAACGATGCAGGGGCTGCGAAGGGATTTCACCATATCCCGCTCATCATTCCTTGCCCCCGTCGGTTTGGGAGGACTGGCTTATGAATATCAGAGTGGTTGCCGCAGATGAGGCGGCCGGTGTTTCCGCCGTCATTGACGAACATCTCCACCTGGAGGGGCCGCTGCTGCCCATTCTGCACGCGGTGCAGGAAGAATTCGGCTACATCCCGGAAAGCGCCAAACAGATCATCGCATCCGCGCTGAACATCTCACGCGCGGAAGTCCATGGCGTCATAACCTTCTATCCCGATTTTCGCGATCATCCGCCCGGCCGGCATGTCTTAAAGCTCTGTCGCGCCGAGGCCTGCCAGTCGATGGGTGGCGAGCCTCTTGCGGACACCATCAAGACCCGGCTCGGCCTCGACTGGCACGAAACCGCCGCTGACGGCTCTGTCACGCTTGAACCCGTCTTCTGCCTCGGGCTTTGCGCTCAGGCGCCGGCCCTGATGCTGGACGACGAAGTCCATGCCCGCCTTGACGAGGACTGTCTTGGCGACATTCTGGCGGAGGCGCGCCGATGAGTGTCACCGTTTTTATTCCCGGCGATTCCGCCGCGCTGGCCGTTGGCGCAAACCGTGTGGCCGAAGCGGTCAGCCGCGAGGCGACCAGCCGCAATCTCGATGTGCATATTGTCCGCAACGGTTCGCGCGGCATGCTCTGGCTTGAAGTGCTTGTGGAAGTGCGCACCGAGCATGGCCGTATTGCCTACGGGCCGGTCAAGGCCAGCGACGTTGCTTCGCTCTTCGATGCAGGATTTCTCACCGGCGGCGGGCATCGTCTCTGTCTTGGATTGACGAAGGATATTCCGTTCCTGAAAAGCCAGACGCGTCTCACATTTGCGCGTTGTGGCGTCACCGATCCGCTGTCGCTTGAGGATTATCGCGCCTATCAGGGCATGAAGGGCCTCGAAAAGGCCGTCGCCATGGCGCCGCTGGAGATTGTTGCCGAGGTGACCGAGAGCGGCCTGCGCGGACGTGGCGGCGCGGGTTTCCCGACGGGTATCAAATGGAAGACCGTTGCGGATGCGGTCGCCGACCAGAAATACATCGTCTGCAATGCGGATGAGGGCGATAGCGGCACCTTCGCCGACCGCATGATCATGGAGGGTGATCCCTTCGTATTGGTCGAAGGCATGGCGATTGCCGGCCTCGCCGTCGGCGCGACGAAAGGTTTCATCTATACGCGCTCGGAATATCCTTACGCCATCAAGGTCATGCAGCAGGCGATCGAGATCGCCCGGCGCGAGGGTATTCTCGGCCCGTCCGTGCTCGGCTCCGGTCGCGCCTTCGACATGGAAGTGCGCATGGGCGCTGGCGCTTATGTCTGCGGCGAGGAAACCTCGCTTCTGAACAGTCTGGAAGGTAAACGCGGAACTGTTCGCGCCAAACCGCCGCTGCCTGCCCTGCAGGGCCTGTTCGGCAAGCCCACCGTCGTCAACAATGTGATTTCGCTCGCCTCCATTCCGGTCATCATGGATCGCGGCGCGGCGTTTTATCGTGATTTCGGCGTCGGTCGCTCGCATGGCACCATCCCGATCCAGCTTGCCGGAAACATCAAACATGGCGGGCTTTATGAGACCGCCTTCGGCCTGCCGCTCGGACAGCTGGTCAATGATATCGGCGGCGGCACGATCACCGGCCGCCCCGTCAAGGCGGTGCAGGTGGGTGGTCCGCTCGGCGCCTATTTCCCGGTTTCCTTATTCGACACGACCTTCGACTACGAGGCCTTCACCGCCGCCGGTGGCCTGATCGGCCATGCGGGTATCGTGGTTTTCGATGACACGGCCGATATGCTCCGCCAGGCGCGGTTTGCGCTTGAATTCTGCGCGGTTGAAAGTTGCGGCAAGTGCACGCCCTGCCGTATCGGCTCGACGCGCGGCGTCGAGACGGTGGACAAGATCGCGCTCGGCATCGAGCGGGAGAAAAACACCGCACTCCTCGAAGACCTCTGCGAAACCATGAAATTCGGTTCGCTCTGTGCGCTCGGCGGCTTCACGCCCTATCCCGTGATGAGCGCGCTCCGGCATTTCCCGGCTGATTTTGCCCCCATCCCACGTGTTGAAGCGGCGGAGTAAGACCATGGCCCTTGTGACAGAATTCGACTATGGAACCCCCAAATCCCTCGCGACCGACATGGTGACGCTCACCATCGACGGACGTCAGGTAACCGTTCCGGCCGGAACGTCGATCATGCGCGCCTCGCGTGAAGCGGGCATCGATGTTCCCAAGCTCTGCGCTACCGATATGGTGGATGCCTTCGGCTCCTGCCGTCTCTGTCTTATCGAGGTGGAGGGCCGTAACGGCACCCCCGCCTCCTGCACCACGCCGGTCGCTGCCGGTCTCGTCGTGCACACGCAGACGGAGCGGCTGAAGCAGATCCGCAAGGGCGTGATGGAGCTTTATATCTCCGATCACCCGCTCGACTGTCTGACCTGCGCCGCCAATGGCGATTGCGAGTTGCAGGATATGGCGGGTGCCGTTGGCCTGCGCGATGTACGTTACGGTTATGAAGGCGACAACCACGTCAAGGCCCGCGGCGGTGATGGTGATCTCAATGCCCGCTGGATGCCGAAAGACGAAAGCAATCCCTATTTCACCTATGATCCTTCCAAATGCATCGTCTGTTCCCGCTGCGTGCGCGCCTGCGAGGAAGTGCAGGGCACCTTCGCGCTGACGATCGAAGGGCGCGGTTTTGAAAGCCGCGTCTCGCCCGGCGCGCATGAGGCGTTCCTTGATTCCGATTGCGTTTCCTGCGGCGCCTGCGTGCAGGCCTGTCCGACGGCGACGCTTACCGAAAAATCGGTGATCGAGATTGGCCAGCCGGAACATTCCATGGTCACGACCTGCGCCTATTGCGGTGTGGGCTGCTCCTTCAAGGCGGAAATGCGCGGTGAAGAACTGGTGCGCATGGTGCCGTGGAAGGACGGGCAGGCCAATCGCGGCCATTCCTGCGTCAAGGGCCGTTTTGCCTATGGTTACGCCACCCACAGGGACCGCATTCTCAACCCGATGATCCGTGAAAAGATCAGCGATCCATGGCGGGAAGTCACGTGGGAGGAGGCCTTCTCTCACGTTGCCTCGGAGTTCCGGCGTATCCAGGGGCAATATGGCCGGGAATCCATCGGCGGTATCACCTCGTCCCGCTGCACGAATGAAGAAACCTTCCTCGTCCAGAAGCTCATCCGCGCCGGCTTCGGTAATAACAACGTTGATACCTGCGCCCGCGTCTGCCATTCGCCGACGGGTTATGGTCTCGGTCAGGCTTTCGGCACCTCCGCCGGCACGCAGAATTTCGACAGCGTCGAGCAGTCCGATGTCGTGCTTGTGATCGGCGCCAATCCGACGGATGGCCACCCTGTTTTCGGCTCGCGGCTGAAGAAGCGGCTGCGTCAGGGCGCAAAACTCATCGTCATCGATCCGCGCCGCATCGATCTCGTGCGTACGCCGCATGTAGAGGCCGCTTTCCATCTGCCGTTGCTTCCGGGAACCAATGTTGCCGTGCTGACGGCACTGGCGCATGTGATCGTCACGGAAGGGCTGTTCAACGAGGCCTTCATCCGCGAGCGCTGCGACTGGTCGGAATTCGAGGACTGGGCGGCTTTCGTGGCCGAGCCGCAGCACAGCCCGGAAGAGACGGAACGTTTCACGGGCGTTCCGGCGGAAGATCTGCGTGGTGCTGCCCGGCTTTATGCCAAGGGCGGCAATGGCGCGATTTATTATGGTCTCGGTGTCACCGAACACAGCCAGGGTTCGACCACCGTCATGGCGATCGCCAATCTGGCCATGGCGACCGGCAACATTGGTCGTCCGGGCGTGGGCGTCAATCCGCTGCGCGGCCAGAACAATGTGCAGGGCTCCTGCGACATGGGGTCTTTCCCACACGAGCTTCCGGGCTACCGGCATATTTCAGACGATGCGACGCGCGACGTCTTCGAGAAACTCTGGGGCGTGAAACTCAACAACGAGCCGGGGCTGCGTATCCCCAATATGCTCGATGCGGCAGTGGATGGCAGCTTCAAGGGCATCTACATTCAGGGCGAGGATATTCTGCAATCCGACCCGGACACGAAACATGTGTCCGCCGGTCTCGCCGCCATGGAATGTGTCGTGGTACATGACCTCTTCCTGAACGAGACGGCGAATTATGCCCATGTGTTCCTGCCGGGTTCCACCTTCCTTGAAAAGGATGGCACCTTCACCAATGCCGAGCGCCGTATCAACCGGGTGCGCAAGGTCATGTCGCCGAAGAACGGTTATGCCGACTGGGAAGTGACGCAGAAGCTGGCGCAAGCCATGGGTCTTGCGTGGAATTACGCCCATCCGTCCGAGATCATGGATGAGATCGCGGCAACGACGCCGAGCTTTGCCAGTGTTTCCTACGCCTATCTGGAAGAAAAAGGCTCGGTGCAGTGGCCCTGCAACGAGAAGTTCCCTGACGGTTCGCCGATCATGCATGTGGACGGTTTCGTGCGTGGCAAGGGCAAGTTCATCCGAACGGAATATGTGGCGACGGATGAGCGCACCGGGCCGCGTTTCCCGCTGCTGCTCACCACCGGCCGCATCCTGTCGCAATACAATGTCGGGGCGCAGACACGGCGCACCGAAAACGTCGTCTGGCACGAGGAGGATCGTCTCGAAATCCATCCGCATGATGCTGAACAGCGCGGCGTGAAGGATGGCGACTGGATCAAGCTCGGCAGCCGGTCTGGAGACACGACGCTGAGAGCGCTGATCACCGACCGTGTGGCGCCGGGTGTGGTCTATACGACCTTCCACCACCCCGGCACGCAGGCAAATGTCATCACCACCGACTTCTCCGACTGGGCCACCAACTGTCCCGAATACAAGGTGACCGCCGTGCAGGTCTCGCCCTCCAACGGGCCGACCGAGTGGCAGGAGGAATATGATGCGCTTGGCCGCCGTGCACGGCGCATCGCCGGCAAGCTCGAAGCGGCGGAATAAGGAGGGCCGGGTGCGCCCGGCCTTGTCACACACAGAGGCGTCGGCTGACGGTTGGCGCGGGGGAATAGGTCATGTTGCTCAACCACACCGATGAAAAGCTGGTGAGAATGGCGAACCAGATCGCGACATTTTTTCTGTCGCAGCCGGAAGATATTCGCATCAACGGTGTCGCCACGCACATCAACAAGTTCTGGGAGCCGCGCATGCGACGCCGGTTCTTCGAGATGGTGGATGCCGGGGCCGGTGATTTTCTGCCGCTTGTGCTTGCTGCGTCGAAGGAGATCAAGCGGCCCGGTGATCCGGCAGCCGATGCGGTTGGTCTCGGCGGTGATGCGAAGGGCGCTCCGGGCGGGAAGGGCGCAATTGCGGGTGAGTCCCTTTCCGAGCCGAGCATACCCGAAAACACGGGGGCGTGAGCGGCACGACCACAATTCAGACTTTCCGCCGGACAGGAGGACGTCCGGCAATATCGATGTTCGCCTGGCGGGGCGAATTTGAGATGTCCAGACATTCACGAGGGAGGTAATGTCAATGGCAGTAGCAGACGCAACGGCGGGAGAGGCGGCGCAAGCCGGGTTTTTGGACCGCGAACGAATAATCGCAAGACCGGGTTTCAATCGCTGGCTGGTGCCCCCGGCGGCCCTTGCCATTCATCTATGCATCGGCATGGCCTATGGCTTCAGCGTGTTCTGGCTACCGCTGTCGAAGGCGTTGCCGGCGACGGACCCCAGCTGCTCCAGCCTTACCCTTCTGGGCGCGCTGTTCACCACCGAGTGCAACTGGCGCGTGGCCGATCTCGGCTGGATCTATACGCTCTTCTTCGTTCTTCTTGGCTGCTCGGCGGCCATTTGGGGCGGCTGGCTGGAAAGAGTGGGGCCGCGCAAGGCCGGTTTCGTTTCCGCCTGCTGCTGGTGCGGCGGCATTCTGGTGGCGGCGGTCGGCGTCATGACCCATCAGCTATGGCTGATGTGGCTGGGCGCTGGCGTCATCGGCGGCGTCGGGCTCGGCCTTGGCTATATTTCGCCCGTATCGACGCTCATCAAATGGTTTCCGGACCGTCGCGGCATGGCGACAGGCATGGCCATCATGGGCTTCGGCGGCGGGGCGATGATCGGCGCGCCGCTCGCCAATCTTCTGATGAACAGCTTCAAGACGGATGTTTCGGTCGGTGTCTGGCAGACCTTCGTCGTCATGGCCCTGATCTATTTCGTCTTCATGATGGCGGGCGCCTTCGGTTACCGCATTCCGCCATCGGGCTGGCGTCCGGAAGGCTGGACGGCGCCTTCCGCCAAAAGCGCCATGATAACCCATCGCCATGTGCATCTGCGCGACGCGCACAAGACGCCGCAGTTCTGGCTCATCTGGGCGGTGCTGTGCCTCAATGTATCGGCCGGTATCGGCGTCATCGGCATGGCCTCGCCCATGTTGCAGGAAATCTTCGCCGGTTCGCTGATCGGCCTGCCTGGCGTGGGTTTTGCGGACCTTGACGCCGGGCAGAAGGCGCAGATTGCGGCGATTGCTGCCGGTTTCACCGGCCTGCTTTCGCTGTTCAACATCGGCGGACGTTTCTTCTGGGCGTCGATGTCCGACAAGATCGGCCGCAAGAACACTTATTTCTGCTTCTTCATTCTCGGCATCGTTCTTTATGCGCTGGCGCCGACGCTGGCGACGATGGGTAACAAGGCGCTGTTCGTTCTGGCCTTCGGCATCATCCTGTCCATGTATGGCGGTGGTTTTGCGACCATTCCCGCTTATCTCGCCGATATCTTCGGCACGCAGTTCGTCGGCGCAATCCACGGTCGCCTGCTGACAGCCTGGGCGACTGCCGGCATTGCCGGTCCCGTCGTCGTCAACTACATCCGCGAAGCGCAGATCGCGGCGGGTGTCGCGCCCGGGCCGGCGCTCTACACCAGCACCATGTATATTCTGGCGGGCATGCTGGCGATCGGCCTCGTGGCCAACGCCTTCGTGCGGCCGCTTTCGGACAAGTGGTTCATGTCGGACGCGGAGGTCGCGGCGCTGCAGGCCAAGACGGCGGCAGCCAATGCCGGCCCCACGGGTTCCTTCGGCATCGGACGCGGCGGGCTGGACGCCAAGGCGGCACTAGCCTGGATTGCGGTCGGCATTCCGCTTCTCTGGGGCGTGTGGGTGACCGTGAGGAGCAGTCTGGCTCTGTTCGGCTGAACATCCATGACCCCTTCGGTGGCGCAGGATTGCTGCGCCACCCGCAACGAATATGCCGGCCGATGGCCGGCATGTTACATAAACAAAATGCAGCTTGCCGGTAACTGGTCTGTCAACGCCAGCTGGCGAGCAGCCCCTCAAGCGTCTTGCGATCCTGTTCGTCCAGACGGGCAAGTCCTGGCGCTCGAACCGGGCCAACCCTGAGGCCAAGGATTTCCATGGCTTCCTTCACCACTGTCACGTTTGCGCCGTTGCGATAGCGCGTCCGCAGCCGCTCGAAGAGTTCGATCTTTTCAACGACCTTCCTTGCCGCTGAAAAATCGCCTGACGTCAGGGCCTCATGAACCTCAAGCGAGAATTGCGGAGCCACGTTGACGAGGCCGGATGTGAAGCCGCGGGCGCCCACTGCCGAAAAGGCGGGCGCCCAGCTTTCCGCGAGGCCGCAGACATAGAGCGCGCCCTTCTGATCGGAAGCGGCTATCGCACGCGACAGAAGCATGATGTCGGTCGTTGCGAATTTGATGCCAGCGACATTCGGATGGCTGGCAAGCCTCACCATGTCATCGACCGAAAAACCATCGGCGCGGACATAGGCAACCAGCGGCAGTTCGCTGCCGTCAGCCAGACCGATGAAATAGTCGATCTGCGACTGAGGCGCTGCAAAGGGGTCGACCGGCTGATGGGACATGACGGCGGATGCGCCCATCTCCCTTGCCTGACGCGCCATGGCGAGAGCCTCGCGCTGCGAGCGTCCAATCGCCGCCGTCACCGGGGCTTTGCCATCAACACCTTTTATCGCGGCTTCGTAGACCCTGAGAATCTCGGCCGGTGTCAGAGCGTAGAATTCGCCGGTATTGCCGGCTGCAACGATGTTGTGGATGCCCGCCCTTGCAACGCGGGCATAGACCTCTGTCGTGACACCAATATCGACGTCCCCGCCTGCCTCATAGGCTGTTACGGGAACGCCGGAGATGCCGTGCAGAGCCTGGCGAAAATCAAATGTCGTCATCAACTGGTTTCCTCAAGATGAAAGCGTCTTCAGATGGAAAACTTGTGTACGGCTGCCCCCGCAACGGGCGCATCAAAGGCAACAAGCGTGCCCGGCGTGGCAATTCCGTTAGTCTCTGTGACGAGACTTGTGAG
This sequence comes from Agrobacterium sp. M50-1, assembly GCF_049843495.1. Taxonomy (NCBI): domain Bacteria; kingdom Pseudomonadati; phylum Pseudomonadota; class Alphaproteobacteria; order Hyphomicrobiales; family Rhizobiaceae; genus Agrobacterium; species Agrobacterium sp. M50-1. Next base: position 82,966 of record NZ_JBBHZH010000009.1, on the reverse strand, counting down.
ATAGATCGTTTTGAGATCAGGACCGCCGAAACACGGCATGGTCGGCCCCCTGAACGGCAGCCTGTAAATCTCAAACAGTTCGCCATCCGGTGAAAAACGGTTGAGACGTCCGGCCTGAACGCCGGCGCTCCAGTAACAGCCGTCGCAATCGGTCGCCGCGCCATCCGGCCTGCCTTCGTCCGGTGCGAAATCGTGAAGACGTTCGGCCGGCCCGAGCCGGCCCGTCGCGACATCGAAATCGAACGCCTGATACATGAGACCGCTGCTGTCGGAATGATACATGCGCCTGCCATCCGGGCTCCAGGCGAGCCCGTTAGAGGTGAACATGTCGCCATCGATGATGCGCTCTACGCCGCCATCCGGCGCGACGCGATAGAGGCGTGCATTGCCCGTCTGTATCGCGGCCTCGTCGCGGGTCCCCACCCAGAAATGGCCGTCCGGGCCAACCTTCCCGTCGTTGAGGCGGCTGTCAGGCCGCCCTTCGTCAGGGTCGCACAGAAGTTCGAGTTTTCCGGTCGCGGGATCAAGAAGATGCACGCCGGTCTTGAGACCCGCCACGATCAGGCCATTGTCGCAAAGACCGAGACATCCCACCTGGGCGGGCATATCATATCTGTCGAGTTTTCCGCCCGGACGCAGGCAGAAAATGGCGGGGGCGAGAATATCGACGAACCACAGATTGCCGGTCCGCTCATCCCATGCCGGCGATTCTCCAACCTTCAACGGCGTATCGATAAGGGAGCGGAGTTTTGGCTCTATGATGCGCGGCTGGCTCACTGATTATTCTCCATCGCCCTATAGGGCCTCATCCTTCGAATTGCGGAAACGGTTCTAGCTGCCGACGCCCTGAAACATGCGGGCGCGCGCCTTGAGGATGTGGTCTTTCATCGCGTCATGCGCGGCCTGCTCCTGCCGCGCAAAGATTGCTTCCACGATTGCCGTATGCTCGTTCTGCACCTCGCGCACATGTTGCGGCGTGCGCTTGAGGCTGAGGCTGCGTGTCACCGACTGGCCGATCGCGAAATGCGGCTTGAACCAGATCCGCACGGTGATGTGGAACTGGTTATGGCTCGCTTTGGCAATGGCTTCGTGCAGGGCAAAGTCTTCCTCCGCACCGAGATCGTTGCGCTCCAGACATTGTTCCAGCGCTGCAATGGCCTGCTCGATGCGGGTTTTGTCGGCGGCCTGCCAGTTGCGCGCCGCAAGTTCGGCCGCCGAAGATTCAAGGCCGGACCGGAATTCGAAAAACCGCTGCACGTCTGCAAGCGAACCGACAGGCACCTGTTGCAACACGGACGAATCAGGCTGCTGGCGCACATAGGAGCCCGATCCCTTCTGGGAGACGATGAGGCCATCGTTCCGCAGCCGTTCCAGGGCTTCGCGCACGACCGGCCGGGAGGCGCCGAACAACGACGCCAGATTCTGTTCCGATGGCAGCCGTTCGTTCACGGGAAACCGCCCGTCGGAAATCATGCCGATGATTTTTTCGTAGATGATGTCGCTCAGCCGAGTCTCGCCTCGAGCGGCGGCAGATGCGGTTTGATTGTCCATCAGCAGCCCTTCCGTTGCAAATCGCTGAAGTTAATGGGTTTCCTGCATTTCAATCGCAACAGAAATACCGGGGTTTTTGTGAGCGAGAGGGCTGTTGTACCGATTTTTTCTTCAAGCCGGATCCTGAAAACCGGTCTACGAATAAAAAATATGTAAAAATCTGTCAATACTTGTAATCATCTGAAAACGCTCATATGGTCTGCCACTGCCGGTGGAGGATCGGCGTGCTGGCTGGCCGGGAGGGCTGTCGCGGTACGGTGAAAACCGTTTCGCTGCCGGTGATTTTTTGGGAGGATTGTCGATGCGCGATGGCGAAGCATTTTCACTGGGCGTAACGCGCCGAACCTTTATGGCGGGGCTTGGCGGCGTGGCCGCCCTTTCCGTCATCGGGACCTCGGCGCGGGCTGCTGCCGGCAAGCAGGCGCCGCAACTGGAGGCGCTGGTAAAGGACGGCAAATTGCCGCCCCTGGCCGAGCGTCTGCCGAAAAACCCGATGGTGGTGACACCGCACGAGAAAATCGGCTCCTATGGCGGCACCTTGCGTCGCGGCCTGCGCGGTTCGTCGGACCATAACGGCATCCTGCGCATGGTCGGCAATCAGGGGCTGGTTCGCTGGAACATGGACTTCACCGAGGTTCTGCCGAACCTTGCGGTGAAGTGGGAAGTCAACGACGATGCTTCGCAATTCACCTTCCATTTGCTGGAGGGCGCGAAATGGTCTGATGGTCATCCCTTCACGGCGGATGATGTGGTGTTCGCCATCGAGGACTGCATCAAGAACAAGGAACTTTACAGCGCCACACCGGCGCAGCTCTCCGTCGCGGGCAAGGCGGTCGATGTCGAAAAAGTCGATGATTTCACGGTAAAGTTTAAATTCGCAGCGCCGAATGCGCTTTATCTCGAAAATCTCGCCACACCGCTCGGCCAGCATCCGACGCTGTTTCCGAAGCATTATTGCAGCAAGTTCCTGCCGAAATACAACACGGCGCTCGATGCCGATGTGAAGGCTGCTGGTGTCTCCAGCTGGACGGAACTGTTCCGGGCGAAGTGCGGTGATATAGAAATTCCCTCCCGCTGGTCGAATGTCGATAAGCCGACCCTTGATCCGTGGGTGGTGAAGGAACCCTATTCCGGTGGTGCGACACGCGTGGTCATGACCCGCAATCCTTACTTCTGGCAGGTTGATACCGAAGGCAACCAGCTGCCCTATATCGACGAAATCAATTTCGGCATTTCGCAGGATGTCGAATCGCTGATGCTGAACGTCATTTCCGGCAAGATCGACATTCAGGAGCGCCATATCAGCGTTCTCGCCAACAAGCCCACCTTGTCGCAGAACATGAAGAAGGGTGACTACCGCCTGCTGACGCTGGTGCCGTCTGCTTCGCAGCAATGCCAGATCTACCTGAACATCACCCACAAAGACCCGGCGATGCGCAAGATGTTCGCGGACAAGTCGTTCCGCCAGGCATTGTCCATCGCGCTCAACCGGCAGGAAATCATCGACATCGTCTATTTCGGCCAGAGCGAGGGCTATCAGGCCGGGCCGCGACCGACACATCCCTGGTACAATGAAAAGCTGGCGCGGCAATTCACCGAATATGACGCCGACAAGGCGAACGAGCTTCTCGACAAGGCCGGTTACGACAAGAAGAACGGCAACGGCATGCGGTTGCGGCCTGACGGCCAGCCCGTCTTCTTCTCGATCGACGTCATCCCGACGCTCTATCCTGATCTCGTCGATGCGCTGGAACTGGTGAAGGCGCAATGGGCGCAGATCGGCGTCGACATCAAGGTCAACACCATCGAACGCGCGCTTTATTATACACGCGGCGATGACAACGCCCATGATGCCGCCGTCTGGCCCGGCCCCGGTGGTCTCGATCCGATGCTTGATCCGCGCGATTTCTTCGCTTTCCATCCGCAGGGGTCGCGTTACGCCATTCCGTGGGCGCTCTGGTACACCTCGAATGGCCAGAAGGGCGAAGAGCCGCCGGAAAGCCAGAAGAAGCGCTTCAAGCTGTTTGACGAGGCGCGCTCGACGGCCGACCTTGCCAAGCGCGGTGAGAAGATGAAGGAAATCTTCGATATCGCGGCGGAAGAGTTCGAGACGATCGGTCTCTGCCTTGCCGTGGGTGGTTTCGGCATCATCCGCAATAATCTGCGCAATGTGCCGGAAACGGAACCCGACAGCTGGACATGGCCCAACCCCGGCCCGGCGCTGCCGCAACAGTTCACCTTCACAAGCTGATACCACCACATGGGCGTCGCTGCCGTGACGCGGCGACGCCTCTCAGGTTGTTTCGACCATCCGCATCCCGTCTCCTTAATGGAAGGCGGTGCGTATGGCACAATGTGATTGCGAGAGCGACATGCTGCTTTTTATCGTAAAACGCCTGCTGTGGATGATACCGTCCCTGTTTGCCGTCAGTTTCCTTGCCTTTGTCCTGATCCAGCTGCCGCCCGGCGACTATGTGACGACCTATATCGCCACGCTGGCCGCCTCCAACGAGGTCATCGACCACAATACCGCGGCGCAGCTGCGTGAACGTTTCGGCCTCGATGATCCCATGATCGTGCAATATCTGAAGTGGATATGGGGCATCATCAGCCGTGGCGATTTCGGCATTTCGTTCGAGTGGCAGCAGCCGGTTTCAGGCCTCATCTGGGAGCGCATGGCGCTGACGCTGGTTCTCGCCATCGCAAGCCTTCTCGCCACCTGGGCAATTGCACTTCCGATCGGCGTCTTTTCTGCCGTGCGCAAATATTCGATCGGCGATTATCTCTTCACCGCCTTTTCCTTCTTCGGCCTTTCCATACCCTCGTTCCTGCTGGCGCTGGTGCTGATGTATGTGGCGGCGGTGGAGTTCGGGGCCGATGTCGGCGGGTTGTTTTCAGCCGAATATGAAACGGCCTCCTGGAGCATCGCCAAGATGGTTGACCTTATGGCCCATATCTGGCTGCCGGTCGCCATTCTTGCCGTGTCTTCCACCGCGAGCCTCATCCGCGTCATGCGCGCCAACATGCTGGACGAGTTGCCCAAGCCCTATGTGACCACGGCGCGGGCGAAAGGCTTGTCCGAGTTCAAGCTGCTGACGAAATATCCGCTCAGAATTGCGCTCAACCCGTTCATTTCCACCATCGCATGGCTTTTGCCCAATCTTATTTCGGGCTCCGTGGTGGTCGCCATCGTGCTTAATCTGCCAACGGCCGCCCCCCTGCTTTTGCAGTCGTTGATGGCGCAGGACATGTATCTCGCCGGCGCCTTCGTGCTTCTGATCTGCGCGCTGACGCTGATCGGATCGCTTATCAGCGACATCCTGCTTGCGCTGGTCGATCCGCGCATCCGTCTCGAATAGGAGGGCGCCATGAGCGATATCACCATTACCACCAATGCCCGGCAGGACCGCGCCGCCGTCGCCTCGCAGTGGCAGCTCATCTGGTGGGCATTCAAGCGCCACAAGCTGGCCATGGCCGCGCTCTTCATCACCATTGCCATGTATATCGTTGCGCTGGTGCCCGGCTTCTTCGCCATCAACGATCCGGTGCTGCAGAACGCCCGCGCCACCTTCCACCCGCCGCAGCGCGTCCATTTCGTCGATACGACCGAGGGTTTCTCGCTCGGGCTGCATTATTATCCGCTGAAGCTGACCCGTAACCCCGAAACGCTGGCTGCGGTGTTCGTGGAAGATACGGCCAAGAAAATACCGATCCAGCTTTTTGGCAGGGGCTACGAATATTCCGTATTGGGCCTGTTCAATACGAATATCCACCTGCTGGCTTCCACCGACAAGACGCGCCCGCTCTTCCTCTTCGGCGCGGACCGCCTTGGCCGCGATGTCTTCAGCCGCGTGGTGCAGGGTGCGCAGGTTTCCCTGTCGATCGGTCTCGTTGGTGTGTTTTTCTCGCTGCTGCTCGGCGTCGTTCTGGGCGGTATCTCCGGTTATTATGGCGGCCGCATCGATTTCGTCATGCAGCGCGTGATCGATTTCGTGCTGTCGCTGCCCACCATTCCCATCTGGCTGGCGCTGGCCGCCGCCCTGCCGCAGGGCTGGCCTGCCACGCTTCAATATATGATGATCACCATCATCCTGTCCCTGACCGGCTGGGCGCAGCTCGCCCGCGTCGTGCGTGGCCGCTTCCTGTCGCTTAGAACAGAAGAATTCGTGGCCGCGGCGCGGCTGGATGGCGTGCCGGAAGGGCGCATCATCTTCCGCCATATGCTGCCGAGTTTTTCGAGCCATATCATCGCCTCGGTCACGCTTGCGGTTCCGGCGATGATCCTTGCGGAAACCTCGCTCTCCTTCCTCGGTCTCGGCCTCCAGCCGCCGACGATTTCCTGGGGCGTGCTGCTTCGCGAGGCGCAAAACATCCGCTCGATCGCAACCGCGCCGTGGCTGTTCCTGCCGGGCGTCGCTGTTGTCATTGCCGTCATGGCGCTCAATCTGCTCGGTGACGGCCTGCGCGATGCAGCCGATCCCTATAATAAGTGAGGTCCTGATGAGCGACATCCTCTCCATGAAGCCCGCCAGGCCGCTGCTTGAAGTTCGCAATCTCGTGACCGAATTTCCGATCAGAAACGGCGTCTTCCGGGCGGTCAACGACCTGTCTTTTTCCATCGATCCCGGCAAGACCCTCTGCGTTGTCGGCGAAAGCGGCTCCGGCAAATCCGTCACTGCCCGTTCGATCCTGCAGATCATCGACAGCCCCGGCCGCATCGCGTCCGGGTCGATCATCCTCAACCGCGCCGATGGGACGTCGCTCGATCTGGCAAAACTTGATCCGCGCAGCCGGGCCATCCGCTCGGTGCGAGGCGCTGATATCGCGATGATTTTTCAGGAGCCGATGTCGTCGCTGTCGCCCGTGCACACCGTGGGTGATCAGATCACCGAGGTCCTGCGTCTGCATCTGAAAATGAGCAAGGCACAGGCGCGGGCCGAGGCCATCGAGCTGCTGCGGCAGGTGGAAATTCCCAATCCCGAAAAGGCGCTGGATCGCTATGCTTTCCAGTATTCGGGCGGTATGCGCCAGCGTGCGATGATCGCCATGGCGCTGGCCTGCAAACCGCAACTGTTGATCGCCGACGAACCGACGACGGCGCTTGACGTCACCACACAGGCCGAAATCCTCGACCTGATATCGCGGCTGCAAAAGGCGCACGGCATGGCGGTGCTGTTCATCACCCATGACATGGGCGTGGTGGCGCAGATCGCCGATGACGTGCTGGTCATGCATCACGGCGTCGCCAAGGAATATGGCGCTGTCGAACAGATATTCCACAGCCCGCAGGACCCCTATACCCGCATGCTGATCGGCTCCGTTTTGAAGCTTGAGCAGAAGGCGGAAATCCGGCTTGCGCGGCCTCCGCTCGATCTAACGGCTGCGCCGGTGCTCGAAGTGAACGACCTTTCCATGCACTTCGGTGAAATGAAGGCGCTGGATGGTGTGTCGATCAAGCTTCTGCCGGGCGAGACGCTTGGCATCGTCGGCGAAAGCGGCTCCGGCAAGACCACGATGGGCCGTTCTATCATGCGTCTATACGATCCGACCGGCGGCGAAATGCGTTATCGCCGGGCGGATGGCACAGTCGTCGATCTGGCCAAGATCGAAGGTGCCGAACTGAAGGCCGCGCGGCGTGAATTGCGCATGGTTTTCCAGGATCCTTTCGGCTCGCTCAATCCGCGCATGACGGTGGCGCAGGTCATCGGCGAACCGTTGCTGGTCAACGGCATTGCCAGGGGCAGGGAACTGGATGAACGCGTCTGCGCCCTGATGGAGCAGGTGGGTCTCGATCCTGCCGGGCGCGAACGTTACCCGCACGCCTTTTCCGGCGGCCAGCGCCAGCGCATCGGGATTGCCCGCGCCATCACCCTGAAACCGCGCATCATCGTTGCGGATGAGGCGACATCGGCGCTTGATGTTTCGGTGCGGTTCCAGGTGCTGGATCTGCTGATGCGTCTGCAGGACGAGCTTGGTCTCGCCTACATCTTCATCAGCCACGACATCGGCGTAATCAGATACATGTGCGACCGTGTCGGGGTGATGTATCGCGGCAAGCTTGTCGAGGTGGGAGACGCCGAAAAGGTCTGCAACGCGCCCGACCATCCCTATACGCAGGCGCTTCTTTCCGCCATTCCGCGCCCGGACCCGCGGGACCGCGACCGCACCCGCAGGTTCCGCTACGTCGAACCGCCCGAGATCAAAAACGGGATCGCCGCCCGATAGTGTTGCGCCCGTTGCGCGCTGCAATTTATGAGGAAGACTAAGCATGAAAATCGATCGCATGCGGGTATTCGTCACCCGCGACAAGGACCGCCCCCGCGTCATCGTCGCTCTCGATACGGATGACGGTTTGACCGGCTGGGGCGAATGTTACAATCACGGCCCCGATCTCGCCTTGCCGCCGGTGCTGGACTACCTCTACGGTTTCCTCGCCGGGCAGGACCCGACACGGGTTGAATATCTCTACAATCTCCTTCTCCAGCAGAACCGCTTTCCGCCTGGCGCGCTTGGTCTGTCTGCGATTTCGGCGCTTGATCATTGCCTGTGGGACCTTGCCGCCAAGGCGGCGGGCGTGCCTGTTTACAAGCTGCTGGGCGGCGAAGTGCGCGACCGCATCAAGGTCTATGCCGGCGTCTACACGGCGCCGGATGCGCCGGCGGCAAAGGAAGAGTTCGACCGCCTCAACGAAGGCTGGGGCTTCACGGCCTTCAAGCTCAGCCCGTGGCGCGTCGATATTCACGCCCATCGCTGGGGGGAGGTGGTGCGCAGTTCGGCGGACTATTTCCGCTCGCTTCGCGAGACCGTGCGGTCTGACTACGACATCGCCTTTGACGCCCATGCCAAGATTTTCGAACCCGCCGCCGCCCGCCAGCTTGGCAATGCGCTCGCCCCCTACGATCCGCTGTTCTTCGAGGAGCCTTTGCGTCCCGAAAACATCGAGATGTGGGGAGACTTGAAACAGGGGCTGAACTGCACTCTGGCAACAGGTGAAAGTCTCTATAATCGCAACGAGTTCCTGCGGCTTCTTCAGGTGAAGGGTGCAGACATCATTCAGCCTGACATCTGCGTCGTCGGCGGCATTTCCGAAATGCGCCGTATCGCCACGCTTGCGGAAGCCCATTTCGTCAGCATTGCGCCGCATAACCCGATGGGGCCGCTCGCCACCGCCGTCAACGTGCATTTCTCCGCCGCCCAGCAGAATTTCCGCATTCTCGAATACCGGCTGCCGAAAGGGCAATGCTACGTCTATGGCGGCACCGATCTTGAAAAACGCGAGGATGAAACCCGCTATGTCGTCGACCCCTATCTGCCGAAGGACGGATATCTGGAACTGAGGCCGGATCGTCCCGGCTGGGGGGTGGAAATGGATGAAAAAGCCATGCAGGAAGACGGTTACATTCACTGGCAGAGACGGGTGCCGAAACGGCCTGACGGCTCCTATGCCTTTGCCTGAAACGATCGCGATTGCCTGCGGGCGGCTCTCTGCCCGCCTGCGTCCCGCATGGGGCGGCAGGATGACCCATCTGCACCACGCGGACTACGGTGATATTCTGGCGCCAGCAACCGGGGAGGATTTCCAGCCGTTCAACTGGCCGCGCGCCGGCGCCTATCCGCTGTTTCCTTACCACAATAGGCTCTATGGCGGCTCCTTCGTTCATGCGGGCATCCGCCATGATCTCCTGCCGCATCCGGCCCTTGCACCTGATGCCATGCATGGGCCTGCGCACCGGCGAGCTTGGGAGATTTCCGGCCTGTCTTCAGATCGGGCGGGGCTGATACTCCACTATGAGGCTGACGGGGAATGGCCGTTTTCCTTCCGCGCTGAACAGTCTTTTCTGCTTGAAGACGCCGGCCTCACCGTGGACCTGTCGATCACCAATCTGGCGGATGCGCCTGCGCCGATGGCGCTGGGCTGGCATCCCTATCTGGCTGCAGGATTTGGCTGCAACGCGCGAACGAATGCAAGGAAGGAATATCCGCTGGATCCGCAGAACGTGCCGACCGGCCAGCCCGCAACCCCTCGCCACACAGCAGCCATTCCCGCAGCGACAGGATACACGCTGCACTACACAGACTGGTCAAATGCGCATGTCGAATTCGGCAGGTTTTCACTGCTGATCGAGGCCGATCCCGTTTTCGGTCATCTGGCTATGCACCGCATGGACAGCTATCTTTGCCTCGAGCCCGTTTCCATGGCCGCCGGAGCGCTCGGCTTGCCGGAGGCGCAGCGGGAAGCGCTGGGCGTCAGGATCGTAGCACCCGGCGAACATCTATCGGGGCGCATCAGGCTTTCCATCGGGCCTTAAAGAGAGCAGGGCGCGCGCGAACGCTATGCCCCTGCGTCCTATCTCCGCAGTCAAAAAAACGCCACATGCCCATATTTTGAGCGTCAAAAATTGTCGCTCAAAAATGCGCTTGACGTCGGCGAAAATTTCTCACCAAATGAACCAATGTAAGATTGGTTCAAGCAAATGGTGCGGTGTGGCGGCAGGCCCTAACGACAATTCCAACTACGCGCTGGCGCGGTTGCGTGAATATATTCAGGCGAATCATCTCGTCAGGGATGGCCGCCTGCCGACGGAACGGGCCTTTGCGGAGACTTTTAACGTCGGCCGCCGGTCGATCCGCCGCGCGCTGGAGGTTCTGGAAGCCGAAGGTCTTATCTGGCGGCGGCAGGGGGCGGGAACCTTTGTGGGTGAAAAACCTGATGATTGGTCCGCCCAGGTCACGGAATTGGTCGCCGGTACGGATTTCATGGAAATCATGGAGGTGCGCCTGCGCATCGAACCGCAGCTGGCGCAGCTAGCGGCGATGCGCGCCAAGCCGGCCGAGGTGGAGCGCATGCGTGCGCTGGTGGAAAAGACCGGTCAGAGCACGGATGCCGATGCCAAGGAATTGTGGGACGGCTCGCTACATCGGCAGATCGCCCAGAGCGCCGGCAACAAGCTGTTTCTCTCGATTTTCGATGTCATCAATCGTGTCCGCCAGGATGACGCCTGGCAGTCGATACGGGAACTCGCCCGACGCAGCGGAACAAATGTGAGGGCGTCTTTCGAACAGCACATGGCCATTGTCGACGCCATCGCCGACCGTGATCCGGCGCGCGCCGGTGAAGCCATGCGCCAGCATCTTCTCATGCATCAGGAAAGGCTGATCCGCGCCACCTCCCTCGGCTTTCTGGAGGAGGAAACCGGGGAGGGCACTGCCGCCGAAGCCGATAATTCGCTGACCGAGGCTTCTTAAGGCGGCTGATGAAAACTGTCGCCCCGTCAGGGGCGGCCAATGACAAAAAGTCAAAATAACCAGACCAGAGGAACGAACATGAAGAAAATCCAGACATTGACTGCTGCGCTGTTGGCAAGCGCATTCCTGACCACGCCGGCGTTATCCTCCGAATTGCGTATCGGCCTGAACGACGACGCCGATGTGCTTGACCCCGCACAGTCGCGCACCTTTGTCGGTCGTATCGTTTACACCGCCATGTGCGACAAGCTGGTGGATATCTCGCAGGACATGAAGATCGTGCCCCAGCTTGCCACCGAATGGGCCTGGTCCGAAGGCGGCAAGGTGCTGACCATGAAAATCCGCGATGGCGTGAAGTTCCACGATGGTGAAACACTGGACGCGGCGGCCGTCGTGGCCACCATCGAGCGCAACATGACGCTGCCGGAATCCCGCCGCAAGAGCGAGCTTTCGTCGGTCGAGAAGGTTGAGGCGACAGGGCCGCTGGAAGTCAAGTTCACGCTGAAGACGCCTGATGTCACCCTGCTCGCGCAGCTTTCCGACCGCGCCGGCATGATCGTCGCGCCGAAAGCGGCCAAGGAACTTGGTGCGAATTTCGGCTCCAAGCCGGTCTGCGCCGGGCCGTTCAAATTCGTCGAGCGCATCCAGCAGGATCGCATCGTGCTGGAGAAGTTCGCGGACTACTGGGACAAGGACAAGGTCCTCGTTGATAAGATCGTCTATCTGCCGATCCCCGACACCACCGTGAAGCTCGCGAACCTTCGCGCAGGCGACCTCGATATCGCCGAGCGTATCTCGGCCTCCGATGCGGAATCCGTCAGGAATGACCCCAAACTGACCTATGCCGACGTCATCGGACCGGGTTACATGGCCATGTATGTCAACATGAACAATGGTGCGCGTGCGGATAATCCGCTCGGCAAGGACAAGCGCCTGCGTCAGGCGTTCTCCTATGCTATCGACCGCGAGGCCATCGGCCAGATCGTCTTCGAAGGGACGTCAAAGGGCGGCAATCAGGCTTTCCCGCCAACGAGCCCCTGGTTCAACCAGAACCTGCCGGTGCCGCCGCGCGATATCGACAAGGCCAAGCAGCTGATGAAGGAGGCGGGTTACGAGACGCTCGATGTCGAGCTTCAGCACGCCAACAACACCACGCAGACGCAGATGATGCAGGTCATCCAGTCCATGGTGGCCGAGGCCGGTTTCAACGTCACCCTGAAGGCGACCGAGTTTGCCACGCTCCTGTCCGAGCAGACCGCCGGCAATTACCAGCTCAGCCGTTCCGACTGGTCAGGACGTATCGATCCCGATGGCAACCTGCACCAGTTCGTCACCTGCAAGGGCGGCATCAACGATGTGAAATATTGCAATCCTGAAGTCGACAAGCTGTTGAACGAGGCCCGCGCTTCAACAGAAGATGCGGTCCGCAAGGAAAAATACGATGCCGCAAGCGTCATCCTCAACGATGATATGCCGATCATCTATCTCGGCCACCAGCCCTACGCCTACGCCATTTCCAACAAGGTCAAGGGCTGGGCGCCGTCGCCTGACGGTATGATCCGCCTTCTCGGCGTTTCCAAGGACTGACCGTTTCGCATGGGCCGCACGGCTTGCCGTGCGGCCCCAGACCGGACCCAAACGGGGGCAATGCCATGCCTGTTTACATCGGCAAGCGACTGCTGGTCGCGATCCCGACGCTTCTCATCATTTCAATCTTCGTTTTCTCGCTGCAGAAACTGCTGCCGGGCGATCCGGTTCTCGCCATGGCGGGCGAGGAGCGCGATCCCGCGACGATCGAATTCCTGCGCGAGAAATATCGCCTCAACGATCCCGTGCCGCTGCAATATATCAACTGGCTTGGCGGCGTGGTGACCGGCGATTTCGGTATTTCGCTGCGGTCCAACCAGCCGGTGCTGGAACTGATCGGCCAGAAGCTGCCGGTTACCATTCAGCTGGCTGTCATGGCGATGTTCTTCGCCATGGTGATCGGCATCCCCATCGGCATTCTGGCCGCCGTCAAGAAGAATACCTGGATCGACTACACCGCCAATATCGTTGCGCTTTCCGGCCTGTCGATCCCGAATTTCTGGCTCGGCATCATGCTGATCCTGCTGGTCTCGGTAAAACTCGGCTGGCTGCCGGCATCCGGTTATGAATCGATCTTCGTGGACCCTGTCCGTTCCATCGAAACGATGATCATGCCAGCCTTCGTGCTGGGCAATGCGCTTGCGGCAACGCTGATGCGGCACACGAGGTCTGCGATGGTTGCAGTCTTGAGTTCGGACTATATCCGGACCGCCCGCGCCAAGGGGCTTTCGCCGCGCGAGATCGTCCTGTCGCACAGTTTCCGCAATGCGCTTCTTCCCGTCATCACGCTGCTGGCGCTGCTCTTCGGGGAGCTGCTGGCCGGTGCGGTTCTGACGGAGCAGATATTCACCATTCCTGGTTTCGGCAAGATGACGGTCGATGCGGTTTTCACCCGTGACTATGCCGTCGTGCAGGGCATCGTTTTATGCACCGCCGTCGGTTTCATCCTCATGAACCTGCTGGCCGACATTGCCTATGTCCTGCTTAACCCCCGCCTCAGGGCGACGATCTGAGGCCTGATATCATGACCGTTCTCGATCAAAATCTATCCGTACCGGCGACACGGCAGGAAAGCCGTGCCTGGAAAAAAATGAAGCGCAACAAATCGGCGCTTGTCGGCATGATTATCGTGCTGTTCTTCGCCGTGCTTGCCATCGCCGCGCCGATCCTGCCGATTGCCGATCCGGTTGCGACCAGCTGGTCGGCGATCCGCAAGGCGCCGTCTGCCGCCCACTGGCTCGGCACTGACGATCTCGGCCGTGATATTCTCTCGCGTATGATCTATGGCGCGCGCGCCTCGCTGATGGCCGGCGTCGTCTCGGTGATGATCGCGGTGGTGATCGGCGTGCCCTTCGGCCTGATATCAGGTTATTTCGGCGGCTGGGTGGATATGGTGATATCCCGCATCACCGAAGCGCTGCTCGCCATGCCCTTCCTCATCATGGCGATTGCACTGGCAGCCTTTCTCGGCCCGAGCCTCACCAATGCGATGATCGCCATTGGTCTTTCCGCCATGCCGATCTTCGTGCGGCTGACGCGCGGGCAGGTGCTGGCCGTCAAGATGGAGGACTATGTCGAGGGCGCGAGGTCCATCGGCCTCAACCACATCGACATCATGACGCGTTACATCCTGCCGAATGTCTTTGCCCCCATCATCGTGCAGGCGACACTGACGGTGGCGACCGCCATCATTGCGGAGGCGAGCCTTTCATTCCTCGGCCTTGGCCAGCAGGCGCCGGCGCCATCCTGGGGTTCGATGCTGAATACCGCGAAGAATTTCCTCAGCCAGGCGCCGTGGATGACGATGTGGCCCGGCATCGCCATCTTCCTCGTCGTCATCGGTTTCAATCTTCTCGGCGACGGCCTGCGCGACGCGCTCGATCCGCGCGAAGCATGATTTTTTACAAGGAATATCGGAATGAATGAATTCACCACACGCCCTGAAATCCTTGGCACCTTCGGCGTCGTCACCTCGACGCACTGGATCGCATCGGCCGTTGGCATGGCGATCCTCGAAAAGGGCGGCAATGCTTTTGATGCCGCCGTGGCCACCGGTTTCGTCCTGCAGATTGTCGAACCGCATCTGTGCGGTCCCGGCGGGGATATGCCGGCCGTGTTTTACTCGAAGCAGAAGGACAAGGTGGAAGTCATCTGCGCACAGGGCCCGGCCCCGAGCGGCGCCACGATTGAACATTACACTTCGGAAGGCCTGAAGCTGATCCCCGGCGACGGGCTGCTCGCAACCGTCATTCCCGGCGCCTTCGACGGCTGGATGCTGATGCTGCGCGACTATGGCACGATGAGCGTGCGCGAGGTGCTGGAGCCCGCAATCTATTATGCCGAGCACGGGCATCCGACGTTGCCGCGTGTCTCCGCCACCATCAAGGGCCTGGCCGATTTCTTCGAGAAGGAATGGCCGACATCCCATGAGACGTGGTTGCCGGGCGGCGCGGCGCCCGAACCTCACGCCAGTTTTCGCAACCCGGTTCTCGCCGCCACCTATCAGCGGATCGTCACCGAATCCGAAGCGCGCTCAGGCCGCGAAAACCAGATCGAGGCGGCGCGCGATGCCTTCTATCGGGGTTTCGTAGCGGAAGCCATCGACAGCTACGTAAAGACCGCAGAGGTGATGGATGCCAGCGGCGCAAGGCACAAGGGCGTGCTGACGGCGCAGGATATGGCGGACTGGAGCGCGACCGTCGAAGCGCCGCAGACGTTCGACTATCAAGACTGGACGATTGCCAAGACGCCCGCATGGGGGCAGGGTCCGGTTCTCTTGCAATCGCTTGCGCTGCTGAAGGGCTTCGACATTGGGAGCATGGACCCGTCCGGCCCCGATTTTATCCACACCATCGTCGAAGCCATGAAGCTCGCTTATGCCGACCGCGAAGTCTACTACGGCGATCCGGAATTCGGCCAAATCCCGACGGAATATCTTCTCTCGGAAAATTACAATGCCGGACGCCGCGCGCTGATCGGCAGCGAGGCGTCGCTGGAGCTGCGTCCGGGCACCGTGCCGGGTTACCAAAAGCAGGTGGATGCCACCATGGCCATGCTGGCCGAAATGAGCGGCACCGGCACCGTCTACGAGCCGACCATGTCGCATCTGACGGAAAAGCGCGGGGACACGGTGCATATCGACGTCATCGACCGCTGGGGCAACATGGTTTCCACCACGCCTTCGGGCGGCTGGCTGCAATCCTCGCCCATCGTGCCGGGTCTCGGTTTTGCGCTCAATTCCCGCGCCCAGATGTTCTGGCTGAAGGAGGGGCTGCCCACCTCGCTTGCGCCGGGCAAGCGCCCGCGCACGACGCTGACGCCCTCGCTTGCCCTGCATCAGGGACGTCCCGCCATGGTCTTCGGCACGCCGGGCGGCGACCAGCAGGATCAGTGGCAACTACCCTTCTTCCTGCGTTATGCCCATCACGGCAAGAACCTGCAGGCGGCGATAGATATGCCGCTGTTCCACACCGCGCATTTTCCGGGCTCGTTTTATCCGCGCACCAGCTCGCCGGGGGAAATCACCGTGGAAAGCACCGTGGGTGAAGCGACCTTGCAGGAGCTTCGCCGTCGCGGACACCGCGTCACGGTTGCCGATGCATGGTCCGTCGGGCGGCTCACCGCCGCGCGGCGGGATGCGGACGGCCTCTTGCGCGCCGCCGCAACACCGCGGCTGATGCAGGCCTATGCGGTGGGGCGTTGACACCATGGAAACAAAACCCGTCCTGTCCGTCCGTAACCTGACGACCTCCTTTCTCGTTGATGACAAATGGAAAAGTGTGGTGCGCAATGTGTCCTTCGATGTCGCGCCCGGTGAAACCGTCGCGATTGTCGGCGAATCCGGTTCCGGCAAGTCGGTCACGTCGCTATCTCTGATGCGCCTGCTTGCCCCGGCCTCCAGCCGGATAGAAGGGGAAGTCCTGCTCAACGGACGCAATCTGCTGGCGCTTTCCGAAAAGGACATGCGCGGCGTGCGCGGCAACGATATCTCGATGATCTTTCAGGAGCCGATGACCTCGCTCAA
Organism: Agrobacterium sp. M50-1; assembly: GCF_049843495.1. Taxonomy (NCBI): domain Bacteria; kingdom Pseudomonadati; phylum Pseudomonadota; class Alphaproteobacteria; order Hyphomicrobiales; family Rhizobiaceae; genus Agrobacterium; species Agrobacterium sp. M50-1. The sequence continues at coordinate 66,558 of NZ_JBBHZH010000009.1, read as the reverse complement.
TCCGATCTTCACCATCGGCCGCCAGATTTCCGAAGTCCTCATCCGCCACAAGGGGCTTTCGAAGCAGGAGGCGCGGGCGGAGACGGTGCGGCTTCTGGAGAAGGTCCGCATTCCCAACGCCTCCGGTCGTTTTGACGAATATCCGCATCAGTTTTCGGGCGGCATGCGCCAGCGTGTGATGATTGCCATGGCGCTCGCCTCGCGGCCGAAACTGCTGATCGCCGACGAGCCGACGACGGCGCTCGACGTTACCATTCAGGGCCAGATCCTCGATCTCATCAAGCTGCTGCAGGAAGAGGAGGGCATGTCGGTGCTCTTCATCACCCATGACATGGGTGTGGTGGCCGAAATCGCTGACCGCACGATCGTGATGTATCGCGGCGATGAAGTCGAGACCGGGCCGACGGAGGACATATTCCGGCGCGGCAAACATCCCTATACGCGGGCGCTGCTTTCGGCGGTGCCGAAGCTCGGTTCTATGCGTAACCGGCAATGGCCGACGCGTTTTCCGGTTCTCGACATGAAAACCGGCCTTTCGACCGAGCCGGAGGAGGTGGCCGAGACGGTTGCAAGCGGCCAGACGCCGGTTCTGTCGGTCAAGAACCTTGTGACGCGCTTTCCCATCCGCTCCGGCCTGCTGGCGCGCCAGACGGGTGCGGTTCACGCCGTCGAGAACGTTTCCTTCGATCTGTTTCAAGGAGAAACGCTGTCGCTGGTGGGTGAATCCGGTTGCGGAAAATCCACCACCGGCCGCTCGATCATGCGCCTCGTGGAGCCGTCGTCCGGCGATGTGTCCCTCGACGGTTACGATGTGATGCGGCTCGATAACGTCGGCCTGCGCAACATGCGCAAATCGGTGCAGATGATCTTTCAGGACCCGTTCTCGTCGCTCAATCCGCGCATGACGGTGGGCACGGCAATTTCCGAGCCCTTCATCAAGCACAGGCTGGGCAGCGCCAAGCAGGCCAAGGAAAAGACTGCCGATCTTCTCGAAAAGGTCGGCCTGTCCGCCGATATGGCCAGCCGCTACCCGCACGAGTTTTCGGGTGGTCAGCGCCAGCGCATCGCGATTGCCCGGGCACTGGCCCTCGATCCGAAGGTCATCGTTGCCGATGAAAGCGTCTCGGCGCTCGATGTTTCGATCAAGGCGCAGGTCTGCAACCTGCTGCTCGACCTGCAGCAGAGCCTCAACCTCGCCTTCCTGTTCATCAGCCATGACATGGCTGTCGTGGAGCGTGTCAGCCATCGTGTCGCGGTGATGTATCTCGGCGAGATCGTGGAGATCGGCCCGCGCGCCGCCGTCTTCGACAACCCGCAGCATCCCTATACGAAAAAGCTCATGGCCGCCGTTCCGGTGCCGGATCCGGCAAGGCGCGGGATAAGGCGCGGCATATCCAATGACGAGCTGAAGAGCCCGATACGGGCAATGGGATATGAAACGCCGACGCGAAACTACAGGACCGTATCGCCCGGCCACATGGTGCAGATAGCCTGAGACGATTACGGCAGCGCGGAATGTTTCGACGAAGAAACCGTTATAAGGGGTTCTTGGGCGAAACGCCGCGCAGATGCTCCATCAGATAGGCATGGGTCGCGGCATTGGCGACGATCAGCGTTCCGGTCTTCTCATAGAATTCCGGTCCGCGACCCCACCAGTCGGTCACAATGCCGCCGGCCTCCTGAACAAGGAGAATGCCGGCCGCCGTGTCGACGAATCCCGTCTCCTCGTAATAACCGGTAAGCCGTCCGCAGGCGACGTAAGCACAGGAATTGGCGGCGCTGCCGACAACACGAACCGCGCCGATCGGCGCGCGAATGGCGTCAAGGCGCTGATAGGCGCCGGGATAAAGCTGGAGATTGGGCGTGGGCAGGCCGGTGCCGACACACATGAGCGCGACATCCGTGCTGGCATTGACCCGCAGGCGCTCGCCATTGAGATAGGCGCCGTCTCCCTTGATCGTGGTGAACATCTCGTCGGAAACGGGATTATAGACCAGCCCGCAGATCGTTTCATTGCCGCGGCGAAGCGCGATGGTGATGGTGTAGTGCTGGCCGAAGAGGAAATTGGTGGTGCCGTCGATCGGGTCGACCAGCCAGCGGTGATCCTGATCCGCCCCTTCGACGGGTGCGAATTCCTCACCCGTCAGTCCCCAGGGATATTGTCCGAGCAGGCGCTCACGGATCAGCGTCTCGGAATCCCGGTCCGCATCCGAAACGAAATCCCCCGGTCCCTTGACGCCGATCTCGATGTCGCGGAAGCGCCTGAAATGGTCGAGCGTCAATGCGCCGGCTTCGCGGGCGGTGGCGACCATATGGTCGAGGATGGTGCTGTAATTGACTGTCATCGGCTGAAAACCTCGGCGAGCCCTTCCGGATCATCGGTGGTGATCTGGTCCACCTTAAGCCCCAGGAGGCGTTTCACCTGTTCGATGGATTGCGGTGTGACGCTGTTGATCGTCCAGGCGTCGACCCGGCGGCCGGCGGCATGGATCGGGGCGATGATATCGACACCGGCATCCTCGGCGGCAAGCACGATCTCGTAGTCGAGATAGATCATCCCGGCATCGGGCGCGGTGGCAAGGGCGTCTTCGATGAAACCCAGGTAGTTTCCGCTTGTCTTCAGGTCTGCAAGTGTGCCGTGATCGCAGGGATCATATCCGGTGCGAAGTCCCGGCGCTGAGCCGGCCAGCATGGCGATGGCGTCGAAATCGCCGCCGGACAGGATCACCGAGCTTGCTATGGGCGAAACGCTTGTTCGGAAACCGGCGACCACCTGCGGGGTAAGCGCCTGCAGGTCCTCCTTGAAATCGAGCTGCAACAGCGCGTCGCGATGCACGGTCTCGCAGGCGAGCAGGGCGCAGAGGTCTTCGAGCAGCATCACCTTCGAAGCGATCGGCTGGCCGCCATTGTCGCGCAGGTGAAGCTGACGCAGCGCAGCGGCGGATGTGTCGCGCACTCGGCCGGTGCCTGTGGTTTCCCGTTCCAGCGTCCGGTCATGCAAAACGGCGCAGCCGTGATCGGCATGAATGACCAGATCGACCTCGATGCTCGCACCAAGGCGCATCGCCTCGACGATGCGCTCGCCGGTAAAGACCGGATCGCTGGCGTTTCGGCGGGCGCGATGCCATTTGAGCCAGGTCCTGTGGCCGTCGCGTTCGATAAGGATCGGCTGGTTCATGTCAGCTCCGGTAGATTGGGCGGTTGTCGCGATAGGCCGTGACGGCACGGGGCGAAATTTGCACGCCCTGTCCCGTCCGGAACATATCCGGATGAGCGACCATGGATTTGATCCTTGTACCATCGGCGAGATCAAGGTCGACAAGGCCGTGGGTGCCATAATCCGTCACCCGGTGTACGTGCGCTTCCGGCGTTTCGGAAATCGTCAGATCGATGGCTTCCGGGCGGACGGCGAGAATGGCCGGACCATCGGCGACGGGAAGCGGAAGGGTGAAATCCGCGCGCATGAAGTTTCCGTCTGAGACCGCGCCCTCTATCAGGTTCATGGTGCCGATGAAGCCGGCGACGAAAGGGGTCTGCGGTTCGCGGTAGATGATATTCGGCCGATCGATCTGTTCGGTCTTGCCATTCGCCATCACGACGATGCGGTCGGCCATGGAAAGGGCCTCATCCTGACCGTGGGTGACGAACAGCGTGGTGATACCGAGGCGCTGCTGGATATCGCGCACTTCCTCCCGCAACCGCTCGCGCAGATGCTGGTCGAGGCTGGCGAAGGGTTCGTCAAGCAAGAGGATTTTCGGTTCGAGAACCAGCGAGCGGGCAAGCGCCACGCGCTGCTGCTGGCCACCGGAGAGCTGGCTGGTGGCGCGCTCGCCATAACCGGAAAGCCCGACGAGTTCGAGCACGGCCTCCACTTTCTCTTTGATCACGGCAGCCGGCATGTGCCGCAGCTTGAGGCCGAAAGCGAGGTTTTTGAAGACATTCATATGGCTCCACAGCGCATGGCTCTGAAATACCATGCCGGTTGGCCGTCGCTCCGGCGGCAGATGGGTCACATCTTCGCCATCGATGGTGATCTGCCCGCCCGTCGGCTGCTCGAAACCGCCGACCATGCGCAGCAGCGTCGACTTGCCCGAACCGGAGGGGCCGAGAAGGCAGACGAGTTCGCCATCGGCGACATCGAGCGAGAAACTGTCGACTGCCTTGGTGCCGCCGGAAAAGGTTTTCGAGACCTCGCGGATGTGAAGTACGGACATGATGATTTCCTAACCGCCGAAACCGCGGGCGAATGCACCGCCACCGATGACGCGGCGGGCGAACATGAGGGCAATGAAGGACGGCACCCAGAGCAGCACGGACAGAACCGCGCCATACTGGATGACCATCTGGTTGTTGATGTAGCTGATCATCAGAACCGGCATCGTGCGGATGCCGGGCGCCCCGATGAGCCACGCGCCTTCGGTTTCATAAAAAGTGCCGACGAAGCTGAGCAAAACGGCGGCTGCAATGGTCGGTCCCGCCTGCGGCAGGGTAATCGACCAGAAGACCCGGAGCGGACTGGCGCCGACATCACGGGCAGCCTCTTCCATGCGCCGGTCGACGGCCTGGAATGCCGCCACGGGAATCCAGATCATGAACATCAGCGTTCCGACGAGCTGGATCAGAACGACGCCCCAGAAGGTGCCGATAAGGTTGAGCTGCAGGAAAATGGCGGCAATCGCTACCAGAAGCCCGAATTTCGGGAAGGCGTGGCCGGCGAGGAAGGAGAAGAAGAGGAGGTTGCGGCCGGGAAAGCTCATACGCGCAAAGGCATAGGCGGCGGGAAGGCAGATCATCGCCGAAAGCAGCGTCACCACCGTTGTCAGCCGCAGGCTCAGCATCAGGGCGTTCCACACGTCGGCGCGCCCCAGCGTCTGGCCCCAGAAGCGGAAACCGAACTGCTGGGGAATGACGTTGGGAAAACGCCAGACCTCGGTAAATGCCCAGGTTCCGACAACAAGCAGCGGCCCGACGATGGCGATGGTGAGAAGGGTGGCGAAAAAGATGCCGGGCCAGTCCATGCGCGTTCGCGCCGGCGTAAGGGTCGTCATGTCATTTCCCCTGGTTGCGTGCGACCGAACGCACGTAAAAGAGGCCGAATGCGATGCAGAAACCGAAAGCGATGACGGCCTGGGTCATGGCGCCGATGGGGTCCTGCACTTCGCGCAGCGTGCGCTGCATGAAGGGGCCGAGCATTTCGGGAGAGGCCGGGCCCAGGAGATAGGGCAGGGTGAAGGAAGAAAAAATGCCAAGCACCGAAAAGGAAAGCGCCACGAGAATGGAATTGGAAATGCGTGGCAGGATGATGTGCCAGAAGACCTGCAGCGCGTTTGCGCCCACATCCCGCGCCGCCTCCACCGACTGGTTGGCGACGCTGCCGAGGCCTGCAAGCAGGATGAGCACGGTCAGCGGAATATTGTCCCAGACAAGACCGATGACCGGCCCCCATGGCGTGAGATAGGGCGTGCGGATTTTCGGCAGGCCGACCGCATTGAGCAAGATGTCCACCATGCCGTTCGGCCCGAGAACGCGGATGAAGGCGAAGGCGAGGATGATGGAGGGCACGAACATCGGGAAGATGGCAAGCGCCTGCACATAGGCCGAAAGACGACCACGCGAAAAGCGAAGGTAAAGCGCGATCGGCAGGCAGATGACCAGCAGGAGGATGGCGCAGACCATCGTCGTCCACAATGTCACGGCAAGATTGTCGAGGCTGTAGCGATCTGAGAAGAAGAAGGCGTAGCTCGAAAGGTCGAAACTCGTTTCACCATTGGCGCCAGTGCGCCACACGGTGCGGCCGATGGCATTGATGGCAGGCCAGATAACAAGCCAGATCATCAGGAACACGGGAATGGCGACGAGCAGGAGGCCGATGGGCCTCCTGCCTGCCGTATTGTCAATGAGCGGGCGAACCGCTCCTGCTCCGACCTCGGTCACGATTTGCGGTTAACGTTGGGAGCGACGTTGCGATACCAGCCATCATTGATGGCGGTTTCCCATTTGCCGGCCGGGAAGGTCGGAATGGTCTGCGGAATGATGTCGGCGAAACGCTTGCGCAGGTCTGCCGACACATGGTCCCAGGAAACGCCGGGGAAGCCGCCCAGCTCGTTGAGGATCGCGCCCTGAATTTCTTCGGACAGCACAAAATTGGCGAGCTTCAGGGCAGCATCACGATTGGCGCCGTTGGCAAGCACCACGGCGCGCGAGAAATCACCGCAGAGCGCCAGATCCTGAAGCTGGACGAGGCCGGTTTCCTTCGGCAGAACGCCCTGATCGATGGCCTTCAGCACCTGATCGGACCAGACGGGGGTCATGGTGACGACGCCCTGCGAAAGAAGCTGCAGCGACTGCGTGTTGCCGGAGGAGTATGCGCCCTTGTCATAGAGCGACGGGGCGATATCGGTCAGCAGCGCCCATGCCTTGCCCAGAGCCTTGTCACCGGCTTCCTGGGTGTAATTGTCGACCGTGAAGGCCTTGGGATCGAGACCGTTGGCCTGATGGATGGCGCGGCGGACGAAGTTGCCACCGGAGCCGCCCTTGTCGGGACGGTTATAAACGAACTGGCCGGGATTTGCCTTGATCCACTTGACGAGTTCATCCCAGGTCTTCGGTGCATCCGCCGGCTTGAGCTTGCTGGTGTCATAGGCGAGCAGAACCTGGCTGCCGCGATAGGGCAGGCTGTATTCGCTGCGGATGGCAAGCGGGTTGACGCGCGAATAATTGGAAAGGCCGGATTTCGCCATATTCACGTAGATGCCGGCATCGATGGCGCCGGTGGGAAGCAGCGGATCGGCCGTTTCGAAATAATCGGCCTGCGGATCGGTGCCCGTCTGCTTTGCTGCGATGGCGCGCTCGCCGATGGCCATGATGCCGGCGCTGTCGCCGGCATCGACGAGGTTGAGCTTCAGGCCGGGATTGGCGGCTTCAAAAGCGGGCTTGATCGTATTGGACCAGAAATCGAGGATATTCGTATCCGAACTGGTGTACCAGTCGATCGTGCCCGGAGCAGCGAAGCTCATGCGCGGTGCAAGGGCGAGGCCGGCGGCGGCGCCTGCGGCGGACATCATAAAGGTGCGGCGTTTCATCTATGTCTCCGATGTTTTCGGCGCGAGTGGAACTCTGAGCGCTGACGCTTGAGAGATGGACGGGAAAGGCTCTGGCCATCAGTTGCACAGCCGTGCATTTTTGAACGGGCCGGCGGCGGTTCTAATGTCTTTCCATAACGCTTTCGTGACGGTTGATGCCGGCCCGGTCTCGCCGCCCTTTGTGGCCACGGGTGATCCGAAGGCGCCGGGGGCTCTACCAAAGCGGTTTTCGGGCAGATAGGATGACAGCGATAACACGGGAGGGAGGGGAGCGATGATCGCAGCCTATATTGACGAGTTCATCATGTTTTGTGCAGGGCTGTGGATGACATGCGTCGGCTTTGGTTATCTACCGCTGTCGAAAAACACGGTTAGTCAGCCGCCGGTTGTTCGTCATTTCAGATGGATGGGGCCTCTGCTGATCGCCATTGCCGCCGTTCTGGCCTTGGCCAGCTGACCGGGAAATCCCGCGCAAAGAAAAACCCCGCCGAAGCGGGGTCTCGTCTTACCAGGTCTGGCGTCCATACCAGTCGTCGATATCTTTCCTGGTGCGGTCCTTTTCATAACCGTAGCGCTCCTGGATCTTGCCTTCGAGCTGCTCGCGTTTGCCGTTGATGACGTCAAGATCGTCGTCGGTGAGTTTACCCCACTGCTCCTTGATCTTGCCCTTCATCTGCTTCCAGTTTCCTTCAACGCGATTCCAATCCATCGGTGCTCTCCCATTTTGTTTGGCTTGCACTGGTAAATGTCCGAGCCTGCGCAGGGTTCCGCCCGGCGGCCGGAATGTTCGGCGCAACTGTGGCCTGCTGCCACGAAAAGATCACGATTCATTCAGCCACAGTTCACCCGGCAGGGCGCTAAATCCCCCCATCCCACAAGGAGGGAAATAAGATGCGCAAGATGATTTTAACCGCCGGACTGATTTTCGGCGCCCTGTTCGGCACCGGTGCCAACGCCATGCCCGTGGGCCAACCGTCTGCACCCTCGGCATCCCACATTCAAACCGTGGATTATGCCTGCGGACGCGGCTTTCACCTGTCACCCCGCGGCTATTGCCGTCCGAATGGCCCGCCCCGCTATGAGCGCGGCTGGGACCGGCGCGACCGCTGGGAAGCCCGTCGTGAATGGCGCGAGCGTCAGGCGAGACGTGAATGGCGTGAGTGGCGCGACCGCAGAGACTATCGCGACCGCCGAGACTACTATCGATACTGATCGGGCAAGGCCCTCTCCAGCCGGGAGGGCCTTTCTCCTATGGGGCGGTCAATTCATCCCGCATCCCGCCCCGGCAGGGCGTGAATACAGCGCCGCAGCCTCTCATCTCCATGACCTGCGACAGAATTGCATTCAGCGTGAGGAAACCCGGGCGGCAGTTTGGGGTTAGTCCCATATCACTGTTCAAAAGGAGGATATGATGGACATCAACAGACGCACCGTTCTCACCGCCGCCGCCGCTACTACCGCCGCTGCAATCTTTCCCCGCCCGCATGTCGCGCGTGCCGCACTGCCCCTGACGCAGCCCAGGCTTCCCTTTGCCGAAGCCGATCTGGCGCCGGTCATCTCGGCGAAAACCGTGGGTCTGCATCATGGAAAACACCATAAGGCCTATTACGACAAGTTGAACACGCTCGCCGCCGGCACGCCTTACGCCGATATGGAGCTGGTGGAAATCGTGACGCAATCCGCCAAATCAAAAGAGGCGGCCGATGTCAAAATCTTCAACAACGCCGCGCAGGCCTGGAACCATGTCGCCTATTGGGACCAATTCGTACCGGGCGGTCCGAACCGGCCGACGGGTGATCTTGCCGCTTCGATAAACGAGACCTTCGGCGATTATGATGGTTTCATCAAACGCGCGGTCGATGTCTCCGATACGGTCTTCGGCACGGGCTGGGTGTGGCTGACGCGTGACGACGGCGACAAGCTCGCGCTTATCGGATATGAGGACGGCAAGAACCCCGTCGCTGTCGGCCGCCCGGCCTATCTCGGCATCGATATATGGGAGCATGCCTATTACGTGGATTATGAAAACCGCAAAGCCGAACATATCCGCGCCGTGCTCGACAAGGTGGTGAACTGGCGGGTCATCGAAGAGCGCCTGAAAGCGTAACCAATCCTCTTTCTCCTGAAACCCGCCGGAAGCGTCCGGTTCCCGGCGGGTTGCCCTGAGGTGCATTTGAGCTACTATGCGCCCATGGCGAGGAGGCCATGTTACAGGAGGGTTCATGATTTACCGGTCTTCAAAATGGCGCACGGTGCTGAAACTTGCCGCCGCGGCGGTTTCTTTGGGAATACTGGGAACAGCTGCGAGCGCGCAGGGCTTCCCCGAGCGAACGATTACTCTGGTCGTTCCTTTCGCGGCGGGCGGCTCTACCGATGTGGTCGCGCGTGTTATCGCGCAGAAGATGGGTGATGAACTCGGCCAGCAGATCGTCGTTGAAAATGTCGCCGGCGCAGGCGGCAATCTTGGTGCAGACCGCGTGGCCCGCGCCGAACCCGACGGATACACGATCCTGATGGGCACGGTTGCCACCCACGCTCTCAACCCGCTTATTCTCAAGACCAAGCCTTATGATCCGGAGAAGGATTTTACGCCGGTCTCGCTGCTGGTGGTGGTGCCGAATGTGCTGGTCGTCAATCCGAAGCTCAACGTCAACAGCGTCGCAGAGCTTATTGCCCTGCTGAAGGCCGAGCCGGACAAACATGCCTATGCCTCTTCCGGCAACGGCACCCCGCTGCATCTTTCCGGCGAGCTGTTCAAGAGCATGGCCGGTGTCAGCATGCAGCATGTCCCCTATAAGGGCGCGGGCCCGGCGCTCAACGATCTGCTCGGCAACCAGATTTCGATCATGTTCGACAATCTGCCCTCTTCATCGGGACATATAAAATCCGGCACGTTGCGGGCGCTCGGCGTCACCACCAAGGAGCGTGCATCATCTTTCCCGGATCTGCCGACCATCGGCGAGACCGTGCCGGGTTATGAGACCTATACCTGGAATGCGCTCTTTGCGCCCGCCGGTACGTCGGCCGAGGTAGTCGACAAGCTGAACGCCGCCGCCAAGAAGGCGCTTGCCGATCCGGCGGTGGCCGCACGCATGGCGGATTTCAGCGCCAAGATCGTCGCCTCTTCGCCGGATGAACTGAAAACCCACGTTGCGGCTGAGATCGCCAAGTGGGGACCGGTGGTCAAGGACGCGAATGTGCAGATGGACTGACCGGCAACGGTAGGCACCATTCCGATTTTCCGCCGTGCATCCAACCTGATAAAACCGTGGCCGACGCGTTCGTCGCATCGGCCACGGTTTATACCGTCGCATCCAGCCGGTGTGGCGTTTCCGCATCACTCACCAGCCGGTTGTAAAAACCCGCTTGGCAAGCTCGAACTGCTGAGTTACAAATCTCAATACCGCGTCAGATCGAACAAAGGGAGGCGTTGCATGACACCAGTATTCATCAAAACCCTCCCGCAGGGAATGGCCCGCCACTAGGTCATATCCATTCGCGGCCCGCCCTGAGCGCGCCCGACATGCGGTTCTGTTTTCCTTCATAGCCCGATTGATCTGACGGGATCATTTTGTCTCCCGCCCGGGCTGTGCCATCCAACTTCCGTTTTGAGGACCGGTTGCCGAATCCGTCGCGCCGGGCTGGTTAAAATGTCACGCAAGAAGCTCGATTTCCGCGCTGATGCATATCGCAATGTGCTCGGCTTTGTTTTCAACCATTGGCGCAACCGGCCGGCGCTGGTGGGTTTCATCATCGTGCTGGTAATTGCCAGCACGCTGGCCGAAGTGATGGTGCCGGTCTTTTCCGGCCAGATCGTTGATGCCATTGCCGGCGGTAACGGCGCTGGCAATGGGGCCGATGGGGCGTTGCGCGCTTTCGTCATCGTTGTGTCGCTTGGGCTGGTGAGTGTGGTGCTGCGCTGGTTCATCTTCAATGGCATCATCAGGCTCACCCTGAAGACCATGGCGGATGTCACCCATAACGGCTTCCACAAGGTCCAGCGTTTCTCCACCGACTGGCATGCCAACAGCTTCGCCGGTTCCACGGTGCGCAAGATCACGCGCGGCATGTGGGCGCTGGATTCGCTTAATGACCTGCTGCTCGTCGCACTTTTGCCTTCCATCGTGATGCTGGTGGGCGCCACCATCGTGCTCGGCAGTTACTGGCCGGTCATGGGCCTGATTGTCGGCCTCGGCTCGCTGATCTATGTCGGCGTCACTGTGGGACTTTCTATGGGTTATGTCTCGCCGGCGGCAAGGCTCGCCAATGCCTGGGATACCCGGCTTGGCGGCGCGCTGGCGGATGCCATCAGCTGCAACTCCGTGGTCAAGGCCTTCGGCGCCGAGACCCGCGAGGAAACGCGGCTGGGCCATGTGCTGGTGAAGTGGGACAACCGCACGCGCAGGACATGGAAGCGCGGCACGCTGAACGGCACGATCCAGAGCTTCATGATGGTCTCCATGCAGGCCGGTATTCTCGGCACCGGCCTCATCATGTGGCGGCAGGGGCTGGCGACGCCGGGCGACATTACCTTCGTGCTGGCGATGTTCTTCGTGCTGCAGGGTTATCTGCGCGATGTGGGGCAGGATATCCGCAACCTGCAACGCGCCGTCAACGACATGGAAGAGCTGGTGCTGCTGGACAAGATGCCGCTCGGCATCGAAGACAGGCCGGACGCCGGACCGATCAAGATCGGAAAGGGCGAGATCGTCTTCGATCACGTCACCTTCCAGTATGGCGCGCATACCACACCGCTTTACGATGACTTTTCGGTCACCATCAAGGCGGGTGAACGTGTGGGCCTGGTCGGCCATTCCGGTTCGGGCAAGACAACCTTCGTCAAGCTCATCCAGCGGCTTTACGACGTCAAGTCGGGCGCGATCCGCATCGACGGCCAGAATATCGCCGGGGTCACGCAATCGAGCCTGCGCGGCCAGATCGCCATCGTGCAGCAGGAGCCTATCCTGTTTCACCGCACGCTGGCGGAAAACATCGCCTATGGCCGGCCGGACGCCACGCGGCGTCAGATCGAGCAGGCGGCGAAACAGGCGAGCGCCCATGATTTCATCATGTCCCTTCCCAAGGGTTATGAGACGATGGTGGGCGAGCGTGGTGTCAAGCTGTCCGGCGGCGAACGTCAGCGTGTCGCGATTGCCCGTGCTTTCCTCGCGGATGCGCCGGTGCTGATACTGGACGAGGCGACTTCCAGCCTCGACAGTGAAAGCGAAGTGCAGATCCAGCAGGCGATGGAACGGCTGATGGTCGGCCGCACCACGCTGGTCATCGCGCATCGGCTTTCCACGGTCAGGGCGCTGGACCGGCTGCTGGTCTTCGACAAGGGCAAGATTGTCGAAGAGGGTGATCACCCGGCGCTGATCCGCCTCCATGACGGCATCTATCGCCGGCTGTTCGAACGCCAGGCGCTGGAGCTGACCAAGGGGCTGGTGGCCTGAAAAACGAAACGCCGGGGGTTTCCCCCGGCGTTCCCTTCCCGAACATTGAACCCACGCCACGAACACGCCGCTTTTTTCGCCTAAGGGCATGTTCTGCGCAACACCAACAGGACGGTGAACCATGGATTTCCACCCGATCACAAAGCCGCAACGCCTTGTCATCAGGGGAACCCATATCCATGCCGCATTCCATCACTCTCTCGGACCTCTCGTGGTCCACACCTGACGGTCATCCGCTCTTTTCCGACATCAATCTTCGCTTCGGAGCGGAACGCACCGGCCTTGTCGGGCGCAACGGCGTCGGCAAGACGACGCTTCTGAAACTGATCGCGGGGGAACTGTCGCCGTCCGCGGGCACGGTTTCCGTCTCGGGCAGCGTCAATCTTCTGCGCCAGAGCGTGCAGGTCATGTCCGAAGAGACCGTCGGCGACCTGTTTGGCGCGCGCGAAGCGCTTGAGGTCCTTGCCCGTGCGCAGGCGGGAACGGCCACTCTCGAAGAGCTTGAAGATATCGACTGGATGCTGGAGGACAAAATTGCCGAGGCGCTGGCGCAGGTCGGGCTGGACGCCTTGCCCTCCACACCGCTTTCGGCGCTGTCCGGCGGGCAGCGCACGCGGGCCGCACTTGCGGCGCAGATCCACGCCGCCCCCGATTTCCTGATCCTCGACGAACCCACAAATAATCTCGACCGGGACGGGCGCATTTTCGTCGCCGATTTTCTGGCGGCCTGGCGTGGCGGAGCGATCGTCGTCAGCCATGATCGGGAGCTTCTCGAAACCCTCGATGCGATTGTGGAAATGACCACGCTCGGGGCAACCCGTTACGGCGGCAACTGGAGCTACTATCGCGCACAAAAAGCGCTGGAGCTGGCCGCCGCCGAACAGGACTTCGCGAATGCGGAAAAGCGTCTGTCCGAGGTCAGGCGCCGTTCACAGGAGGCGCTGGAGCGCAAGGCCCGCCGTGACAGCAGGGGTGCTGCAAAGGCGGCGAGGGGCGACATGCCCCGCATCCTTGTCGGTGCGATGAAAAGGCGTGCCGAAAAGACGAGCGGCGACAACGCCAATCTGGCCAGCCGCCTGACGGCCGAGGCGACGGAAGATCTGAAGACGGCGCGGGAGCGGATCGAAATCCTGCAGGACGTCAGTGTCACATTGCCGCCCAGCGGGCTGCACGCGACAAAAACCGTTCTGAGCCTGCAAAATCTGACTGCGGGGTATCGGGTCGAACACCCCGTGCTTCGCGACCTGTTCTTCGAGATCACCGGGCCGCAACGCGTTGCCGTGACCGGCCCGAACGGATCGGGAAAAACGACGCTGCTTTCGGTGATCACGGGGGGCTTACCGCCATTCGAAGGGACGGTGCATGTTGGGGTGAAGTCCGTGTTTCTCGACCAGCAGGTCAGCCTGCTCGACGCGAGCCTGTCCATCCGCGACAACTTCCTTCGTCTTAACCCTAAGGCGGGGGAGAATGCCTGCCGCGCCGCGCTCGCACGCTTCATGTTTCGTGCCGATGCCGCCTTGCAGATCGTTGCAACACTCTCGGGCGGGCAGATGCTCAGGGCAGGTCTCGCCTGTGTTCTGGGAGGCCCGCAGCCTCCGCAATTGCTGATCCTCGATGAGCCGACGAACCATCTCGATATCGATTCCATCGTCGCCGTGGAGGCTGGCCTTCGGGCCTATGACGGCGCCTTGCTGGTCGTCAGCCATGATGAGGCGTTTCTCGCCGGCATCGGCATCGATCGGCGGCTGGAACTTGGAAAGTCAGAGGTGCGTTCGGCCCCTCAGTAGTTCACGGTCACGACCACCGTATCGGAGTAGTTTCCCGGCGCCGGCGTGTTCTGCGCCGGGACGCGTCCGTAGACGGTCAATGTCTGCAGGCTGCCGGTGCCGGTGCCGGTGGCTATCTCCCCCGCGGCACTTCCCCAGACATTCGTGCGGTTCGCGTCTCGGTAGAGACCGTAGGTTATCGATGCGCCCGCCTGCACCATCTTGCGCGCGGCCGGAGGGCTGTTGCTCAGCCCGCCATTGAGCGCCACACTGTAGTTCAGATTGGTGGTGCAGGTCAGATTGATCGCTCCGGTCGCATTGACGGCCGTGTTCAGTACGCCGTGACTGCCGAAATCGATGTTCTGGGCCGAGATGATGCATGTGGGCGCCACTGCGGCCGACACGTTGAACGGCACCTGCGTGGGGTTCTGGGTTACGGAAGAGCAACTCGGCGCGAGCAGGGTAAAGCTCGTATAGGTGAAGCTCGTTTCTGCGCCGGCAAAGCTGGAGAGATAAAGGCCGCGCACTGCCGAGGCCTGGCCGGCGTTGATCCGGCCATAGACCGTGCGGCTCGTGGTGTTGATCAAAAGCGGCAGCGCCATATCGATCGGCGGAGGCGAGCCGAGTGCGGGCTGCGTGACCGATCCCCATGAGGTTGTCCGCGCTGCGTTCTGGTAGAGCTGGTAGTTGAGGATGTTGCTGCCCTGAAGCATCCGGCGGATGCCGCCCGACTGCCCGCCGCTTCCGGCATTGATGTTGGGGCAGATGCGGATGGAAAGCGCCAGCGACAACGGGTTGGAGCAGGTGACAGACAATGTCGCCGTCGTGTCCACGGCGCTGCCGCCTGCGAGATTGACGAAGCCGAAATTCATATCCGACATGTTGAAGGTGCAGCTTTGCGCCAGAACCGGTGAAGCGGAGAGGAAAGCGGCGATGGCAAGGGCGGCACGGGTCAGGACCTTCATTGGATGCTCCTGCATAGGGTTTCGAGAGTTGCGCGCGTCTCGCCGGCGGAGGGGACGGTGATCTGCGCCTCGCACTCGCCTTTCGTCGGCTGCATGATGCGGAGGCGATGCGTGTCGCTGATATTGTCGAGATAGGCCTGCCCGTCATAGCCGACGACGAAATCACGCTTGCCGTCGATTTTGCCTGTTGATCCGGTTTCGATGAATTGGCCGCTTTCGTCTTTCAGCGTCACCAGCGCCACCTGACCCTCGGTTTCCACCTTGAAATTGACCACCGCTCCCGCCCGCTCCGTTGGCGTCACGGTCTGTTTTGTGCGGTCGATGCGGGCGTCGACCGGGAGATTGCTGGGGTCGAGCGTGATGTTGTTGACGTCATAGGAGCGCAGGTTCGGGAGCAATATCTTGCCGCGGCGGTTGGTCTGGCCGATAGGGCGGTTTTCCAGCAGGATATCGACGCCGGGCGCGCCCGCATCCACCACCGCGAAAGCGTCATCGATCCGGTTGCCGACAAAGACATCGCCGCCGGCGAGCGCTATCGATCCTTCGATCTGCGCATAGGCCTGTGTCGTGCGGTTGAATTGATCGACGCCCGCCGAAACGCGGGCCGCGCTGCCGCGGTAACTGCCGGAAACGGATGCGATGTCATTGCCGCCGGTCGAGCCGCGCAGACGCCAGCCATAACTTCCCTCGGCCTGCTCTTCGGATTTTCCGATCTCTGCCGTCAGCGAATATCCATCCGCATCTGACGACATGCCGGCCGAGCCGGAGACGCCGCCGCCGAACGACCAGGACAGGCCCGCGAAGACGCCGTAGGATTGGCTGTCCTCAAGGTCCCTATAGGCGGTGATGAAGATATTGCCGTTCTCGCCGAACGGCCGCGTGGCGGAAAGGCCGAGCAACCGGGATTTCCGCTCATCGAAGGTTTCCACCTGCGTATAGGAAAAGTTCAGGCTCGTTTCATCGAAAGCAAGCTGTGTGGAAACGGAAATCTGATCCACGGCTCGCGGCGGCCGCGCGCTCAGCAGGCCGGATATCGTCCTGAGTGTCGAGCTGTCGGCGGAGACCGACGCCATGTCGTGATAATCGCCGAATGCCCGTTGCGACCGGGCGTGAAATTTGAGCCCGAGCAATTCGGCTTCGACGCTTGCGGAGAGCTGGTAGCCGCTTTCCTCGCCAAAGCGGCTGGATGCGCCGGAAACCGCCGCCAGCCCATGGGCTCCAAGCGTGAAGACGCCGCCAAGGCCGATATTATAGAAATCCTCACCGCCTTCCGCATGGCCCTCCAGCGTCAGGCCATCAGACAGGCCGTAACGAACCGTCGCCGATCCGAGCAATTTTTCGTCGTAATCGAAAGAAGAGGTTCCGTAATTGCGCCGGGCAAAACCGAGCTCCGCCGAGAAATCGACGAGACCCTTCGCCAGCAGGTCCGGTGACGTATAAAAGGGCGTTTCGGATACGGTTTCGCGGCCCAGCGCATCCCGCACCACCAGCCTCGCATTGCCCGCGCCGCTGATGACGGGAAGATTGGTGATGGAGAAGGGGCCTTCGGGAACATCCTGCGACAGACGGCGGATATTGTTGACATAGACGTCGACGGTGGAGGGCACGGCCGCTGAACCGGCAAATTCCGGCATCGGCATGGTGACGATATCCGGCCGCAGGTCGAAATTGCGGCGGATCTGCACGCCGCCCAGCCGCGTCGGGCGTGTCCAGCTCAGCCCTCCGGTAATGAGATCGCCGGCCCGGTAGCTCGTCAGCGTTTCCTCGTCCGAATAGCTCCAGGTGGTATCGAGGCGCTGGGTGTCGAACTCCGACAGGCGGGATGTGCTCAGAACCTGTGACGAGGACAGCACGCCGAGCGGACCGAAGGCCCTGCTTTCCAGGAGGGCCGAGACACCGTTGAAATCGGCGATGTCAGACCATTTGTTGCCACCGGAGGAGCCATAGATCGTGTAATTCACCACACCTCCAAAATCGCTCGCGGCCTTTTCCTGCGTTTCGTCGTCCTCTTGCGGCGCATTCTTGCCGGAGGCGTCGATCACCCGGTTTGCCCGCGCCGCCATTGGCAGGGTGAAATGCATGGACTGGGTGCCTTCATCATAACGCGCCACCACATCGGGCAGTCGGGAAATGTCTATCCAGCCATCATCGCCGACCGCGCTTTCGACCGGAGAAATCCCGATATTGTTCAGCTGCTCCGGCTCGATGAGAAACGATCCGGCGTCGTTTTGACGAAATGTGGCGATCAGTTCTGTCGAAACATCGTTGATGTAGACTTCGAGCTGAAACTGTCCCGCTTCTTTTGCGGCAAAAGAGGCTGGTTGCGCCGCAGGGGGTATATCCTGCGCCACGGAGAAACTGCCCGATGAAATGACCGTCAGAGCGGCAATCGTCAAAACGGCAAGGTCAGCCGCCCGAGACGCGCGCCGTCGCATTGACGGGGCCGCCTTCGCTGTCTGCCGAAATCTTCAGCGTGCCGCCGCCTTTTTTGCCGCCCGTTGCCGGAACCACAAAGCTTGCGGCGGATTTGCCAAGCACATATCCCACCAGCCCCTGCTGCCGGGCAATCGCCTGACCGTTGCCGCCGGAAAGCATCAGGTTGGCGATCCTTATCCGCCTCTCGCCCGTATTGGACACCGAGACCCTGTAGCCATTGCCCTGCGGCGTTATCTTCCAGGCCGGTTCCGCATCACCTGTGGAGGCGGGCGAGAAGAAAACGGGGATGGAGTGGCGCACCACGAGGTTGACCGTGCCGGATTGTGGTCTTCCCGCCGGCGGCAATTCATCGACGATGACGCGGTAACTCTCTTCGGCCCGCAGGGGCGCCTTGGAAAGCCGGACGATGCGGATAAGGTTTTCCGCGCCTCCCTTCAGCTGCGTCATCGGCGGGCTGGCGACGACGTCCTGCGCCGCCGTATAGACGTCCTGCCCGTTCTGCTGGGTCCAGCGGAATATACGAACCTGCACGTTTATCGGGGTTTTCGCATCGTTCCAGATGCGAAGACTGGAGGCCGCCGTGGGCGCTTTAAGATCCAGAAGAACGGGTGCGACCCGTAGCGAGGCAGCCTGTGAAGGTGAAACACTCAAACCGGCAAAAAACGCAGCCGCTAAGGTAAAAAGACGCATGCGCGATCCTCCCTATGGCGATCAGTAATTGAGCGTGGCCGTCACCGTATCGGTATAGACGCCGACCGCGGGTGTCGTCTGGGCAGGTACGCGCCCATAGACAGTGAAGGTCTGCGGCGCCCCGGTTCCCGTTCCCGTTTGCCGGTCCGTCCCCACGGTGTTCCCCCACACCGTGCTATGTGCCGCAGTCGTATAAAGCGAGTAGGAAATGGTCGCGCCGGCGGGCGATGTCATTAGACGGTTGGCGACCGTCGCCCCCGAGCCCGCGCCGGCGCTGAGGCCCAGGCTGAAGGGCGTGCTGGCCGTGCATTGCACGATAACATCGCTGGTCGCATCGATATTGCTGCCGATTACGCCATTGGTGCCGAAATTGAGATTGCCGGCGGAATTGATCTGGCATGCCGCCTGAATGGTGATCTGCACCGTGAAATTCGTCGAGGCGACCTGGGCGATACCAGACGCCGGTGTGAAAACCAGTGCCGCAAATGATAATAAATAGCCTGATGCTGCAAACTTCATGCTGCCTCCCCAAGCTGCTGCGCTGTCGATTTTCCGGTGCGCAACATGGAATTACGCCAATAACGGGTAATTAGAATAATCTAATACTCGTACTGATTTGGTTAACAAATCCTTAATAGGATCATCTGAAAAACCACTGGCTGAAATGCAGAGGGTGTCACAATCAAAAGTGTAGCGGCGCGATGTGATCCCTGTCGCAGGATCGACGCTAAATGCCGTCTACGAGTTCTTTACTGGAATGCGACATCTTGTCAGCCGGCCCCGGTTGGCGTACTCGAAACAATAGAAACCCGGGCCGATTAACAGTACCGTTCAGTGGCGCTCTGTACCGGCTCCATAGACATCTTGACGTTGGGATTGCGATGAACCTTTACTTGGATTACCTGGCTGAAATCAAAAGCAGAGAACCACAGGGTCTCGCGCCCAAGCCGATTGACGACGGTGCACTGACGGCCGAGATTATCGAGCTGATCAAGGATGCCGGCAGCGAGCACCGCACTGACGCTCTGAAATTCTTCATCTACAACACCCTGCCAGGCACCACGAGCGCCGCTGGCGTCAAGGCTGACTTCCTCAAGCAGATCATTCTCGGCGAAGCGATCGTGCCGGAAATCACGCCTTCCTTCGCGCTGGAACTGCTGTCGCACATGAAGGGCGGCCCGTCGATCAGGGTACTGCTCGATATCGCGCTCGGTAACGACGCTGCGATTGCCACTGAGGCCGGCGAAGTGCTGAAGACACAGGTCTTCCTTTACGATGCCGACATGTTCCGCCTGCGCGACGCCTACAAGGCAGGCAGCGCCATCGCCAAGGCCGTGCTGGAAAGCTACGCCAAGGCCGAATTCTTCACCAAGCTTCCCGATGTTGAAGACGAGATCAAGATCGTCACCTTCATCGCCGCCGAAGGCGATATTTCCACCGACCTTCTGTCCCCCGGCAACCAGGCGCATTCGCGCTCGGACCGCCAGCTGCACGGCCAGTGTATGATCTCGCCGGCAGCGCAGGCGGAAATCGTCGCGCTGCAGCAGCAGCATCCGGACAAGCGGGTGATGATGATTGCCGAAAAGGGCACGATGGGCGTCGGTTCGTCGCGCATGTCCGGCGTCAACAATGTGGCGCTGTGGACCGGCAAGCAGGCCAGCCCCTATGTGCCTTTCGTCAACTACGCCCCCATCGTCGCCGGCACCAACGGCATTTCGCCGATTTTCGCCACCACTGTCGATGTGACCGGCGGCATCGGCATCAACCTCAAGAACTGGGTGAAGAAGCTCGGCGAAGACGGCAAGCCGATCCTCAACAACGACGGCAATCCGATCCTCGAGCAGAAATATTCGGTTGAAACGGGCACGGTCCTCAAGATCGATGCCAAGAACCGCAAGCTGCGCGACGAGACCGGCACGGAACTGGTGGATCTCGCCTCTTCCTTCACGCCCCAGAAGATGGAGTTCATGAAGGCCGGCAGCTCTTACGCCATCGTCTTCGGCAAGAAGCTCCAGACGTTTGCCGCTGAAACGCTCGGCGTCGAGGCCACCCCGGTCTTCGCGCCCAACAAGGAAATCTCCATCGAAGGCCAGGGCCTCACCGCCGTCGAGAAGATTTTCAACCGCAATGCTGTCGGTGTAACCCCCGGCAAGGTTCTGCACGCCGGCTCGGACGTTCGCGTCAAGGTCAACATCGTAGGCTCGCAGGATACGACCGGCCTGATGACCGCGCAGGAACTGGAAGCGATGGCGGCCACCGTCATTTCGCCGCTGGTGGATGGCGCCTATCAGTCGGGCTGCCACACCGCCTCCGTCTGGGACAAGAAGGCGCAGGCGAATATTCCGAAGCTTATGTCCTTCATGCATAATTTCGGCGTCATCACCGCGCGCGACCCGAAGGGCGTCTATCATTCGATGACGGACGTGATCCACAAGGTGCTGAACGACATCACCGTGGATGACTGGGCGATCATCATCGGCGGCGACAGCCACACCCGCATGTCCAAGGGCGTGGCCTTCGGCGCTGACTCCGGCACCGTAGCACTGGCGCTGGCGACGGGCGAGGCGACCATGCCGGTCCCGCAGTCGGTCAAGGTCACCTTCAAGGGGACGATGCAGCCCTATATGGACTTCCGCGACGTGGTGCACGCCACGCAGGCGCAGATGCTCCAGCAGCACGGCGACAACGTCTTCCAGGGCCGTATCATCGAAGTCCACATTGGCACGCTTCTGGCGGACCAGGCCTTCACCTTCACCGACTGGACAGCCGAGATGAAGGCCAAGGCGTCGATCTGCATTTCCGAAGACGAGACGCTGATCGAGTCGCTGGAAATCGCCAAGTCGCGCATCCAGATCATGATCGACAAGGGCATGGACAATGCCGCACAGACGCTGAAGGGTCTGATTGACAAGGCAGATCAACGCATTGCGGAAATCCGTTCAGGTGAAAAGTCAGCTCTGAAGCCGGACGCCAACGCGAAATATTTCGCCGAAGTCGTCGTTGATCTCGACGTAATCAACGAACCGATGATCGCCGACCCTGACGTCAACAACAACGACGTCTCCAGACGCTACACGCACGACACAATCCGCCCGGTATCCTATTACGGTGCGGCCAAGAAAGTCGATCTCGGCTTCGTCGGCTCGTGCATGGTGCATAAGGGTGACGTGAAGATCGTCGCGCAGATGCTGCGGAACATCGAAAAGGCCGAAGGCAAGGTCGAGTTCAAGGCGCCGCTCGTCGTCGCCGCGCCGACCTACAACATCATCGATGAGCTGAAGGCGGAAGGGGATTGGGAAATCCTGCAGAAATATTCCGGCTTCGAGTTCGATGACGTCAATCCGAAAACGTCCAACCGCACCGAATACGAAAACATCCTGTATCTCGAGCGTCCGGGCTGCAACCTTTGCATGGGCAACCAGGAAAAGGCGGCAAAGGGCGACACGGTTCTGGCGACGTCCACTCGTCTCTTCCAGGGACGTGTCGTTGAAGACAGCGCCGAAAAGAAGGGTGAATCGCTTCTGGCCTCCACGCCGGTCGTGGTGCTCTCGGCCATCCTCGGCCGCACGCCGAGTATCGAGGAGTATCGCTCCGCTGTAGACGGGATCGACCTGACGAAGTTCGCCCCGCCGAAGGTAACGCCGATCGATTCCCAGTCGGTCCACTACTAAGGCCAGGACCATCGCGGTGTGCGGGCCAGGGACGCCCGCGCCGGCGATGCAGTGAAAATGCCGAACCAACGACAACAGCGGGGAGAGATCTCCGCTGTTACTTTATGTGCCGCCGGGATTTCGGCATTGCAGGCTTCAAACATGTCTTGGCTTGGCCTTCTCCGATTTTTGCGATAACCAGACTGCATGATAAAAGCCTCGAGTATCACCTGCATCTAGCTCCCGCCGCCGCGTGAGGAGCATCGAGCGAAAAGCCGACAGGCTTGGCGCTCGGCGTCGGCTTGCCCTGAGGCAAGCGAATGCGAAGATATGTAGTGAGATTACTCCAATGGAAAATTACTTCGAAAGCCCGTTCCGGGGCATCACGCTTGACAAGCAGGTCAAGAACCCGAACCTCGTGGTCGGGAAATACAGCTATTATTCCGGTTATTATCACGGCCATAGCTTTGAGGACTGCGCCCGTTATCTGTTGTCGGATGAAGGCGCGGACAGGCTGGTGATCGGAAGCTTCTGCTCGATCGGTTCGGGAGCCGCCTTCATCATGGCGGGCAATCAGGGCCATCGCAACGAGTGGATCAGCACCTTCCCGTTTTTCTTCATGCCCGAGGTGCCAGAATTCGAAAATGCCGGGAATGGTTATCTGCCGGCGGGCGATACCGTCATCGGTAACGATGTCTGGATAGGCTCGGAAGCGATCATCATGCCCGGCGTCACGGTTGGTGATGGCGCGGTGATCGGAACGCGGGCGCTGGTGACGAAGAATGTCGAGCCCTATGCCATCGTCGGTGGCAATCCCGCAAAGACGATCCGCAGGCGGTTCGATGATGACAGCATCGCCCTCCTGCTCGAGATGAAATGGTGGGATTGGCCGGCGGAGCAGCTGAAGGCGGCAATGCCGCTCATGACCAGCGGCAATGTCGCGGAGCTTTACCGGTTCTGGCAATCCGAGAAGTCCCAGTCGTAAAAATCCCCGGCCCGCCTCATCGAGACGGGCCGGAACTCCGTCCAGGTCAGGACATATGATGCGGCTTCTGAAGGCCGTAAACGGGCGTTTTCAGGCCCACCTGTCTCGCCTTGAGCTGGAGCGAGAGATATTGCGAATAGTGCCGCGATTGATGCAGGTTGCCGCCGTGGAACCACAGCGCCTGCTGTTGTGTCGGCTTCCACATGTTGCGCTGCTCGCCTTCCCATGGGCCGGGATCCTTGGTGGTGTCGGAACCGAGGCCCCAGCATTTGCCCACCTTATCGGCCACTTCACGCGAAATGAGATCGGCCGCCCAGCCATTCATCGAACCATAGCCGGTCGCATAAACCACCAGATCGGCAGGCAGTTCCGTGCCGTCTTTCAGCACCACGGCATTCTCCGTCAGGTGCGAGACATCCACCCCGGATTTCAGCTTGATCGAGCCGTCGATCACGAGGTCACAGGCCCCGACATCGATGTAATAACCCGATCCACGCCGCAGATATTTCATGAACAGGCCGGATTCATCATCGCCGAAATCGAGCATGAAACCGGCTTTCTCAAGCGCGGCATAAAAATCGGCGTCCTGTTCGCGAATGCGGTCGTAAACCGGAACCTGAAACTCATGCATGATCCTGTAGGGCAGGGAGGCGAAGATAAGATCGGCCTTGCGCGTGGTCATGCCGTTTGCCACCGCCCGCTCGGAATAGAGGTCGCCGAGACCGATATCCATCAGCGAGTCGGATTTGACGATATGGGTGGAGGACCGCTGCAGCATGGTAACGTCGGCGCCCGCTTCCCAGAGCGCTGCGCAGATATCATGCGCCGAGTTGTTGGAGCCGATCACCACGACCTTCCTGCCGGCGTAGGCGTCCGGACCCGGATGCTGCGAGGAGTGCTGCTGCTCGCCCTTGAAGACATCCTGTCCGGGGAATTTCGGGATATTCGCCTTGCCTGACATGCCTGTCGCCAGCACCAGCTGTTTCGGCCGCAGCACGACCTCCTTGCCGGCGCGGTCGACAACCACGGTCCATTCGCCCGTCGCCTCATCATATCGGGCGGACTTGCAGGTGGTGGAGCCCCAATAATTCAGCTCCATGACTTTTGTGTACATTTCCAGCCAGTCTCCCACCTTGTCCTTCGGCGTGAAGACGGGCCAGTTTTCCGGGAACGGAATGTAGGGCAGGTGGTCGTACCAGACGGGGTCATGCAGGCAGAGCGACTTGTAGCGCTTGCGCCAGCTGTCGCCGGGCCGTTCATTCTTCTCGATGATGATCGCCGGCACACCGAGCTGGCGAAGCCGCGCGCCGAGCGCAATGCCGCCCTGTCCGCCGCCGATAATGACGACATAGGGCTGCTCCGAATAGCCGAGTTCGGTGGCTTCGGCTTCGCGTTTTTCCTTCCAGGTCCGGCGGTTGCGATCGTGGCCGTGCTCCGCGCCCATCGGGCGGCGGATGCCCTTTGGTTCCTCATGGCCCTTCAGTTCGCTCATGGTGGTGAGCAGGGTCCAGATCAGCCCGTCCTTCAGGCGGATATGGCCGTAACCACGGGCGACACCAGTCTCGAACTCGAACCAGCCTTCGGTGACGCCATCGCCTTCCGAGGCCTGCTCCTTCACATCCTGCACCAAGCCCGAGGGTTTGATGGCGGAAAGCTGGCTCGTCAGCATGTCGCGGATCTGCTCACGGCCTTCCAGCGTTTTCAGGTTCCAGGTGAAGGTTACGAGGTCGCGCCAGTAACAATCGGCCTGAAACAGGTTGACGGCCGCATCTATGTCTCCATTTTCCAGCGCATTACCGAGCTTGGAAAGAACCGTGTCGATTTTGGTGGCGGGACTGACATCAAGCATATTCATCTCCTCCATGGTGCTTGGTCTGATAGGTGGAGCGGTAAAATCGCCGCCCCGAAAGCCTGTGCCCTCGGCATACCGGGCTCCTCTCCCGGCATGCCTTGGGAGGTAGGCCTATTTCGAAAGATCGATCAGGATCTTCAGATGGGTGCCGGCGGGGTCGAGCAGGGCATCAAAGCCCTCAGACACGGCCGTATCGAGCGTGATGCGCTTGGTAACGATCTTCGTCGCCGGCAGCAGACCGGAGGCGATGAGCCGGATGACCCGCGGCCAGTAATGGGTCGGATAGGCCCATGAGCCCTTGATCTCCAGATCGCGGAATGTCACCTGGAACCAGTCGATCGGGTTTTCATGCGGATGCAGGCCGGTCTGTACGACGACGCCCTGTTTGCGCACCGCATCGACGCAGGCCTTGAGCGCATGTTCATTGCCTACGCATTCAATGGCGACATCGCAGCCGACCTCGCCTTCCGTTGCTGCGCGCACGACATCGCCGACATTGTCGCGCTTCGGGTTAATGGTGATGACGTCGGGGACGATGCTGCGGGCAAGCTCAAGGCGGGCGTCATTGAGATCGGACACGAAGAGCTGGGCAGCGCCGGCCGCACGCGCTGCCAGAAGCGTAAGCATGCCGATCGGGCCGGCGCCCGTGACCAGAACGCTGTTGCCGGCGGTGACGCCGCCGCGGTCGCAGGCATAGACAGCAACCGCTGAGGGTTCAACGAGTGCGGCCTCTTCATCGGTCATCTCGTCGGGAATCTTCTGAACGTTATATTCGTTGACGAGTGCTGCCTGCGCCATGCCGCCGCCGTCCCAGCTGAGACCGACCAGCGCCAGCTGCGTGCTCAGATGAAAGAGGCCACGGTCGGCGAAATAGTCACCGGATCGCGGCATGATGAGCGGCTGGATCGAGACGCGATCACCGACGCCGACCGAGGTGACGCCTTCGCCGATGGCCTCCACGACACCACCGAATTCGTGACCGAGAATTTGCGGGCCATGTGCGCCGGTAAAGGGGTGCGGTTCGGTGGGGATGAAGATCGGACCGTAACTATATTCATGCAGATCGGTGCCGCAGATGCCGACGAATCGGTTGCGGACAAGAACCTGTCCCGGCCCCGGCCGTTTCGGCTCGGGAATGTCTTCAACCCGCAGGTCCCTGGCTGCATGAAATCTGAGCGCGCGCATGTTCTCTCCTCGATGGCTCCTGATGCCAGAGAAGGTGCAATGCCCGTGCCAGCACGGTTTGCCGTGCCGGAAGCCCGAAATTGCAGGGTTTTACCAGAATGCCGGTTTTGTATGACGCCACAGCTGTGGCGCAACAGCCGTGGCGCGTGCCTCACCTTTTCTAGTGAGGTTTTCCGATGCCGAGGCGTCGCATCCGCCGGTGCATCGTCGTGCGATCGATGCCAAGCCGGCGTGCGGCCTCCGACACATTGCCGTTGCAGGCGGCGAGAAGCGCGCCGAGATCGGCGCCGTGACTGTCGATCATGGGGGCTGAGGTTGCGGAGACCAGATGATCGGGAAGGTCTTCCGCCGTAATCAGCCCGTCATCACAAAGGGCGGCGGCAAAGGCTATGGCATTGTCCAGCTCGCGGATGTTGCCGGGCCAGGAATGGCCAAGGATCAACATCCGGGCGGCGTTGGAGAGCGTCAGAGGACGACCCGGCAGCCCATGTTTTTCCAGAAGCTTATCGAGAAGCCAGGGGAAGTCGTCGCGCTCGCAAAGCGCGGGCAAGGTCAACACAGCCGCATTCAGGCGATAATAGAGGTCTTCGCGGAAATCACCTGTCCGCACCATGTCGCTCAACGGGCGGTGCGAGGCAGAAATCACCCTGAAATCCACCTTCTGCGGTGTGGAGCCACCAACGGGCAGGATCTCGCCTTCGGCCAATACGCGCAACAGCCGGCTTTGCGCCGCAAACGGCATATCGCCGATCTCGTCGAGGAAAAGCGTCCCGCCCTGCGCCTCCTCCACCAGCCCCTTGCGTCCTTTCGCCAGCGCCCCCGTGAAGGCTCCCGGCAGATAACCGAACAATTCGCTTTCGATCAGCTGTTCGGGAATGGCGGCGCAATTGACGGCGACGAAGCGGCCGGAAACGCCGCTGGTGTCGTGAATGATGCGGGCGAGATGTTCCTTGCCGGTTCCGGTCTGGCCCTGCAGCAGGATCGGCAATTTTGCAGGCGCCAGTTTTTCCACCTTGCGCCTGAGGTTTCGAACCGCCGGCCCATCGCCGCCGATCTCTTCCATAACCGGCTGGGATTTCAGACGGGCAAGCGGCACGGTCGACCGGCGCTGCTGTGGTTCGATCGCGTGCGCATAAAGCACGGTGCCGTCCTTCACGACGATGCGCCTCTCCTGCGGCAGGCTTGATCGGGTGAGGGAGGCAAGCTCGTCAAAGCCAGCCTCGAAAAACTCCTCCACGCGCTCTCCGAGGAGGCGTTCCGGCATGCGCCAGTCAAACCCGCGCGATGCGGCGAGAAGGCGTGCGGCGGCGTGCGTCATGCCCGTGATCCGGCCGGAGCCATCGACGGACAGGGCCGCTTCGGGGTCGACATCCAGAAATTCGGGCGCGCCCGCAAAGCGCAGCACCAGATCATGGCGGCTGCTGGCCATCAGATTTGCCAGTTCGATCCTTCGCACGGTCGATGAAACCAGATGACGCGCCATGTTCTGGCTCGTCTTGAGGATGGGGGAACTCAGGAGTGAAATATCGAGCACCGCCGTCAATGCACCCTGCGTATCGTAGATCGGGGCTGCGGTGCAGGAAAGCGGCGTATGCGTCACATCAAAATGATCGGTCTGGTGGATCGTCAGCGCTTCGCCGGTGGCGATGCACGCGCCGACGGCGCAGGTGCCGGCACGCGGTTCCGACCATTCCGAGCCGAGGTAAAGCCCGGCCTTGCGCAGATTGTTGTTGAATGACGGGTCGCCCAGAAACTCGACCGTCACCCCCTGCTGATCCGACAGAAGAAGAACGTAATTCTGCTCGGCCACCTGCCGATACAGCCGCTCCAGGCCGGAACGGGCGATGTGGACGAGGTCTTCCGCCCGCTGGCGATGCTCGCGCAGGCATGTTTCGGAAACGATGACCGCTTCGCGGGCCTTGGCCGGATCAAGCTGATAGGTATCGAGACAACGCCGCCAGGATTCAAGCACCACCGCATCGCGGCCAGTATTCCTGCCCTGTCCGACGTGCTCGATTTCCTTGATGTGATCCGAAAAACCCATAAATCACCGGCCCTCGACAGCCGCCTCCCGTGATTTTTCCGGGGATCATAGCCAGTTTTATGAAATCTGGCTAACCTTCCGGCAAATTTTTGCGCATGGGCTCGATCGCTGGCAACGACGCGACCGGCTGCATCTTGATACCCGTCTCGTCAACTGACGCCCTTCAGGGTGCGCGACCGCAAACGTCGAAGCCGCACCTCCATCTGCCTTTTGGCCTGAATGTCGCCTCGCCTGATGGCCACCGACATGCCTTCCACCCATGCCGCAATGGCGCCGTCGTCATCTCCCAGCCGTGCGCGGCATTCGCCCAGTTCGGCCCAGACCGCCGAATAATCGGGATCCTGCCGCACAGCCTCCTGCAGATGATGCGCGGCATCTTCGAATTGCCCTGCGGCCGCCAGAGTCTTCGCGATTGAAAAGCGCAGCAGCGGACTATCCCGTCCGTCTTCCAGCATCTTCATGAGTTTTTCTATCATCACTATCCCGTTGCAATGGTGAAGCGCCATGCAATCGGTACGACCTCAAGCGCTGTTGAGGTCAAGCGGCATTTCGCACGTTCATTGCGCCATGCGGCGCAATGCAACGGGGTCCCATATGTCGTCGAGCGGGCCTTCGAGAGCGGTTCGCGGCGGAATGAGCGTCGGTTCGATAATGATCACCTCGGGGTCGGTCCGGTTCTCTGCCAGAAGTTCAAAACCCTTGTCGAGCATCTGCGCTATATCGGGCTTGATCATGTAGACCGGAAAGGGAAGGAACGATGCGAATGGGTCGTAGTCGAAGCAGCCGACAACGATGTCGCCGAAGGCCTCACCGTCATGACGCCCCATGAAACGAAGCAGGCCTTCGAAATTGATCGAGGAGTTGACGAAGAAACAGCGGGGCAGGCGGCCCCTGCGTTCGAAGAAACGTTCGAAAGCCAGTTCCGTCATGCGGGGCGAATAGCCGGTGATCTCTATATCGTCCCCGTTATCGACCCCGAAATAGGCGGCCTTGGTGGCGTGGAAGCCATCTATACGGGCGCGGCTGGCGTGGTCGTCGTGGCCGCCGAACAGGATGACGTCGTCAGGGCCGAGAGGCCCGCCTTTTTCCGCATGGGCAAGGATTGCGGATGTCAGTATTTCCGCACCGTGCCTGTTGTCGGAAATGACGGAGGGTACAAATTTGCCGGGAAGGTCGATATTGACATGCGGCAATGCTGCGCGGGCGCAGACCTGGTGCACGCCGTCGGGATCGGTCGCGCCCGCAATGAAGAGGGCATCGATCGAATAGGCGATCAGCGTCTCCACGGTGCGGCGTTCTTCCTCGGGATCGCGCCGCCCGGAGACCACCATGGGCGACAGGCCGCGCTTGCGCGCCTGCCCTTCGAATGTCTGCGCCATCGATGAAAAGAACCGGTTGTCATAAATGGGCACCAGGAGCCCGACGAGACCGGATTTTGAACTCCTCAGGCCGCGGGCCTGCAGGTTGGTGGTGTAGCGATGCGCCTTGGCGAGCGAGAGAATTTTATCCGCAGTCTCCTCCGAAATCCGCCGTTTGCGCCATGATCCGTTCAACACCGCGCTCACTGTCGAGGCTGATGCGCCCGACAATATCGACAGGTCATAAATGGTGGCTTTCTTGGAACTTATACCCGTCACTGTGATCTCCCCAACTGATTCCAATTATTAGAGCACACATCCCCTTGACGGAAGGGCGCTTCATGATATGGTTATTGCACCATCGATTGTGCAATTTGGCAATATCGATTGTGCAAGATGGTTGCTGTGGGAGTGGCAAGGGAGAGTCTCGAATAAGCGAGATGAGAAATTTTGAACGCGCCCGATGAAAAATGGCTGCGGCGGGTTTCGTTTGCCCAATTTTTTGAGGAGGAACATCATGAAGAAAATTATTGCTGCAGCGGTCGGCCTGTCGCTCGCGCTGCTCTCGTCCGCAGCCTTTGCCGAAGGGCCGAAGGTGGGCGTCGTCGTCAAGATCGGCGGCATCCCGTGGTTCAACGCCATGGAGGCCGGTATCAAGGAGCAGAGCAAGAAGCTCGGCGTTGACGGTTTCATGGTCGGCCCGACCAGCGCCGACCCGGCGCTGCAGGTTCGCGCCATCGAGGACCTGATCGCCCAGAAGGTCGATTTTATCGGCGTCGTGCCGAATGATGCAAAGGTGCTGGAGCCGGTGCTGAAAAAGGCCCAGGCCGCCGGTATCAAGGTCATCACCCATGAATCGCCCAAGCAGCTTGGCGCTGACTGGGATTTCGAGCTCGCCTCCGCCAAAGGCTTCGGTGAAGCGCATGGCAAGCTCCTGGCGGAAAAGATGGGCGGCAAGGGCTCCTATGCCGTTTTCGTCGGCTCGCTTACGGTTCCGCTTCATAACGCCTGGGCGGATGCAGCCATCGCCTATATCAAGGCCAATTATCCCGACATGAAGCTGGTCGGCGATCGCTACGGTGTCGCTGAAGACCTCGACAAGAGCCGTTCGACGGCGCTTGACCTGATGTCCGCCAATGCCGACCTGAGTGGTTTCCTCGCCTTCGGTTCGCAGGGACCGATCGGCGCCGGCCGCGCCGTCGAAGAGCGGCGCAAGGATGGCAAGGTCTTCGTCATCGGCCCGTTCTCGCCGGGGCAGGGCGCAAAGCTCATCAAATCAGGCGCGCTGACGGGGGGCTTCATGTGGAACCCGAAACAGGCCGGTGAAGTCTTCATCACCCTCGCCGATCGTATCGCCAAGGGCGAGACGCCCAAGGCCGGCGACAATATCGAAGGTCTCGGCACCATCAATCCCGAAGGTAACACCATCGTTGTCGACCAGCTTTTGAAGATCGACAAGGAAAGCATCGACAAGCTCGTTTCCATGGGCCTCTGATCCTCCCCAAGGCCAAGGGCGTCGCGTGGGTGCGATACGCGCGCGACGCCTCATCTGGAAAAACATGCCGAGCGCCGCGTCTGCAATGCTTTCGCGGCGGAAGGAGATTTACGTTATCATGAGCGCAGAACCGCTCCTGTCCCTCAAAAATGTCAAAGTCACCTTCGGCGGCGTCCGCGCGCTGAAGGGTGTTTCCTTCGAGGTCAATCCGGGGGAAGTGCATTGCCTTGCCGGCGAAAACGGCTGTGGCAAAAGCACGTTGATCAAGGTCATAACAGGCGTTTATACGCCCGAAAGCGACGCCGAACTCTATTTCGACGGCAAGCCGATAGCCACAATGACCCCAACGCTTGCGCAATCGCTTGGCATTCAGGTGATCTGGCAGGATCTGGCGCTGTTCGATGAAATGACGGTGGCTGAGAATATCGGCTTCCAGTACGCGGTGAATGGAAAATACGGGCTGGTCGACAAACGCGCCATCGAACAGGCGGCCGAAAAGGCGCTGGCCCGGCTCGGCGTCGAGATCGATCTTGATAAGCCGCTCAAGGAACTGCCCATCGCCCAGCGTCAGATCGTGGCGATTGCCCGCGCGCTGGTCGGCGAAGCGCGGCTCGTTTTCATGGATGAACCGACCGCGTCGCTCACGCAGTCCGAAACCGATTATCTGATCGACATCGTCCGCAACCTCTCTGCCTCGGGTGTGGCGGTCGTCTTCGTCTCGCATCGCCTTGCGGAAGTGCTGGAGATTTCAGACCGCATCACGGTGCTGCGGGATGGATCGCTCGTCGGTGTCTTTCCCGTTGAAGGCATGACCCAGTCGCGGGTGACCGAGCTGATGACCGGCCGCAATTTCGACAGCGCCGTCATCGCCGCTGACCACGATGACAAACCCGTTGTTCTCTCGGTGCGCGGGCTGAGCCGGGCCGGCGAATTCGAAGATGTTTCGTTCGATCTGCGGCGCGGAGAAACGCTCGGCATAACCGGTCTTTTGGGAGCCGGCCGCACGGAACTGGCTTTGACGCTGTTCGGCATGCATCGGGCGCAATCGGGTGAAGTCCTCATCGATGGAAAGAAGGTGGATTTCCATTCCAACCGCGATGCGATCCGGGCGGGCGTCGCTTATCTTTCCGAGGACCGGCTTTCGCTTGGTCTGAACCAGCCGCAGTCCATCGCCGACAATCTCGTCATGGCCTCGCTCGACCGCTTGCTGAGCGGCGGCCTGATCTCGCCGTCAAAAAAGGCGGATGTCGTTTCCCGCTGGATTTCGGCTCTCGGCGTCAAGATCGGCCTGCCGGAAGATCCGATCCGCACGCTATCTGGCGGTAATCAGCAGCGTGTGGCGATTGCCAAGTGGCTGGCGATCGGGCCGAAAATCCTCATCCTCGATGCGCCGACCGTGGGGGTCGATGTCGGCGCCCGCGCCGGCATCTTCGAAATCGTCCGCAAGCTCGCCGCAGAAGGTCTCTCGATCATCGTGATCTCCGACGAAGCGCCGGAAGTTTATTTCAATACAGACAGGGTCATCCACATGGTCGAAGGCCGGTTCCACGCCACCTATGATCCGCGACGCCTGTCGCTTACCGAACTGGAGTCCGCCATCTATGCGTAGGCTCATCCTCGGACATACGACCGAATTCACCCTGCTTGTGGTCATGGTGCTGCTCTGCACGGGACTGTCCTTTGCGACAGACCGCTTTCTCACCATTTCCAATGCATTCGACGTGCTGAATGTCTCGGCGGTCAATATCATCTTCGCGGTTGGCCTGCTCGTGGTGCTGATTTCAGGCGGCATCGACATCTCCTTCGCGGTCGCGGCCTCCGTCGTCCAGTATGTGACGGTGCTGGCGCTCAATGCGCTCGGCGGCGGCAACTGGGCGGAAGGTTTCATCATCGCCGGCGCGGTTGGCCTTAGTCTCGGCTTCGTCAATGCCTTCCTCGTCTGGCGGCTCAACATCATTTCCATCGTTGCGACCATCTCCACCTTCAACATCTTCTTCGGGCTGCTGATGTTCTTCACCAAGGGCGTGTCGATCTACGACCTGCCGGAGTGGCTGTCGACGCGGGTGGTATTTTATGAGCGTGAGATGTCTGACGGTTCCTGGGTGGAGTTGACGCTGCCCGTTGTCGTCATGATCCTCTGCTGTGTCGCCACCTGGTTCATGATTTCCCGCACCACCGTCGGGCGCAAACTCTATGCTTTCGGCGACAACCCGGAAGGCGCTCGCCGCTTCGGCATCAATATCGGCGCGATGCATTACATTTCTTTCGGCTGGCTCGGCCTGATGGCGGGCATTGCCGGGCTCATGCAGGCGCATTATGCGCAGGAGGTGGTGCCGAACGCGCTTTATGGCCGCGAGCTGGATGTTCTTGCAGCCACCGTGCTCGGCGGCGCGCGGCTTGGCGGCGGCAAGGGGTCGGTCATCGGCTGCGTGCTCGGCGTGCTGATGGTCTCGATCACCCAGAACGGCCTCAACCTGATGGGCGTTTCCCCCTTTGCCTTCAAGATGATCGTCGGGGCCATCATTCTCATCGCCATTACGCTCTCTTCCACCCGGTTCGACAAGCTTCTGCCGAGTGCGCTTCGCACATCCACGAAAAAGGGGAGCGCCCAGCAATGAGCAGTCTCGTTCGGAAATTCAACGCGATTTTCGGTGCCGACATGGCCGGGCCGGTGATTGCCTTCATCGCTGTCATGCTCATCTTCGGAACCTTTGCCGATAACTTTCTCTCGCTCGCAACATTCGGTTCGGTCGCCTTCCAGCTGCCGGAACTCGGCCTGCTGACACTGGCGATGCTGCTGCCGCTTCTGACGGGCGGC
Source organism: Agrobacterium sp. M50-1 (assembly GCF_049843495.1). Lineage (NCBI taxonomy): Bacteria > Pseudomonadati > Pseudomonadota > Alphaproteobacteria > Hyphomicrobiales > Rhizobiaceae > Agrobacterium > Agrobacterium sp. M50-1. The sequence goes on along the minus strand of NZ_JBBHZH010000009.1, from coordinate 32,779 downwards.
ATCAATCTGTCCGTCACCTTCGCCGCCAACCTGTCAGGTCTTGCCGCAGCCTGGGTATTGCAGGCCCATGGCGGCGTGGATGCGCCGCCGAGCGCCTTCCTGTTCGCCTGCCTTGCCGCACTCGCAACCGGCGGCGCTGCCGGCGCGATGACAGGAGCGGCGATCGCCTACACCCGCGCCCATCCGATCCTTGTGACGCTGTCGATGATGATCTTTTTGCGTGGACTGGGTGAGTTTCTCACCCGTGGTGGGGATGTCTCGGGTTTCCCCGCCTATATGGCGCCGCTCGGTCACGGCACGCTTCTCGGTCTGCCGGTCCCGCTTCTGATCTTCATCGTCTGCGTCGGGCTCTGGCATGTGCTGCTGACGCGCACCAAGCTTGGTTTCGGCCTGTTGATGATTGGCTCGAACATCGAAGCCGCGCGTTATTCCGGCCTCAATACGCGCAAGATCCAGGTTCTCGTTTACACGCTATCGGGTCTGATGTGTGCGGTTGCCGGCATCATCATGCTTGCCCGTTTCAATTCCGTCCGTGTCGGCCACGGGGAATCCTATCTGCTGATCACGGTGCTGGCTGCATTCCTCGGCGGCATCAATCCGTTCGGCGGTTTCGGTCGGGTGCTGCCGGTCTTCGTCGCGCTCATCGTTCTGCAGCTCCTGTCGTCGGGCCTCAATCTTCTCGGCGCCAACCAGCATCTGGCAACGGCGCTCTGGGGTGTGCTGATGATTGTCGTCATGGCGGCGCGCGGCCTGTTTTCAAGCTACTTCGCATCTCTCAGAAAGAAGGTATGACGTGAAAGGCTTCGGTGTTCACGCAATGATGTGGTCTCTGAAATGGGACCACGAAAACGCCAGACGGTCCATCGCCGCTGCCGCGGATTACGGTCAGGATTTCATCGAGATTCCGCTCATCGATATTCCCTCCGTCGATGCAAAATACACGCGCGCCCTGCTGGAGAAGTACCGTCTGCGCGCCGTCTGTTCGCTGGTGCTGCCGGAGCCCGCCTGGGCGTCGGTGCGTCCCGACGCGGCTATCGACCATCTGAACGCCGCGCTCGACAAAGCCGCAGAAATGGGGGCGGAGGCGCTGACGGGGGTCACCTATGGCGGCACCAATGAGCGAACCGGATTTCCTCCGACACCGGGTGAATATGACAACCTGACAAGGGCGCTTTCGCGGGCTGCCGGCCACGCAAAAACGCTCGGCCTGCAATTCGGCATCGAGACCGTGAACCGCTACGAAAATCATCTGCTCAATTCCGCCGAGCAGGCGGTGGCGCTGGTGGAGCGCATCGGTGCGGACAACGTCTTTATCCATCTCGATACCTTCCACATGAACATGGAGGAAAAGGGCATCGCAAACGGCATCATCACCGCCCGCAACCACCTGAAATACATGCATATGTCGGAAAGCGACCGCGGCACGCCCGGGTTTGGCAACGTTGCCTGGGACGAAGTGTTTTCCGCACTCGCCGCCATCGGTTTCAAGGGCGTGCTGACGCTCGAAAGTTTTGTCGCGATGCCGAAGGACATGGCGGGCGCGATTTCGACCTGGCGGCCGGTTGCGCCCAGCGCTGACGAGGTTCTCGACAAGGGCCTGGCATTCCTGCGCGACAAGGCGGACCAGTACCGGATTTTCTGACAGTACCCATTATCGAGGCGAGCACCTTGAACACTATTGACGATAACGCCCGTGAAATTGCGGGCCTGACCCTCAAGCGTCTTGCCGGCGCCAATGGGCGGCGTGTGATGATTGCGATCGCCGGTGCGCCCGGATCGGGAAAGTCGACCATTGCCGAGCATGTGGTTGACGTCTTGAACGCAGGTGAAAGCGTGTCTGCAGCGCTCTTTCCGATGGATGGCTTTCATTATGACGATGCCGTGCTGGAAGAGATGAAGCGCCGTCCCTTCAAGGGCGCAATCGATACCTTCGATGCTCACGGCTTGCGCCACATGCTTGAGCGACTGAAGGCGAATGAGGACGATGTCGTCGCTGTCCCAGTCTTTGATCGCGCGATTGAAATTGCCCGCGCAGGCGGCCGTCTCATCCCGCAATCCGTCGATATCATCGTCTGTGAAGGCAATTATCTCCTTGCCAGCCAGTCGCCCTGGGATCGTCTCAAGCAGATTTTTGACCTGACTGTCTTTGTCGATGTCGATGAGGACGACCTGCGTGCACGGCTGAGAGAGCGTTGGCGCAGTTTTGGCCTCGGTGAAGACGAGATCAATCGCAAGGTTGAAGAGAACGACCTTCCGAACGGCCGGTTCATCATTTCCGCGAGCACAGAGCCGGATCTTCATATCGGAAATCTGGGAAGCAAGCCGACTTCCTGAAGCCGGCTGAACAGCTGTCCCGCCCAAATTCAAATTCAGCGAAACAGAAAGCGAAAGAGATCCCCATGAAACACGGCATCTATTATTCTTACTGGGAACATGAATGGAGCGCCAAGTTCGGCCCCTATATCGAGAAGGTCGCCAAGCTCGGTTTCGATATCATCGAAGTCGCCGCACACCACATCAATGAATATAGCGACGCCGAGCTCGCCGTGATCAGGCAGAGCGCGAAGGATAACGGCATCATCCTCACCGCCGGCATCGGCCCTTCGAAAACCAAAAACCTGTCGTCCGAGGATGCTTCCGTGCGCGCAGCCGGCAAGGCGTTTTTTGAGCAGACGCTCGCCAATGTCGCCAAGCTCGATATCCACACGATCGGCGGCGCATTGCATTCCTATTGGCCGATCGACTATTCGCAGCCGGTCGACAAGGCAGGTGATTATGCGCGCGGCGTCGAGGGCATCAATGGCATTGCCGATTTCGCCAATGATCTCGGCATCAACCTTTGCATCGAAGTCCTCAACCGCTTTGAAAATCACGTGCTCAACACGGCGGCCGAAGGCGTCGCCTTCGTCAAGGATGTCGGCAAGAACAATGTGAAGGTCATGCTGGATACCTTCCACATGAATATCGAGGAAGACAGTTTTGGCGAAGCCATCCGCACGGCCGGCCCGCTTCTCGGTCATTTCCACACCGGTGAGAGCAATCGCCGCGTACCGGGCAAGGGCAGGATGCCCTGGCACGAAATTGGTCTGGCCCTTCGCGATATCAATTACACCGGTGCCGTTGTCATGGAGCCCTTCGTCAAGACCGGCGGTACGATCGGCTCTGACATCAAGGTGTGGCGCGATCTCAGCGGCGGCGCCGACCTTGCGAAAATGGACGAGGACGCCCGCAATGCCCTGGCATTCTCCCGTTTCGTCCTTGGCGGCTGATACCCATAAGTGCGTTGACCGGGCGGCGGCCATCCGTCGCCCGGACAACCACCGCTATGTCCGTCCGCCATCACCGAGTTGAAATGACAGCCGCTTGTGGGCTAAAGCACTGATGTCTCTTCAGGATCAAAACGATCCGCCCAGGACCATTGGTTTGCATGATCCCTGTCGCATTGCCCTCCGTCGAAGCGCTGCTTCTCCTTGCCTTCCTTCTCGTCACGACCCTTGTGTGGGTCGTCTGGACGTTGTTGCTGTTCGTCCGATACGTGAGCGGCCGCTGGAAGCGCCCGATGATCCTGCCTTACGGGCTGGTGACCGCCGTTGCGCTTTTCACGCTCTTTCGGTTCGGTGATTTTTATCTGCAGATGAGTGCTTACGACAGGGAAAGAGCGGCAAGCTATCGGCCGGAACTCTCGGAGCCGGCTCGCCTTGGCGGGATCGATATGCCCAAGGGTACGAAACTTGAACTGGCCATTGCCGATAACAGGCAGGCCTTCAACCGCGCCGTGTTTCCGCATCCGGTGCGGATCGCCGATATCGATGCCATCGAGATCGCCCGTTATATCGCGATAAAGACCAATGAGAATTACGAAACGATCGGCTTTACCCCTGGCAACATGCGCATAACCGGCAATGGAGTGACCACCCAGAGCGGCTGGCGCTGCGACGCGACGCAGCCGGTTGAGTTCGATCTCTCGCCCGATGGCGGCATCTCCGCCTTCAGCAAATGCATTCTCGCCGATGGCAATGTTGTTGACGGTATCGGCCTGCCGAAAGGCACGTCCCTGCGCGCCTCCACCGGTAATGTCTACACCGACGGCTTCGTCGATTCAGACAGATGGGTTCTCGACACGCCGCAGGAGCAGACCGTTCACATCGACAGTTTCGATCTTTCGGAAGTAACGCTTGCCCTTGATGGCAACCAAAAACTCCACGAAATCAGCAGAGGTGTCCTGTCAAAAGATGCAACGCTCGGAACGCTTCACCATGCCGCCGGAACCAATATTCGTTATAATCCCCGGCATCTTCGCAACGACTATCCCGGCGCGTGGTTGATAATCCCGCCTCTGCCTGCACCCGATGCTTTACCGGTTCCGTCGCACGATATTGTGCAGGGCAGGGACGGAAAGGTTTTGTCCACCTCTGCGGATTGATTGCATGAGGGAGGGGCAACCAAAATTCATCGCAAGACGGAAGCGAGAAATTCGCGTGTACGGTCTTCTTTCGGCTGACCGAAAATCTCGTCCGGTTTTCCCTGTTCGCAGATACGGCCTTTGTCAAAGAAACAGACGCGGTCCGATACTTCCCGGGCAAAGCGCATTTCGTGGGTGACGAGAAGCATCGTCAGATCATGCTCATGGGCCAGATCGCGGATGACGGACAGGACTTCCCCCACCAGTTGCGGGTCCAGCGCCGAGGTCGGCTCATCGAAAAGCAGGACACGCGGACGCATGGCGAGCGAGCGGGCAATGGCGACACGCTGCTGTTGCCCACCGGAAAGCTGCACCGGATAATGGTCCTTCTTGTCCGCCAGCCCGACCATCTTCAGCAAGTCGATTGCGCGCGCTTCCGCCTCCGCGCGGCCGATGCCCAAAACCCGAACCGGCGCCTCCACGATGTTGCGGAGCACAGTCATATGCGGAAAGAGATTGAAGCTCTGGAAAACCATGCCGACATGGTTGCGGATCTGCCGCAGATGCTTTTCCGAGGCCTTGAAAGGGCCTTTGCCTCCCTGCTCATGGTAGGACATGTCGGCAAGGGTCAGCTTTCCCTCCTGAAATGGTTCCAGCGTCATGAGAATACGCAGAACCGTCGACTTGCCGGAGCCGGACGGACCGATGAGGGTGACTTTTTCGCCTTTTGCCACGTTGAAATTGAACTGGTCGAGTACTGTCAGAATGCCGAAGCGCTTCGTGACATCGGAAAATTCGATCAGTGGCTGCTTGGTGTTGTTTGTCATCGCAAGGGTATTCCTGCTTTTGGAAGCGCCCTTTGCAGGCGGCTGAGGCCTGCCGAGCAGATTATTGTCAGAAGGAGGAAGATCAGGCCGACAAGCGTCAGCGGCACCAGATATTCGAAGGTGCGTTCGCCGATCATATTGGCAAGCCCCATCATCTCGAGAACGGTGACGACGGAAAGCACCGGCGTTTCCTTGATCATGGCGACAAGATAGTTGCCCATCGCCGGAACGATGCGCGGGATCGCCTGGGGAATGATGATGTCGCGATAGGTCTGCATAGGCGTCAGGTTCAGCGCCGTTGCCGCTTCCCACTGGCCGTGGTGCACCGCCTCTATGCCGCCGCGATAGACCTCGGAAGTATAGGCGGCATATTGCAGGCCAAGTGCTAACGCGCCGGTCAGAAAAGCGGGCAGAACGATGCCGAAATCCGGAAGCACGTAATAAAGGAAAAAGAGCTGCACCAGAAGCGGCGTATCACGAAGGAACTCGACAATCAGCGCGGTGGGCCAGGAGATCATCTTGACGCGGCTGCGGCGCAGCAGCGCAAAGACAAGCCCCAGAACCAGCGCGATCGCAAAGCCTGCGGCGGCGGCCTTCAGCGTTACCGTCAGGCCAATCAGGATGATGGGCAGGATCGAGGTCGTGTAGGTGAGCCAGGTGGTCGTGTCCCATTCGTAACCATACATCATGACAGGATATCCTTATGAATGGCGGGCGCGCGGGAAGACGTTACCGCGCCGCACGAAGTGCTCGATCACCCGGATGACGACCATGAGGATCAGGGACATCGCGAAATAGCAAAGCAGCGTAATCGAATAGATGCTGGCGCTATCCAGCGTCAGGTTGCGGATGGACTGCGCCGCGAAGGTGAGGTCGGCAATGGAGATCAGTGACACGAGCGAGGAAAGCTTCAGCGTCTCGATCGCCAGATTGCCGAATGCCGGCATCATCTCAACAACGGCCTGCGGCAGCGAGATGCGGAAGAGCGTCTGCAGGCGTGTAAAATTCAGCGCTCTTGCTGCCTCCAGCTGCTGCACTGAGACTGAAGACAGCGCGCCGCGAACGATTTCCGCGCCATAACCGCCGGCGTGGGCGGCAAGCACCAGCACACCCGTGGTGATCGGATCAAAACTCAGCCCAACCAGCGGCAGGGCGTAATAGAACCAGAAAAGCTGCACCAGCAGCGAGGTGCCGCGAAACACTTCCGTGTAACAGAGCGCGATGGCCGACAGGATCGGTCCTCCCTCGATGCGCAGAATGCCAAAAAAGAAGGCGAGAGCCGTTCCGACGACAAGGGCTGCCAGCGTGATCGTCATGGTGACGACGGCGCCTTGCCACAACATCGGCAGGTAAGCGGTCATGTCCATCTGGAGTTTTCCCGAGTTCTTGATGAACGGCGCCCGGATATGCCCCGGGCGCCGGCTGGCATTATTTGCCGGCGCAGAGATCGGCGACCTTCTTTTCGGCCGCTGCAGCGATACTCTGTTCGGAGAGGCCGTATTTGGCGAGGATTTTCTTGTAGTCCTCCGTCTTGCGGAATTCGACGAGCGCCGCGTTGAAGGCGTCGCGCAACTCCTTGTCTTCCGGCCGGAAGGCAAAGCCGCCGTAATTGCGCACCGGCGCATCCTTCACAACGGGATCGACGAAGGGCTTGACCTGCTCAACATTGGCCTGACCCTTGGCGAGTTCCGAAACCGTGAGCTCCGTGGCGGCATAGGCGTCGGCGCGGCTCTGTACGGTCGGAATGGCGTCGGCATTGGCAGGGATGAACACGATCTGCTCTTCCTTGACGCCGACTGCGCGCAGGAAATCGACGTTGTTTGCGCCGGAAACAACGGCGACCTTCAATGAGGGGTCCTTGGCGATATCGGCGTAGGTGGTAAGCTTTTTCGGATTTCCTTTCTTCACCAGCAGGCCTTCGCCATAGGACGAGTTCGGTTCGGTGAAGGCAACCTGCTTGCAGCGCTCGGGCGAGATGTTCTGTTCGGCGGCGGCAAAATCGAAGCGACGCGCCTTCAGGCCGGGGATCAGCGTGCCGAATGGCGTCACCGTCCAGTTGACCTCTTCGATGCCCATCGATTTCAGGACAGCATTCGCCACATCCGGGCCGATGCCGGCGGAGGTGCCGTCGGGCTGCATGTAGGAATAGGGTACTTCATTGGCCGTTGCGGCGCGGATATAGCCCTGGCTCTTGACGTCTTCGACGGTCAAGGCGCTGGCCGACGTCACGCCAATGGTGAGAGCGAGGGCGGAAAGCCCGGCAATTCTGGTCATACGCATGTTCTTACTCCTCTGGTTGGGTTGCGTGGTCCGTTTTCGGATCTCACGATGGTTCTTCTGGTTAGGTATTCTCCGTGACCGTGGCGATGACGGAAAGGCAGTCTCCGGCCTTGATGAGGCCGGGAACGTGACGGGCGGCAAGCACGCCATTGATGGAAGCGCGGTAATCAACCGGCGCAAGACCGGTTTTTCCAACGGGATAAACCAGGGCGACCGTTTCACCTGCCATGACCGCGTCTCCCAGATCGCGGACAAAGGCGACGAGCCCGTCGTCTTCGGCAAAGGTGAAACAATCGCTGGAGGGCATGTCCAGCCAGCGGCTTGGCGTCGCCACCGGTGCGCCGGCGAGGATGCCGGCATGGCAGAGCAGATTGACAATGCCTTTGCGGGCGATGTCGATCGATTTCGCGCTCGCCGTCCCCGCGCCGCCGAGCTCGGTGGTGACAAAGACCTTGCCCAGTTCCTCAACAGTCGTGTCGAGCATGCCGACGGCGTCAATCTCCAGCATCTTCATCGAATAGGGCGCGGCAAAAGCCGCCACCGCTTCAAAACACCGGGCCTCCTGCGTCTTGTCGGATAATTCGTGAGCTGCGGCATAGGGCAGGAAATCAAGCGTCCTGCCGCCGGAATGAAAATCGAGAACGATATCCGCAAGCGGTATCAGATGGCGGGTGACATAATCGGCAATCTTCTCCGTCACCGTGCCGTCAGGGCGGCCGGGAAAGCTGCGGTTCAGGTTTCCCCGGTCGATCGGCGAGGTGCGCGTTCCCGCGCGAAAGGCGGGATAGTTGAGTGCCGGCACGATGATGATGCGGCCGCTTACCTCTTCCGGATCGAGTTTATGGGCGAGTTCGAACAGGGCGGCCGGCCCCTCATATTCGTCGCCATGATTGGCTCCGGTCAAAAGCGCCGTCGGCCCCTCGCCATTGGCGATGACGCAGATCGGGATCATCACCGAACCCCAGGCGCTGTCATCGCGGCTATATGGCAGTCGCAGATGACCGTGCTGCACGCCCTGCGCGTCAAAATCGACGGTGGGCGTGATCGGCGAGGGACGTAGCGCGGTCTTCAACATCGTCTCAGCCTTTCACGAAGAGTTGCCGCGGCACATTGGAGAGGCATTCAACCCCGGTTTCGGTGATCGCGATGCTTTCGGTGATTTCGAGTCCCATGTCCTCCAGCCACAGTCCGGTCATGAAATGGAACGTCATGCCGGGCTTCAGCTCGGTCCGGTCGCCCGGCCGCAGGCTCATGGTGCGCTCGCCCCAGTCCGGCGGATAGGAAAGGCCGATCGGATAACCGGTGCGGTTGTCCTTGATGATCCCGTATTTTTTCAGCACGGCGAAAAACGCATTGGCGATGTCTTCGCAGGTGTTGCCCGGCTTCGCTGCGGAAAGACCGGCCTCCATGCCCTCAAGCGTTGCCTTCTCCGCATCGAGAAACGCCTGCGTCGGCTTGCCGAGAAAGACGGTGCGCGATAGCGGGCAGTGGTAACGCCGGTAAGCGCCGGCGATTTCGAAGAAGGTGCCTTCTCCCAAGCGCATCGGCTTGTCGTCCCATGTCAGATGCGGTGCGGATGCGTCTGCGCCCGAGGGAAGGAGGGGAACGATGGCGGGATAGTCTCCACCGAACTCAGCGGTGCCACGAATGCCGGCATCGTATATTTCGGCCACGAGGTCGCATTTGCGCATGCCCGGTTCAACCACGTCGACGATACGTTTGTGCATCAGTTCGACGATCTTGCCTGCCTTGCGCATATAATCGAGTTCGGTCGGGCTTTTGACCGCGCGCTGCCAGTTTACGAGACCGGCGGCATCCCTGAAACGGGCGTTCGGCAGATGTTTCTGCAGCGATGCAAAGGCGGCGGCCGAGAAATAATAATTGTCCATCTCGACGCCGACCGTCAGGCCGGACCATCCCCTCTCCTGAATGATCTCGGACAGCAGGTCCATCGGGTGCCGTTCTGTGGATTGAACGTAGTGGTCCGGGTAACCGATGATGTTGTCATGGTCGAGATACGCCGTGCGCCTGGCGCCATTGGCGTCCTGCTTGCGTCCGTACCAGATCGGCTCGCCATCCGGCGGCACCAGCACGCATTGATGCACGTAGAAGGACCAGCCGTCATAACCGGTCAGCCAATGCATGTTGGACGGATCGGTGACGACCAGAAGATCGATCCCGCCCTTTTCCATGGCATTGCGGGTTTTGGACAGGCGCGCGGCATATTCCTCGCGCGTAAAGTTCAGCGTTACGCTCACGCTGCGTCTCCCATTTTTATGCTGTTTTCGATGGTTTGACCGCTCTTGGCTTCCTTTGCGCGGGCAAAGGCGAGATTGGCGATGGCGGTGTCCTGCACCCCGGTGCCCGTGAGATCGGCAAAGGTGATGTCTTTGGTCGAAACACGACCCGGCAGCCTGCCGGCAATGACGTCCCCAAGTTCGGCGAAGTGCTGATCCGACACGGCGCGCCCGGCGGCGATGGCGTGATGCAACTCACCGAGAATACGGGTTTGCGAGAGCCGGTCCGCGACGTATCGCGCCCTGCCGAATACGGTCGGATCGATCTCGTTCTTGTGTTCGGCGTCCGACCCCATGGCGGTCAGATGCTGGCCTTCTTCCAGCCAGTCGGCAAGAAGGATCGGCTTTTCGGCCGGTGTGGTGGTCACGATGATATCGGCGCCGCGAATGGCCGTCTGCGGATCGGCCACGGCGGTCACCTCAATGCCGTATTCCCGGGCCAAATCGCCCGAAAGTCTCCCAGCCTTGTCATGGTCGCGCGCCCAGATTCGCGCCGACCGGATCGGGCGCACCAGCATCAGGGCTTCGAGTTGCAGACGGGCCTGCATGCCGGCTCCGAACAGGGCGGCGACGGAAGCATCTTTGCGGGCGAGATGTCGTGCCGCGACTGCGCCTGCTGCTGCGGTGCGCACATCGGTGAGATAGCCATTGTCGAGGAGAAGGGCCTGCACCAGCCCGGTTTTCGCGCTGAAGAGGATCATCAGGCCGTTCAGGCTTGGCAGACCAAGCTTCGGATTATCGAAGAAACCGGGGCTGACCTTGATGGCGAAACCGTCAAAGCCCGGCACATAAGCCGTCTTGACATCCACCTCGCCGCGAAACTCAGGAATATCGAGGCGCAGGATCGGCGGCATGGCGACAGTCCCCGTGGCGAGAGCCGCAAAGGCTCGCTCCACGCAATCGACTGCGGAAAGGTCCAGCTTGACGATGGCGCGCAGGTCTTTTTCCGTCAGGATGGTAACGTGGCTCATGCGGCTCCCCCGTCGATGATCCTCTTGTGAACCGCCGGATCGATGTTCCCGCCCGAAACGATGATGGCGGTCGGGCCGGTGATGTCGATCTTGCCGGAGAGGATCGCTGCGAAACCAACGGCCGCCGCGCCCTCCACCGTCAAACCTTCTTTCTGCGCGGCGTGGCAAATGCCGGCCGCGATTTCGTCCTCCGAGACCAGCACGATGTCATCGAGCAGTTCGCGGCACAGCGCGAAGGTCACGCGGTTCGCCAGACCAATCCCGCCGCCAAGCGAATCCGCCAGGGTTTCTTCTTCCTTGACAGAGATCGGCCGGCCGGCCGTGACCGAGGCGTGCATGGCTGCGCCCCGCTCCATGGAGATGCCGATGACCCGGGCCTGCGGTTTCAGCGCCTTGACAGCAACGGCAATGCCGCCCGCAAGGCCTCCGCCTGAAAGAGGGATGAGTACAGCGGACAGATCGGGCATATCCTCGATAATCTCGATGCCGATCGTCCCTTGGCCTGCCACGACGTCTGGATCATCAAAAGGCGGGATCGCAGTCAGGCCGTTGCTTGCGGTCAGGCGCTCCACTTCCTCCTGCGCGTCATCCTGTGACATGCCGATGATCCGGATATCTGCGCCGAGCGCACGGATGGCTTCGACCTTGTTCGCCGGCACGAGTGCCGACATGCAGATCGTGGCGGGAATTTCGAGCTTGCGCGCCGCATAAGCAACCGCGCGGCCATGATTGCCGGTGGAGGCGGTGACGAGGCCGCGTCTGCGCGCACCGTCATCAAGCGAAAGGACGGCGTTCATTGCGCCGCGCAGTTTGAAGGCGCCGATGGGCTGCAGCGTCTCCAGCTTGAGATGAACGGGGTGACCGCAGCGTTCCGACAGATTGTCCGAGTAAACCAGCGGGGTGCGTTCCACCTGTCCTGCAAGCCGCGCTGCAGCCTGCCTGATCGCGGCCATCGAGACCGGAAGCGGATTTTTTCCAGCGGATATGGACAGGTTTTCGCTCTTCATGATTGTCATGTTGAGAGCGAACTAAAATCATGTCAATTATTATATTGTAATGATTCAATGATTTTCAACCGGCCACCTCAGCCGATTGAACCTATATCGTAGACGGGCGGCAATTGCTCGAAGGCCTGGCGCACGGTCGTCAACGCCTTGACAAGGGCGGGATGATTGAGGCGGCCACCGAGGCAAATGCGGATGCCGCCGCCATGGCCCGGGCCGGCAACAAACGGTTCCGAAGGGGTGACTGCGACGTTCTGGTTTGTCAGCGAACGCACCAGTCCATCCTCTGTCCAGCGTGTGGGAACCTTGAGCCAGGCGCAAAAGGAGAGGGGATGGGTCGAGGCTATGTGGTCGCCCAATATCTCCGTCGCAATCTTTTGCCGTGCGCGTGCTTCGGTGCGCTGCACGTCCAGCAGACGCCGCGCGGTGCCGTTTTCCACCCAGCGGGTGGCGATCTCGGCCGTCAGATAGGTTCCGCTCCAGCTCGACACACGCAGGATCGAGGCGGCGCGGATGGAGTAGGCAGGAGGCACGACGAGATAACCGACGCGCAGCCCGGTCAGCACCGTCTTGGTAAAGCTGGTGACGAAAAAGCCCAGATCAGGCAGCATTTCCGCGATGGATGGCAGATCATCCTCTATCATCGGTCGGTAGACCTCGTCTTCGATGACAAAGACCCCATGCCGCTCCGCAACTGCGGCTATGGCCCGTCTGCGCTCTGCGCCTGAGACATGTCCGGTCGGATTATTGAGCGTTGGAATGAGCACGAGAGCCCTGACGCCGCCTGCTTCGCAGGCGGCCTCCAATGCGTCCGGCAGAATGCCCTCCTCGTCGGTGGGCAGGCCCTTGAGGCTGAAGCCCAGAATGTTCGACAGGCCGATAATGCCGTGATCGGTGAGGTTTTCGCAGAGAACCACGTCGTTCGAGCGGACAATGCAGCTCAAGGCAAGGAAAATGCCGTGTGCTGCGCCGTTGGTGACAAGGATGCGTTCGGCCCTCGCAGTCACGCCCATCATTTCAAGCCATGTCCGCGCGGTTTCACGATGGCTGTCGAGACCCGCGACCGGCCGGCATGGGCGCATGAAGCCTGAATTGTCACCGTCGGCCAACTCACGAAGGATGGCGCGCGAGGCGGCCTCGTGTTCCTCCAGATAAACGCCGCGGATGATGGAGAGATCAAGCACCTCGGTTGGGCTGTGATCAAGCATCATGCGGCCGGCACGATCCGTGACGCGTGCCTTGACGAAAGTGCCGCGGCCGATTTCGCCGCTGAGATAACCGAGCCGCTCAGCTTCCTTGTAGGACAGGCTGACGGTCTGTACCGAAAGGCCAAGCTCGCGCGCCAGATCCCGGTGGGTCGGCATGCGATCCATCGGCTTCAGGACGCCGGCGTCGATATCGGCAATGATGCGTTCCGTCAGCGCGGAATGTTTCGTTTCACCCTTCTGCTTGGCCAGCATCGGCCGCCACGCCACCGGCCTGGTTGATGGCGCCGGATCTGGGCTGAGCGGATTGGCTTGACGACGCATGAAATTGTCTCGTTTTTAGAGGGGTAATTTCATGACATTATGCACGCTTCTGCAAAAAGATGAAGCCTTATGCAGAGGAGATGACAATTGCACCGCAAATAGGCGCAACTGTCATCTCTTTGCCGTGCAGATAAGCAGCGGTAGCGCCCGTTGAACGCGACGTCTGAGCGTCAGATTTTCTCGCCGGCCTGAACCAGATCATCCATGACGCTGCGGACGGCTGCTTCGGCTATGGCGATGATCTCGTCCACCTCTTCCCGGGTCGTGACCAGCGGCGGCGCAAAACCCAGAATGTCGCCATGTGGCATGGCCCGTGCGATGAGACCGCCGTTGCGCGCTGCCTTGGAAACGCGAGCGCCAACCGTGAGATGGGGGGCAAAACGGGTCTTCTTCTCCCGATCAGCGACGAATTCGATTGCGCCCATCAGGCCGACGCCACGCACCTCTCCGACGATTGGAAGCTGCGCGAATTTCGCCTTCAGCTGTTCCTGAAAATAGCTGCCGACGGCCCGCGCATTGCCCGGCAGGTTTTCTTTTTCCACGATGTCGAGCACGGCATTCGCCGCAGCCGCACCGATCGGGTGGCCGGAATAGGTGTAGCCGTGCGAAAATGCGCCGACGCGATCCGCCCCTTCCTCCATCACCTTGTAGACCTTCTCGCCGACAATCGCGCCTGAAAGGGGGAAGTAGGCCGAGGTCAACCCTTTGGCGACCGTGATCAGGTCTGGCTCGATCCCATAATGTTGTGAACCGAACATGGAGCCGGTCCGGCCGAAGCCGGTGATGACCTCATCGGCAATCAGCAGGACATCGTATTTTTTGAGGACGGCCTGTATCGCCGGCCAGTAACCTTCCGGTGGCGGCGTGATGCCGCCGGTGCCAAGGACCGGTTCGGCAATGAAGGCGCCGATCGTGTCCGGGTCTTCGCGTAGAATGAGCTCTTCCAGCTCTTCGGCGCGCCGCCTGGAAAATTCGAGTTCCGTTTCGCCGGCTTCCGCGCCCCAATAGTGATGCGGAACGCCGGTATGGAGGATGCCTGCGCGCGGAAGGTCCATGTGGTCATGATAAAAACTCATGCCGGTCATGGAGCCCGAGACCACGCTGCAGCCGTGATATCCCCGTTCGCGGGAGATGATTTTCTTCTTCTGCGGCTTGCCGCGCAGGTTGTTGTAATACCAGACGAGTTTGGCCTGGGTCTCGTTGGCATCGGAACCGGACATGCCATAAAAGACCTTGCTCATCTTGCCGGGCGCCATCTTCACCAACCGGTCGGAAAGAATGGCCAGTTCGTCCGTCGTATGGGCGGCGTAGGAATGGTAATAGGCAAGCCGGTAGGCCTGACGGGAAATGGCCTCGGCCACCTCGGTGCGGCCATAACCGACATTGACGCAATAAAGCCCCGCAAAGCCATCGATAAGCTGCCTGCCATGGGCGTCCTGAATGCGGATGCCCTTGCCTGTTTCAACGATGGTCGGTTCGCCGAGTTTGCCGCTGGCGAAATCCTTCAACTGCGTAAAGGGATGCAGAACCGCATTTCGATCCATTTCCGAGATAGTCTTGATGTCGATGGTCATAGGCGAGTTCCTTTCATGCAGCCAGATTGCCGAAGCAGACATATTTGGGTTCGAGATATTCCATGAGGCCGTGGCGCGAGCCCTCGCGGCCGAGGCCTGATTGTTTCCAGCCCCCGAATGGAATGGGCGCACCGGTGAATTTCGGTGTGTTGACCGCCACCATGCCGTATTCGAGCTGGTCGGTCAGGCGCATCGCCCGGCCGAGATCGTTGGTGTAGACGTAGGCCGCAAGCCCCATCTCCGTCGCATTAGCGCGGCGGATCACCTCCTGCTCCTCATCGAAGGGCAATATGGCGGCGACCGGACCGAAAGTTTCTTCGCGGGCGATCAGCATGTCGTCAGTCACGTCGGCGAGCACGGTGGGCGTGACGAAATTGCCGCCGAGCGGACTGTCCTGTCCGCCGCAGACGAGGCGCGCGCCGGCAGACTGAGCCTGCGCGATCTGCTGTCGGCACTTTTCGGCGACGGACGGCCGCGTCATCGGGCCGATGTCGATACCCGGTTCAAGGCCATGGCCAACCGTCAGTTTGTCGGTTGCGCTGGCAAAGCGATCAATGAAACGGTCATAAACCCCGCGTTGAACATAGATGCGGTTTGCCGCGAGGCAGTCCTGTCCCGATGTGGCGAATTTGGCGGCAAGGCAGCCCTGCACGGCTTGAGCGAGATCCGCATCGCCGAAGACGATGAAGGGCGCATGACCGCCGAGTTCCAGCGAGGCTTTCTTGATGGTCGCCGCCGATTGCGTGAGGAGCAGGCGTCCAACCTCGGTGGAGCCGGTGAAGGAAAAAGCCCGCACCTGCGTGTGTTCCAGCAGCCGACGAGCAAGCGGCGCGGCTTCACCGGGCAAAACCTGCAACACGCCTGCCGGCATGCCCGCTTCCTGCGCCAGCCTTGCCAGGGCCAGCGCCGAAAGCGGTGTTTCGGGTGCCGGTTTGACGATCATCGTGCAGCCGGCAGCAAGCGCCGCGCCCGCTTTGCGGGTGATCATGGCTGAGGGGAAATTCCACGGTGTGATGGCCACCGTGACGCCGATCGGCTGCATCCGCACGGAAAGATTGCCGCCTTTAAGGTGGCTCGGAATTGTTTCGCCATAGGATCTCTCGCCTTCGCTCGCAAACCAGTCGAGAAAACCGGTGGCGTAGGAAATTTCGCCGAGCGATTCCGAAAGCGGCTTTCCCTGTTCGGCGCTGATGATGGTGGCGAGGTCACGGAGATTGTCGCGCATCAGGCGGCCCCATGCGCGCAGAATATCGCCGCGTTCGACGGGCAGCATGTCCCGCCACGCCAGAAAGGCGCTGCCGGCTGCTTCCACTGCGGTATCGACATCTTCAATTGTGCATGAGGACACATCAAGCAGATGATCGCCACTTGCCGGATCGACAACGCCCAGCGTCTCCTGGCGTGCCACCCATTGTCCGCCCAGAAAGGCACGATGCTCGATCAGCTCCGGTCGTTGAAGATTTTTCAGCGCTGCGCTGGCGATAGCTTTCATGAGCAGATTCCCTTTTTATTTGTCAGAAGCTTAACTGCGCTGCATGATTGACCGGCAGCGTTTAAGCGCGCTTTGACGCAGGAATAATGCTTAGTTTTATATAAAAACGCAGGGATCCCGCATGAATCAGATTGACCGAGCCGACCGAGCGCTGCTTGACGCCGTGCAGAAAAACAATCGCTTGACATCGGAAGAGCTGGCCAAAATCGTCAACCTGTCACCAACCGCGTGCCAGCGTCGGTTAAAGCGCCTGCGTGATGAGGGGGTGATCGAAGCCGATGTGGCAATTATTTCGCCCAAGGCCGTCGGGCGTGGCATCACCATGATCGTTCTCGTCTCGCTGGAGCGAGAAAGGGCCGATATTGTCGATCGCTTCAAGGCCGCCATTCGCGCCACCCGGGAGGTCATGATCGGTTATTATGTGACTGGTGACGCCGACTTCATCCTGGTGATCACGGCCAAGGATATGGAAGATTATGAAGCCTTCACCCGCCGGTTCTTTTATGAGAACCATGACATCAAGGGGTTCAAGACGATGGTCGTCATGGACCGCGTGAAGGCGGGATTCGCCTTTCCGATCGACCCATGATCGGACGTCCGCTTTCCTTACCAGCCATAACTGAAGGTCAGCCCGCTGCCGTTATTCCCATCCTGCACTACATTGGTTTCCGCGTTGCGGCCGTACTGGAAGATGCCATAGGCATTGTTGTTGCCATTCTGCTGCAGCGTCGCGGAATGGCCGACGCCGCGTTGCCGGATAAAGCCGAGATTGCCGCCGCCGTTCTGGGCGATGCCGGCGGCGTTGCCACGGCCAAGCTGGCGGATATCGGCATCTTTCAGGCCACGGTAGAGCGAGTAGGCGCGAAGACCTGTCGAAAGCAGGTCACCATCGGCGGCATTGCCGGGTGCGAGGTCGAAGGAGATGCGGCCGCCGGCATGGGCGGGTGCGGCAAATCCAATGGGTGTCAGGCCACCAACAAGCAGGGTAACGGTAAGAAGTTTCAATATGTTGCGGGTCATTCTGATCTCCATCTGTCAGCGCCTTGCCGATGATCGATAATCGCATCCCGCAACTGAACCCGACCGGAATTGCCCATTCACATGTCGTTCAGTCGTTCGGCGCGATCAAAAGAAAAGGGCGCCCGAACTGGCGCCCTCTATGGGAATAATTCACAAACATGCCGCGGCTTAGTCGCCGCCAACCTGCTTCGTGCAGCTGAAACTCCTGCCGTCGATCATCATATCGAGCACGGCCTTGTAACGGGCTCCCTTGGCGTCCAGCGTCACCGCGCTCAGCAGTTGCGAACGTCCGGCGGCGGCATCAAAGTCGCCGCCCTGATTGATGACCGAACGTCCGCCGCTTCCCGACTTTTCGACGTGAAAGGCATAGGTCCCGCCGGCAGGTGTGCCGCCCCTGGCAAAGGCCTCCAGCCTCACCATGCCCGCCTGCGGCGTCGCCTTGATCTCGCAGACCTTTCCCTCTGCCGGTTCCCTTGCCGTCGATATGGCCGCAACGGCGCCGGCGGGAAGCAGGGCCAGTGCAAGGATCGCCGCCAGGCGGCGCGGATGTCTGACGCTATGGGGCATGGCTAGTCTCCCTGATGACCTGAGTTTCGATCCCGACCGGTTTCACGTCGCACCGCCGCTTAAGGGCAGGCCTGCACGAAGGCCGCGACATTGTCGTTGCCGCCCTGGCTCACATTGGCGCTGCAGCCGCGGCCCACCTGCACACCGGCCGCGATATTGCCGTTGCCATCCTGCGTCAGGATGGTGGTGTGGTTGGAACCGAACTGGCCGATGCCGGCCACATTGCGGCTGCCGTTCTGATAAGTAGAGCCGTAATTGTCATGCCCTTCCTGGCCGACAGCAGAAAGGTTATGCCGGCCATACTGGTGACCGACAATCCGGTTGTAGCCGCCGTTCTGGTAGGTGCGGATCCGGTTGCCATACCCTTCCTGTGCACCACCGGCAGAGTTGGACCAGCCATATTGTTCGATGCGCACATCATTGGCCATGGCGGGCGCCGCGGCAGCGATGCCGACGAGAGTGACGAGTGCACTTGCAATGAAAGACTTCCGGATCATGACTGTGTCTCCTCAGGCGGATAAGACCGCGGTTGAACGTCTTTGTTTTAGACGGTCCCGCCGGAACGGAAGCTGAAGGCACTATTCAGTCGGGGTTCATTGGCAGGGCACCGCTCATCGCCTTCGGCGCCACGGAAATCCGTCTCGCCGTTCTTCCAGTATCCTGAGACGGTGATACGGCTGCGATCGATCAGGCGTCCCGATGCTGCGGTCAATATCACGACGCAGTCACCGGGCACGATCCCGATGAAAGCCCGCCAGGTCTCACGGAGCGGGTCATTGCCGGCGCTCTGCCCGGACCGGGATTTGGTTATCTGCTGAAGTGGGGAAAAACCAGAGGTCGCGAGCGCGGCCGCCTGGGCCAAAGGCAAATCATTCTGGACCGGCAACCTTTCAAACCGCCATCCGTTTAAGCATCCATGACCGATGCTGACGCAAAACCGAAACCAGTCGATGGCACCGGCCAGAATGGTGCAGAGAATGTTCATGCTAACGATGATCCCCTACCGCCGGAGGAAATGGAACCTGCTTCGGGTTTGACACCGGAAGAGGCCGCAGAGGCCCGCAAGAAATATCTTCTGAAACGCTTCTGGATCAGCGCGCGAGGGTTCTGGAGCCGCCGTGGCGATGCGTTGGCATGGCCGTTCTCCATCGGGCTCCTGGCGATGATCGGCATAAATGTCGGTTTCCAATATGGCATCAACGTCTGGAATCGCGGGATTTTCGACGCGATTGAAAAACGGGATGCATCCACGGTTTATTTTCTCGCTTCGATATTCCCGCCGCTGGTTCTCGGAAGCGTTATGATCGTGACCTCACAGGTCTACGTCAGAATGCGCATCCAGCGGCGCTGGCGCTCCTGGTTGACCAAGGTGCTGGTCTCCCGATGGATTGCACATGGCCGCTATTACCAGCTCAACCTGATCGATGGTGACCATCAGAATCCGGAGGCGAGGCTGTCGGAGGATATGCGTATCGCCACCGAAGCACCCGTGGATTTCGTGGCGGGCGTCATTGCCGCCTTCGTGTCGGCGTCTACCTTTATCGTCGTCCTGTGGACGATCGGCGGCGCCCTGACGCTGCCGATCGGCGGAGCATCGATGACGATACCCGGCTTTCTCGTGATTGCGGCGGTGATCTATGCGCTCATCACATCGAGTTCCATCGCGTTGATCGGCCGGAACTTCGTCAGGGTCTCCGAGGTCAAGAACCAGCTGGAGGCGGAATTCCGCTACACGCTGACCCGCGTCCGGGAAAATGGTGAAAGCATCGCCCTGCTTGGCGGCGAAGAGGAGGAGCGAAGCGACCTCGACAACAGATTCCGCAATGTCCGGCAGCAGTGGAAGCAGATGGCGCAGCAATATATGCGCACCACTGTCGTGTCGCATGGATCGATGTTGATTGCGCCGGTTGTTCCGCTTCTTCTCTGCGCGCCCAAATTTCTCGACGGCAGCATGTCCCTCGGTCAGGTCATGCAGGCGGCATCCGCTTTCACCATCGTTCAATCCGCCTTCGGCTGGCTGGTCGACAACTATCCCCGGCTGGCGGATTGGAATGCCTGCGCACGCCGCGTTGCCTCCCTGATGATGTCGCTTGACGGGCTAGAGCGGGCCGAACAGAGCGAAAAGCTTGGCCGGATCGTCCGAGGTGAAACGGAAGGCGAAACCATGCTCAGCCTCAAGGATGTTTCGGTGTCGCTCGGCGACGGTACGGCCGTCGTCAAAGAGACCGATGTCGAAATCGGGCGCGGAGAAAGAGTGCTCGTCGCAGGCGAATCCGGATCCGGCAAAAGCACACTTGTTCGGGCAATTGCGGGCCTGTGGCCATGGGGCGGGGGCAGCGTCAGTTTTCGCGCCGGCAGCCGGCTTTTCATGTTGCCGCAGCGGCCATATATTCCCTCCGGCACCCTTCGCCGGGCGGTCTGCTATCCGCAGGCGGCCGAGAGCTGGACTTTCGAAGAAATAGGGGAGGCTCTCGACAAGGTCGGTCTTGGCCATCTCAGGGACAAGGTGGAAGAGGAAGCGCCGTGGGACCAGACGCTGTCAGGCGGTGAAAAACAGCGGCTGACCTTTGCCCGCCTGTTGCTGAATAATCCTGACATCATCGTCATGGACGAAGCGACCGCAGCTCTCGACGAAAAAAGCCAGGACAGGATGATGCAGACGGTGATTGACGAATTGCCAGACGCCACGATCATCAGCGTGGCGCATCGTGCCGAGCTCGAGGCCTTCCATAGCCGAAAGATAACGCTGGAACGTCGGGAAGGCGGCGCAAAGCTGGTCAGCGACATCCTCCTCATTCCCCGCAAGGCCCGATCCGGCTCCCTGCTTCGGCGTATGGTCAAGCGCCGGTAAGAGGCCGTCAGTGGCCCCGAAATTCTAACGAGAATGAATATCGCCCTTTCCGGTGTTCCCGTCTTGTCCGGTGTCACCCGTAAGAACGATAGACGACCATGCGGTGACGTCATAAAATGGCTGGCAGAGGAGGCAACGAAATACTCTTGGGAGGAAACAATGCCTATCTTCATGGACCGGCACGAGCTTGCCGGCGTTTCCGCCGCGGATATTGCTGCGGCACACCTTAAAGATCTCAACATCCAGGATCAGTATGGCGTCAGGTTCTTGACCTACTGGTTTGATGAAAGACGCGGCACGGCCTTTTGCCTTATGGATGCCCCGGACGCCGCAACCGCGCAGTGCGTGCATCGCGAAGCGCACGGGTTTGTCGCCAGTGAAGTGGTGGAAGTCGCGCTGTCGGCGGTGGAGGCGTTTCTCGGGCGCATACAGGATCCGGTGGCTGTTGGGGCTGTCTCGAAAGATATGGACGCCGGCCACCGCGCGATCCTTTTCACTGATATTGTCGGTTCAACCGAGATGACGGCCCGTCTCGGTGATCGCATGGCGGCGGAACTCATCCGTGCGCATGATGCCCTCGTTCGTGGTTGTCTGGGGCGACGATCGGGACGGGAGGTCAAGCATACCGGTGATGGCATAATGGCCGTATTCTCCTCCGCGCCGTTTGCCGTGGACTGCGCCATTGATATCCAGCGCGAGTTCCATCGTTACAACAGCGACAAAGGTGAGCCCATTCACATCCGCATCGGGCTGGATTGTGGGGAGCCGGTGGAAGACAGCAATGACTTCTTCGGCGCGACCGTGCAACTGGCAGCAAGGCTTTGCGCTGCTGCTGAGAGCGATCAGATCCTGATATCGGACAAGACCTTCCAGGAATATGGCGGCGCTGATGTGCTCGTGCATGGCGATCGTTACAGGCTGAAGGGCTTTGCCGAGCCGGTCCTCGCTTATAGTTGCGAGTGGCTGCATTAGCTACGGCACACCGCCCTTGCGCAAAATCCTGGGCTGAAAGCACATGCCTGCCGGGTATAGGGGTAGATCGGGCGGGCTGGCCTTCAGCGCCAGATTTCCATCAGGCCGCCTGAGGCTCCATGCACTGGGTCTGTCCCAGGTTTTGGCAGGGACCTTATCCGCTCAAGCATTTCCGCGCTTGGTGAAGATGTCTGAATATCGGCCTTTTGACCGGGCGGATAAGCGCCTACCACTTGAAAATCCGCAGAAGATCTCAGCTTCATATGGCCGGTTCCGGCGGGCAGTATCAGGCAGTCACCCTGGGTGACATCAATGATTTGCCCCTCCGGCCCGCCGATCTGCAATGTCGCCTCACCACGCCCCACGCCCAGAACCTCATGTGCGCCGCTGTGGTAATGATGGTAGTCGAACACGCCATTGCGCCAGATGCCGCTCCATCCGTTGCGGGAAAATATCGCTTCGAAATCCGCGGAATGAAAGTCTGCGCCGACATTTCGATAAATGACGACGGCAAAGGTCTGATTGTTGGGAACCTGCCCGCCGGGGCCGAAAGTGAGTTGCTCGGTTTTTATGTTGATGCTCCTCACGGCCCTGCACGCAAGAGGGCGGGCTTCTCGGACGTTCAGGTCATAATCTCATGAGAATACCAGTTCCGGCAGTCTCAAGCTCGAAAAACCAAGCTTGAGACTGCCGGAGGAGTGGCCGGTTTATTCGGCGGTCGCCTGAATGTCGACCTTGTCGAGAAGCCCCATCGGATTGTCGGAGGCGGCAACCAGGTCAAAAATACCGAGGCCATTTGCGCCCGTGGATTTGACCGTTACCGTCAGGGTCCCGGGTTTGCTGATGAACTGGACGAGCGCTTCGACCGCGTTTTGCAGCTTCGGCTGTTCAGCTGCCACCTGCGGCAGCATCATGCCCGCCACCAGTGTCAAAGTGGCGCGCACCTGATCTTCCGTCATATCGTTCTGCAGGGCATAAAGCTTGATCGCCTTGGCCATCAAACCTTCGTCCTTGATCGTGAGTTTCACCTCGCGGCCGGCGAGCCCGAAGAGCGCCGCCTGCGCGCGATTGACGTCAAAAGAGAAGAACTCTTCGGTAAAGCCGCTTACCAGACCGGCAAAATTGACGCTGCCGAAATCCTTGCTGCTGAGCGAGATGTCGCGGATCACCAGATTGCTGTTCGGTTCGTCCCAGCCGGCCGCAAGGCCATAAGAGAAGGCGAGCGTTTCAAGACCCAGTTTGCGGGCTTCGACGAAAACTTCCTCTTCCGAGTCGGCCGGGATCGGAAGCGTGAGCTCGTCCTGCCTGATCTCGATATCGGTGGGGATGCCGTTGAAGGGCTTGGTCAGCCCCATCTCGAAATTCTTGAGTGAGAACTTGATACGCTCAGGCGTTCCCGTCGTTTCTTCCTCCGGCTTTTCCGGCGCGGCCATGTCGACGTTGATGCCGCCGACGCGCACCCGGCCAAGTTCCGGTATCAGGCGGTTAAACTGAAAGGTCTCGATCTGCGTCTCGTCGAGCGCGATGATCTCGGAAATTCCCTTGATCGTCGAACTCCAGTCAAAGCCCTTGAGGCTTGCTTCCGCGACTTCGATCTTGCCGTCGCCGTCTCCGATCGACATGCCATTCAAGCCGAAGTCGAGCTTGCGGCTGTCCATCTGCATGTCGATGCGGTCGATGGCGGCCTTGACCCTTTTGCCAGCCGCCCCTTCCTTTTCATCCGGCGCGTCGACCTTGAAGCCGATGAGCTGCATGTTGCTTTTGCCGATCATGTCGAGAATGGACACGACCTTTGCGAAAAGCGCCTGGCGCGCTTCCGGTGAAAGCTCGTCAGGATTTTGGGTGGTCGTCAGCGCTTTCAGGGTTTCCAGCAGCGGTTCAGACGGCATGCGGGCGGTAAAGCCGTCGCTGCGGATTTCATCATAGCTGAAATGAGCGTCTCCGTCAGAAAAGGAAACAGCCTTGACGGAGAGCGGCCCGTAGAGCGGTTTTGCCTCCTTGTCTTCAGGACCGGCCTTTTCCGTATAGAGCCGGGCGAGATAAGCGACATCGATGCCTTGGCCGGCGATTGCGCCGGTCGAGACGACCATATGCTTGTCCTTCATCGCCCCGTCGCTGTCGGGAAGCTGCATCTTGATATCGTAGCCGCCATTGTCGATCGAATAGCGGGCAATGCGACCGCCGGCGATCTCGGAGAGAGCGACGTTCTTGTAAACGGTCTTCTGCTCGGTGGTCGCGACGGACTGGGTAAACGTCACCTCGGGGGTGGAGATGCGCGCGGCTGCGAAGCGCTCGATGCGCCGGGGCAGGGAGTTGCCGTTTTCTTCCGCCTGTCCCGGCTTTTCGAAAGCGGCATTCTCGACGCGGGCCTGCGCCATCGAAATCTTTCCGGTGGGCACATCGATGTCGATGGTCTTCATATCAAGCGCGCCGTCCAGAAACGGAAGTTTCGGACGTCCGTCGATAGCCGCGATCTTGATATTCTTGCCGTCTTCAAGCGGCAGCGTCAGATCGCGAACATGAATTTTCCCGAGAAAATCGACCTCGATGGAAGTGGCCGTCGCGCCGCTGCGGGCAACGAGTTCCTTCACCTTTGCTTCGTAGAAGGTCTTGCCGCCGATGACGCCTGCGGCAGCAACGGCAATAATTGCAACCGCCGCCCAAAGCGCCCGGCGCCGACCCTTGCCGGTCTGGGTGTTTTCCTGTTCCACGAAGTTGGTCCTCTCTAACGAACTGATATTAGCCGCCTTTTAAGCACGCAAAAGTTGCTTAGCAAGTGGTCATTGCTGTCTGAATCCCGGCGTGAAAAGTCTCGACGCGGATGAGGTGTTTCCGCACCCGTTCCCCATCGGGTTGAAGCTATCTCCAGAACATGAGCGCCATACCGCTCACGACAAGTGCGGCGCCGGCCCATGCGCCGGGCGCCGGCGCCTCCCGCGTTCTCAGCCACAGCAGCGGCAGGATAATCACCGGCGTGGTTGCCGACAGTGTCGAGACAATGCCGACCTTGCCGCCGGAAAGGGCAAAAAGAAGCAGCGTCATGCCGAAAGCCAGGGCGATGATGCCCGTGAACGCCGTCTGGAGGAACAGGCTTCTGGTCATCGGGCCTCTGGGCCGAACCGCGTCGATAGGCATCATGGTAAGCGCAGTCAGGCAAAGGGCGGCCACCCCGACACGCAGCATCGAAGCGGCAAGAGGATCGATCCCGGTCGCCATCACGGGCCTTGCAATGAGCGAGCCGACCGCCTGGCTGAGCGCTGCCAGAAGCCCGAAGAGCACGCCGAGCCAGAGAGGCCCCTTCACGCTCTCCCATTCATGCAGCTGCGCCTTGCGCTTGCCGAAGAGAATTGCCAGTAGCACGCCGCTGAGCGTCAGGCCTATGCCGACAACGGCACTTGCGGGAAGCTGCTCGCCAAGCACCGCCCATGCCAGCAGCGCGGCGATCGGGGCATTCAGCGCAAACAGGATTCCCGAACGGCGCGGCCCCAGCCGGTTGAGGCAGGTGAAGAGCAGCGTGTCGCCAACAAAAATGCCGATGAAGCCGGAAAGAAGAAGTGACGACAGCGCCTCGGGCTGAATTTCCCGCCAGGAGCCTGACGCGAGCACATAGACCCCGAGCAGAGCGGCGACAAAAAGCTGCCGCGTCCTGTTGAAGGCCAGCGCTCCGAGCCGCCCCGCCGGGCCCGCGGCAAGAAGCCCGGTTATCGCCCAGCACGTCGCGGCGCCCACGGCAGCCAGTTCATAGATCGGCATGTTTTCCCCGTCGATTCGCAGCCTGCTTCCGGCTGCGGACACTATCCCTGCCTGCACCCATCGCAGATTCCGGGGTCGCCCGCCATACCATAAGCATCACCATCAACGGCATGAACCCGCCTATGCCCACGCCGCGCTAGCCGGCGCGGTCGCTCCGCCACAGATCCGCCGCACCCGCTTAGCAGCCCTTCTCGATGTCAGCTTGCGCCGGCATCGAGACTGCGAAGGGGCAGTTCATTCACCGTGCGTCATGCGCCATTGATGATATTGCAGATGCCTTCGCGGATGACGTTCTTGTCCGCGATCTGTCCTGCCTGAATGTTGAAGACAGCATCAATCCGCACAGCGGCGCCCTTCTGCCGGGCCACGACCCGCAGCGTCTGAATTCTGCCGCTGCCGCTGGTCTCCTGGTGCGCATCGATGGAAGACAACGCCTTGTTGATCTGGATGCCGGAGAAACCTTCCGCCGCCACGGCCTGAGCAAGCTTTTGCAGCACGGCAGGCGCTTTCGCCTTCGGCAGTTCCTGCCAGGACTTGTAAGAGACAGCCGTCACCATCGGTACGCCTGAGACAGTGAAGTTCTTCTCGCAGGATGCGGCGAGGACGGGGCTTGAGAAGGCGATCAGGCCAAGAGCTGCTATGACATATTTCATTTCGAATAATCCAATCGTTGGTAAAGGCCGAAAGCTGCCGGCCGCATCAGAATGTCGACCGTTTTCCTCTGTAGGTGGACGGAGGCGGAAGAGCTTCATGGGCCTGCGCCAGCGTTTCAAGCCATGTCGCCAGGCCAGCGGGAACTTCCTCGTTGCCCGCTTCCAGCGCCTCAATCCATGAAAGTTCGCATTGCAGCGCAGACGCAATATTGATCGGCGTCCAGCGGATCACCCGCAGGCATTGATTAAAGCGTTCTGGTGACATGATGATTTGATGTTTTCCCCGTCATTTTCCCGGCGAAGCTCACTCAGGCAGCTGCGAGAGTCAATCTTTTTCTGCAACTTTTGATGGCTTGTTTCCGGCCCGTCAGTTGCGTCCGCCGCCCGTTGCCGAACGCCAGGCGCATGAAGGGGAAAGGCCGGTTACCCGAACGAGACGGCCGGACGACGCATCGGCATTTCATCCCCTGAACCATCCCTCCTGATAAAACTTAGTTAATCTGCTAAGTTTATCCTTGCCCTGTCACAATGAAACATGATAGTTAGCAACATGACTAAGCATCATCAGGAACTTTCACTGATCTTCCAGGCTCTGGCCGATCCGACGCGACGGGCGATTCTGGCGCGCCTTGGTGGCGGGCCGGCGCCGGTCATGGAGTTGTTCGCTCCCACGGGGCTGCCCGTTGCCGAACGCCAGGCGCATGAAGGGGAAGGCCCGGTTACCCAAACGAGACGGCCGGGCGACGCATCGGCATTTCATCCCCGGGACCATCCCTCCCGATAAAACTTAGTTAATCTGCTAAGTTTCTCCTTGCCCTGTCACGATGAAACATGATGGTTAGCAACATGACTAAGCAACATCAGGAACTTTCACTGATCTTCCAGGCTCTGGCCGATCCGACGCGACGGGCGATTCTGGCGCGCCTCGGCGGCGGGCCGGCGCCGGTCATGGAACTGTCCGCTCCCACGGGGCTGCGTCTGCCCACGGTCATGCGGCATCTTTCCGTGCTGGAGGAGGCAGGGCTGATCATCACGTCCAAGGATGGGCGGGTGCGCACCTGCGCCATCGTGCCGGAAGCGCTGGAGCCGGTAAGCACATGGCTCGATGAGCAACGGGCTGTGTGGGAGAGCCGGCTTGACCGGCTGGAGGCATTTGCAATGCAGGCCATGAAGGAGGATTCAGAATGACAACGAAACCGGATCAAAAAAGCGCACACGCTGAACCGCATCAGCAGCAAGACCGTTTTGCAACGCTCAGCTTCGAACGGGAAATTGCCGTTCCGCTATCGGCTCTCTGGCAGGTCTGGCTCTCACCCGCCGCCCGGGCGGTGTGGGCCTCTCCCTCGCCCTCGGTGACAGTGGAGTTCCTGGAGGCGGACAGCAGGCTGGGCGGTCGCGAAGTGTCGCTCTGCAAGGTCGCCGGCCAGCCGGATATTCGCTGTGAATGCGGCTGGCTGGAGCTTCAGCCAACCCTCCGCAGCGTGAATTATGAGGTGGTCTCATCCGGCGGCGTAACCCAGTCGGCAGCGCTGGTAACTGCCGATTTTCAGTCTATGGAAGAGCGTAGCCGCTTGACCGTAACGGTGCAGCTTTCCTCATTGGCCGAGGATATGCGGGATGGTTATCAACAAGGTTTCAGCGCCGGTCTCAACAATCTGGCCAGCGTGGCCGGGCGAACCATGGTGCTGGAGCGAACGATAAAGGTGCCGCGAAACATCGTCTGGAAAGCCTGGATGAACGAGAAGACGCTGCCGCAATGGTGGGGTTCCGAAGGCTTTTCCTGCCGCACGAAGAGGATTGACCTGCGCACCGGCGGTGAATGGGTTTTTGACATGATCGGCCCTGACGGCACAGTCTTCCCGAACCATCATCGTTATGTCGAGGTCCGGCCCGAAGAGAGGATCGCTTATACGCTGCTGTGGGGCGAAAACGGGCCGAAACATGCCGATGCCTGGGCCTCATTCGAAGATCAGGACGGCGAGACGAAAGTTGTGCTGGGCATGGTGTTCAGCACGGAAGCCGAGTTCCAGCAAGCGAAGGGCTTCGGCGCCGTGGAGCTGGGTCAGCAAACGCTGGGCAAACTGGAACGCTTCGCCAAGGCGCTATAGATGAGCCGGGCCGCCAGCTCCATGTGCGGAGGTCTCGATACTGGCCTCTTGTCCAGACCGGCTTAATCTTCAAAGCCGCTCTGCGCGTGCGAGATCGTCTTGCAGGTCCCGCCATCCTTCTCGCCAACCATGCGCTTATCGCGGATGACCGAACCCTTGGCGATGTCGATCTCCCATGCCACCGAGCCTTCATTCAGGCTCGCTTTACCGCCGGCAAAGGTGCCTTTCTCCATTCTCTGACTTCCAGAAGCCGGGACATAAACTCCAAATGTCCCGGCGGCTTCGTCGAGAGCGAAATTGAACACCTGCGGGGTTCCCTTCGAGCCTGCAAATTCGCAGCTGAGATATGTCGGCGCGGCAAAGGCAATAGAGCCCGGAAAAAACATGCTGGCAACGGCAAATCCGGTTCGTATAATGGCCCTCAACTCCTGAACCTCATTCGTACTTTTTCGTCCGATTCACGCTGTGCTTAGCGTCGTCGGAATTTAAAACCCGCGTGACGAATTATAGAATGCTATTTTCGCCGAACCCGCCCTAAATAGTCCAGTTTTTTCACACGACGGGCGGGCAATCCTTGATATTCGTCGATGGAGGAGCGCCCGTGATGATCTTCTATTGTCACGATACAAGTCGGCTTAAGGTTTTTTGTCAAGAAGCGGACACTAAGCATACGAAACTCGGCAACCTCAACCCCATTCCGTTCGCAGAAGCGGGGCAACTCCTCGCTGTAGAGTTTAAGAGCGTTCATGAGCGAAAGTGAAGCGCTTCCGCCCAGCGTGCTGCCTGTGAGAAAGTCTACATCGATGTAACCTTCGTCGGCAGAGGCGGCCTCACCGTAGATATCCATGGAGTAGACGCCAACCATTAGTCCTACTCCGGAACCGACAGAGTCAGCTATGTTGTGCCCTATGGCTGTTAGAAGTCCAAGTTTTGACACGCGGTTTTACCTTCTAGGCTCGCTGTTCAATGCAGTGCGCAAATTTGCAAATTTTTTAATGCAAGATGCCGTTTAGACCAAATTGCGCTGGGAATGATCACATGCTTCGTCATTTCGCCGACCCACATAGAGTCTCGATTGAAAGCAACCTATGCGATTGTACCCCAAAGTCATAATTGATTTAATCAGAAACCACGCCTAATCTGATAGGCTTCCTAGGCCTTGCTGTTTTAAGAGAATCTAATGACGTTAATCGATCCGCGGTTAGTTCTACGAGCACTCCCAGAAGTTGATACTTGGGCTTTCGAAAAATTCGGGCAGACGTTTTACGGAGCACTGCAAGACAGAGAGTTCGTCCCACTGGGTGGAATGCATGATGGGGGAGCAGAAGGTTTTGACTCAGCAAGTGCGGAGCTTGAGCCAGAGGTCTTCTTCGAGGAAGAGACATCAAGCTTCCTTCAAATTTCGAAAGAGGCGACAACGAGGTCGAAAATCCGGAGAACAGTGAAGAGGCTACGAGAATATGGGCGAGCGCCGAAGGTACTCACCTACCTCTCTTCTCAGGTCATTGCCAATATTGATAAAGAAGAGAAGCTCCTCTCTGAAGAGCTTGGTTGCAAAATCCGTATCCGCGATGCAGCGTTCATCGAGGTAAATATCAATGCATCCCCATCCATTCAAGCGGCATTTCAAGCTTATTTGGAGCCCGCGATAGAGTACCTCTACAAACCGGGAACGGCTGATATTGGCGAAAGAACAGAAGAGTATACAGATCGTACTCTTGCGGTATTCCTCCGGCAGGAGGTAGATAATAGGCGAGATAAGAGCGGTCTACTGGAGTCGATAGCAGACAGCTTGATCTTATGGGCGCTTGGCGACACCGATCCAGATAAACGAATTCTGATGACCCGTACGGAAATACTGACTCGCATCGAAGAAACACTGCCTGCGGCACGGCAGTTCATTAGGGGCGTTCTCGACGTTCGGCTGGAGCGAATGGTGTCCAAAGATGCTCCTGGTGGGCGCCAAATTCGGTGGTATCGTCGTGAGGACAAATTCTGTCTCCCTTATGAAACGCGCATGATCGTCGCGGTAGAAAATGCTGATGACGATCTGTTGAAATCAGAGGTTTCCGCGGTTCTGACAGAGCGATTGAAGTCCATAGCTGAAGAGAACGTGGACGTTATTACTGATGCAATCGTCGCGACTTGTCATTCTAGCCTGGAGCGAGTGTTCGAGCGCCAAGGTTTGCAAATGGCGCGTTTCGTAACTGACGGGGACGGAGATGATGAGCTCTATACGGATGTATCGCAGATAGTTGCTAAAGAGGTTGATCACCTTAACTGTGGTGCGGCCGATAAAGGTAGAATTAGGCGCTACTGCTTATTGATCTTACGAGGGACGTTCTATACGGCTAGCGACGCAGAGCGAGAATACCTGTCCAAGCTTAGCAAGACATACATTTTGTTGCTCACATTGAAGAACGAACCTAGGATTGTTGAGTACTTTAGAACACTTGCTAAGTCGTTTCGCCTATATATCGGCACAGACTTTATCATTAGAGCGATATCTGAGCAATATCTTCCACAAGAAGACAGGACAACATCTAATCTTTTGGAAATACTTAGGGCTTCCGGAGCGGAACTTGTATTGACAGAAAAAGCGATTGAGGAGGTGGAGACACATCTTCGAGCGCAAATACTTGAATTTGAGAATCACTACGCTTCAGTTGAGAGTAAAATACCATTTGAGTTAGTTGGGTATATAGATAGAATACTGATAAGAGCGTATCTATACTCAAGATTAAGCCCTGCGGAAGGCATTGCCCCCCCAGAGTCTTGGCGGTCCTATATCGGCCAATTCGCGAATTTTGGAGATGTCAGAAGCTTAAAAGCCAGATCCCAACTGGCCGGATACTTCACCCGGCGCTTCAAAATGACCTATGAGACCACCGATGAGATGATTTCGGGCATTGATCAAACCGAACTTGAAACGCTTACGGAACGTATTTACGAAACGAAGAAAGCTAGCGGCAACGTGAAAGTTGAAGGAAGATTGCTGGCGTACAATGACGCGCTGCATATCCTCCGTGTATTTCGAAGACGCGTTGAGACCAAAGAGAATAGCCCTGGAAATCAGTGGGGTTACCAAACTTGGTGGCTGACTCAGGATGGTAAGGTTCGACGAGCCGGAGCGCTGGCCTCTGCAACTCGTGGCGGCGCACATTTCATGATGAGGCCAGAGTTCTTGCTCAGCAATATTAGCTTCGCACCGGAATTAAAGGAAGTCCGCGACAGTTTCGAGAAAATCTTTCCGAGTGTGCTGGGCGTTCGGTTGTCGGCTCGCCTTTCTTCCGGTGTCTTCGAAAGCGTCATGGAGCAAGCGAAGGAGGTCTCGACCTATGACGACGCAAGAGCGGGAACGTTAATCACAGACCTTACCAATAAACTCAAGGGGGACGCGCTGCGCATGTACGAGGTCGGATGGGAGGAGCAGGTCTAATCCTTTAGCTTTCCTAATTGATTGAAACACATAGATCTACCGGCGCGTTGATTCCAAATATTACGCTCACTTTATTGCAGAATTCGGTGTGAATGATACCGAATTAGGAATATTTTTTCTTTAGCGTGATGTTTTTGAACTGCGTATCTCAGCTTGAAAGCTCTGCTTGTCCAACGGATTTATACTTTTTTCTTTATTTCTTTTTTGTTCGGACTTGTGGCAAGGACTTTTTATTTCCCCGTTCATCCCCATCCTGTTTCCATAGCTTATACTGCTCCTATTCGGCGATGAACCGGGAGACGTTCCAAGTTTACGCTGAATTAGCGCGGATGTGAAAGGTGACGCTCACTCTCACTCTCACATTTGGGGTCTGACAGGGAAAGTCCTCCGTCGAGGAGCGAGGAGAGCTGGATTGGGTTTGTGGTGCGCCTTTCTCTTTCTCCGAAGGTCATTGGCTGAAGGATTCGCTTTGCCAGGTATAAATCGCTGATGTGGGGCACTGATAAGTGTCTTTATTTCCCTAGGTGGCAATTTTCAGTGCCCGCCGCAATGCCCATTGAGCTGAAAGGCTGATGGGAAAAGAGATGAAGCTCAAGACACGGACGCAACTGCGTCGCGTGATAGGAAAGGTGTGTTCAAATGGGTCTCTATGAGATGTACGTCCTTGCAGCTCGTGCAGATACAGCCCTGATGAGGCGAAGGGTGGCAAAGATTATGAATCGTCGGCGCAAGAAGCAATATTTACACAATCAGAAGAAGAATTCGAATTTAGAAACCGAGATGAAGAGGGGTGCACACCTTCGCCCGGGAAGAATTCCATAAACATATATTTATATAGATATATATGCAGAAACATATAAAATATATGCCGCGTTGAATTGTATAGGAATATTTGAGGGCGGATGAAAATCCGTGGCCAGAATCTTGCTTTTACGGCCTGCAATTTGCGGATTGCGGGACGACAGTACGTAAATATATGATTTTTATGTTGAAATTATCAATATGACCGGAGAATTATTATGTGCGGAAACTATATGAGT
>NZ_JBBHZH010000008.1:0-284918 GCF_049843495.1 Agrobacterium sp. M50-1 | reverse complement strand
CGTTTTCACCGGCCGATCGGCATAAAACTGCCCCACCGCGCCTGTGGTTTTGCACAGGAGAACAGGGGCCCGGGCGGCAAGGCGCGTCTCGCGCCTTCTTTTAGCCCCCTTCCTCGCTAATTGCTTTGCCAACGAAGCGTTAATACGAGACACGCCTGCGCGTATCCTTATATGGGCTGTTGCGTCATGTCCGCCGGTGCGTCGACCGATTTGACTCACGGCTTTGAAAGTTGCACACCTTCGCCTGAAGTTTCTGGAGAGCGCATGACCGACGGGGCACAGCTGGTATGACTGCGGATCGCAATGTGATCCGGTCGCTAGGCACAGAACCGCCAATTCTGGCGGAAGGACGCCGTGCACCCGATCGCCGCGAAATTTCACTCCGATGGCTTTCCGGCACGTTCCTTACCGGCATTACCTCTTCCATATTGATGGGCGTGGCGCTGTTTGCCGCTCTCGACGGCCGCCAGCAGCTTGCCATTCCCGCCGAAGCCTTCGCCAAGGCGGATATGGGCAACAACGCCACGGAAGCCGCCCGTCGGGGCACACGCCTCATCGCACCGAATATCGCGGCCCGGCCATCCGACCGGTCGATCATGGAAGTCTCCACCGTTATCAATGAAGGCGACAAGGAGGTGGTCCGCAAGGTCCCCTTCTCCCACGTCAAGATTCCGCTGGCGGCAAATTACGCCAAGCAGGACGATTATCCCGCCTTCGATCCCCTGAATATTTTCGCGAGCAACGAGGACAAGGACGCATCGGCGCCCGCACCAAGCCGGACTGGAACGATCTACGGCTCCGAGGTCGAATCCGAAGTCAGCCTGAAGACGGTCGCCTTCCCCGTTCAGCACTCCAAATACCCCTTCGCCGGCTCCCTGAGCTTCGACGAGGTTGAGGAAGCGGTACGTTCGAACGGCTCGATCCTGACGGATGGCAACGAACAGCTGGCCGCGCTCTATTACATCGACCCCCGCCGTTTCGATAATGATGAAGGCGATGTCGATATCACCGCCGGCCTCGCGGCCCGCGTCGTTGAACAGAACATGTCGGTTTCGACCCCGCAGTCAGCCTCGGTGCCCGTCAAGGAATATGCCGACGACGTGATCCCTGCCCGCCAGACCGAGACCATCGAGGCCGCCCTGTTCGGCGCTGGTTATTCGAAGGCGCAATCGTCGGAAATCGCAGGCCTGCTCTCGCCGCAACTACAGTCGAACAATGTCGAAAGCGGCGATGTGCTGCGCGTCGGCATTATTCAGGAAGACGACAAGAGCGACATCGTGCGCGTGAGCCTTTACCGCAAGGGTCGCCACATGGTCACCATGGCCATTGATGACCACAAGCGTTTCATCAAGGCCAGCGAACCGCCGAAGCTCGACGCGGTGGCGACCGCCTTCGACAGCACCCCGGCACCTGCCGCAGGTCGCGATCTGCCGAGCGTTTATGACGGGGTCTACCGTGCGGCCCTGGCTTACGGCATGAACCAGAGCATGGTTTCCCAGCTCATCAAGCTTCTGGCCAGCAGCGTCGATTTTCAGGCGCAGCTCAAGCCGGCCGATACGCTGGAAGCCTTCTTCTCCGTGGAAGACGCGGATGGCAAGGCGACGGACAAGTCGGAACTGCTCTATGTCAACGCCAAGTTCGGCGACAACGAGACACGTTTTTACCGGTTCCAGAATCC
Source organism: Agrobacterium sp. M50-1 (assembly GCF_049843495.1). Classification (NCBI taxonomy): domain Bacteria; kingdom Pseudomonadati; phylum Pseudomonadota; class Alphaproteobacteria; order Hyphomicrobiales; family Rhizobiaceae; genus Agrobacterium; species Agrobacterium sp. M50-1. Next base: position 283,240 of record NZ_JBBHZH010000008.1, on the reverse strand, counting down.
TGATGACAACAGCATCGATTATTTCGACGAGAACGGCAAAAGCATCCGGCAGTTCCTGTTGCGCAACCCCGTTCCGAACGGCCGGATGACGTCAGGTTTCGGAATGCGCCGCCACCCGGTGTTGAAATTCAGCCGCATGCACACCGGCACCGACTGGGCCGCCGCCCGCGGTACGCCGATCATCGCGACGGGTAACGGCACCGTCGAGAAGGCCGGATGGGCCTCGGGTTACGGCAACCAGACGCTGATCCGCCACGCCAATGGCTACGTCTCTTCCTATAACCACCAGAGCGCCATCGCCAAGGGTGTCACCGAAGGCTCAAAGGTCCGGCAGGGCCAGGTCATCGGTTATGTGGGATCGACCGGCCTTTCGACCGGCGCACATCTGCATTACGAGCTGATCGTCAACGGCACCAAGGTGGACGCGATGAAGGTGCGCCTGCCGGGCGGCAAGTCGCTTTCCGGCGACGCGCTCGCGCGGTTCTCCGACGAGAGAAAACGTATCGACAATCTGCTGAATATTGACGAAAAGCCCAATCAGGTGGCGAGCCGGTAATTCGCCGGACCTTTACGGCCCGAAAAGCTGCCAAATGAAAAGGGCTCCGTTTCCGGAGCCCTTTCGTTTTATGCCGCATCGGCCGTTTCGGCTTCGGCCTCACCCTTTGCGGGTTTGACCTTGAACAGCAGCCGATCGGTGCCCGAGGTTACCTTGACCCGTGAACCGTCAGGAACTTCTCCGCCGAGGATCATTTCGGCAAGCCTGTCCTGAACAGCCTTCTGGATCACCCGCTTCAGCGGACGCGCGCCATAAGCCGGATCGTAACCCTTATTGGCAAGCCAGTTGCGGGCATCCTCATCCAGCTCGAGCGAAATCTTGCGATCGCCAAGCAGCGAGATGAGCCGCTTCAGCTGGATTTCGACGATGGCACCCATCTCATCCCGCCTCAGGCGGTGGAAGAGGATGATATCGTCGATACGGTTGAGGAATTCCGGCCGGAAATGCGACCGGACCCGCTCCATCACCAGATCACGAACCGAATCCACATCGTCATTGTCGCCCATCTGCGTCATGAATTCCGAACCGAGGTTCGAGGTCATGATGATGATGGTGTTCTTGAAATCGACGGTGCGGCCTTGGCCGTCCGTCAGGCGGCCATCGTCCAGCACCTGCAAGAGGACGTTGAACACATCCGGATGCGCTTTTTCGATCTCGTCGAACAGCACGACCTGGTAGGGCCGGCGGCGAACCGCTTCCGTCAGGGCGCCGCCCTCTTCGTAACCGACATAGCCGGGAGGTGCGCCGATCAGCCGGGCAACGGAGTGTTTCTCCATATATTCCGACATGTCGAGGCGAACCATCGCGGTTTCGTCGTCGAACAGGAAGCGGGCCAAGGACTTGGTCAGCTCGGTCTTGCCGACACCCGTCGGGCCGAGGAAGATGAACGAACCGATCGGCCGGTTGGGATCCTGAAGGCCGGCGCGCGAACGACGCACCGCTTTCGACACCGCCTGAACGGCCTCGCCCTGCCCGACAACGGACTTGGCAAGCTCGTCTTCCATGCGCAGCAGTTTTTCGCGCTGACCTTCCAGCATCTTGTCGACCGGAATGCCCGTCCAGCGGGAAACGACATGGGCGATGTTATCGGCCGTGACAACCTCCTGAACCATCGAACCGACACCGCTGCTGTCGCGGGCTTCCGCCGCAGCCAGTTCCTTTTCGAGGCCGGGAATGATGCCATAGGTCAGCTCGCCGGCGCGCTGGAACTGGCCGTTGCGCTGGGCGATCGCCAGTTCGTTGCGGGCTTCGTCCAGCCGCTTCTTCAGGTCTGCGGCGTGACCGAGCTTCTGCTTTTCCGCCTGCCAGCGGGCCGTCAGCGCATCCGCCTTTTCTTCCGTATCGGCCAACTCGTCCTCGAGCTTCTTGAGGCGGTCGGCGGAGGACTGGTCCGTCTCCTGCTTCAAGGCTTCGCGTTCGATCTTCAGCTGAATGATGCGGCGATCCAACTCGTCCAGTTCTTCCGGCTTGGAATCCACCTGCATGCGAAGACGCGAAGCGGCTTCGTCCATCAGGTCGATTGCCTTGTCGGGCAGGAAGCGGTCGGTGATGTAACGGTTGGAAAGCGTCGCAGCCGCAACCAGGGCCGAATCCGAGATACGGACCTTGTGGTGCTGTTCGTATTTTTCCTTCAACCCGCGCAGGATCGAGATCGTGTCCTCAACGGTCGGCTCATCCACCAGCACAGGCTGGAAACGGCGGGCAAGGGCCGGATCCTTTTCCACATGCTTGCGGTATTCATCGAGCGTGGTGGCGCCGACGCAGTGCAGCTCACCGCGGGCAAGCGCAGGCTTCAAGAGGTTGGACGCATCCATCGCGCCATCGGCCTTGCCGGCGCCGACCAGCGTGTGCATCTCATCGATGAACAGGATGATGCCGCCGTTTTCGGCCTGCACCTCATTGAGCACAGCCTTCAGACGTTCTTCAAACTCACCGCGATATTTCGCACCGGCAATCAGCGCGCCCATATCGAGCGCCATCAACTTCTTGTCCTTCAGGCTTTCGGGCACATCGCCGTTGACGATGCGCAGCGCAAGACCTTCGGCAATCGCCGTTTTACCGACGCCCGGTTCCCCGATCAGCACGGGGTTATTCTTGGTACGGCGCGACAGGACCTGGATAGTGCGACGGATTTCGTCGTCACGACCGATCACCGGATCGAGCTTGCCTTCGCGGGCTTCTTCCGTCAGGTCGCGCGCAAACTTCTTCAGCGCGTCAAATCCCTGTTCGGCATTGGCGCTGTCAGCCGTGCGGCCCTTGCGGATATCATTGATGACCTGATTGAGCGCCTGCGCCGTCGCACCCGCCTTCTTCAGTGAAGCCGAGGTGGAAGCGGAGCTTTCAATCGCAAGCGCCTGCAGAAGACGCTCGACGGTGACAAAACTGTCGCCGGCCTTCTTGGCAATATCTTCCGCGGTCGAGAACACTTTGGCGAGCGGCGCGGTGAGCGAAAGGCCGCCATTTCCACCGGAAACCTTGGGCAATTTCGCAAGCGCCGCATCATTGGCAAGACGCGCTTCCTTGGCGCTGCCGCCGGCGCGCTCGATCAGCGATGCCGCCATGCCCTGCTCGTCATCGAGCAGAACCTTCAGAACGTGTTCGGGCGAAAACTGCTGATGGTTTTCGGCAAGCGCAAAAGTCTGCGCCGATTGCAGAAAACCACGAACGCGCTCGGAGTATTTTTCAATATTCATAGTCAAACCTCCATAGACCGGCCCGCCCGCTTTCGGCACGGCTCCGGGTGTTAGGGTTGAGGCTCCCTCAAAAGGCAAGCCCCGCTACGACAGCCGTGTTCAAAGGATTTCACGATCGCCGCCTCTTGAAGGTCGGTTGCCGGCGAATGCGGCTTCCGTCCTTCCTGCACGAATATGGGAGGCATTTTCATCGGTTTAAAGGGGAGAAAATCCACCGTCCGGGAAATTTTCATACGAACTGACAGGCGTCAATTCGCCGCGTGAAATCCACGCCGTCTGCCAGCGGAATGTTCATAGCCAATCGGCAAAAACAAAAAACTCCGGCAAGCCGGAGTTTTTCGATCGCAGAGTGGTTTGCAGAAGCTGCTTATTCGGCAGCGTTCTCAAGCGTGGCAGGTGCGGCGTCGTCACCGGCCGGCGCATCTTCGCCTTCGGCGCCTTCCGCAGCGGCGGTGCGGCGCGGGCGGCGCGGGCGCGGGCCAGTTGCACGGCGCGTCTTCGGTGCGCGTTCAGCCGCCGGAGCTTCCGCTTGCTGCTGCTCTTCCTCGACGGCTACTTCCATGGGAGTGCCTTCGATGACCGGCTGCGGCGCCTGGCTGGCGTCGTAAACCGGCGGCTGCTGTTCGGCGGCCACCTGCGGCTGGCGCGGCTGACGTTCCTGCCGCTCGCGGCGGTCCGGACGCTCACGACGCTCCTGGCGCGGTTCGTTCCGCTCAGTACGCTCCTGGCGTTCGGGCTGCTGCGCGCGCTCAACCTGTTCGGCCTGCTGCTGCGGTGCAGCGACGCCTTCATCGCCGTCATTCACATCCATATCGTCGCCATCGGCAGCGCTATATTCGCCGCGGTCGTCGCGCTGAAAGCGTTCCTGCATCTGGGCCTGAGCCGAAGCGATGATGCGGTTATAATGTTCAGCGTGCTGCAGATAGTTCTCAGCGATCACGCGGTCGCCGGAACTCTGCGCGTCACGCGCCAGAGCCGCGTATTTTTCCGCTATGTGCTGGGCTGTGCCACGGATTTTAACATCGGGGCCGGAGCTGTCATAAGTCCTGGTGAGCGGGTTGCCGCCCTTGCGGTTGAAGTTGTTGTTGTTACCGCCACCATTGTTATTGTTGTTGCTTCCACGCCCCCGGCCGCGCTTGTTTTGCTGTCCTGGCCTCATCAATTGCTCACCTGAATTCTGTTTTGCTGACAATCTGGTTGTTTTCATGCAATTCCGGGCGGAAAACCGCTGGAAATTTTTCCTGAAATTGCTCCATCACGCGCCTTGCCGAAGATAACCCCGGGACAAGACCTCGCGTATGACGACCGGCTGCGCAAATGCTGCACCGAGCCGCCTGCGAACAAAGTTTACTGATTCACATGCCGGAAACGCCCAGCCTTTCAGGGCTCTCAAAAAGAACCCGCTTCGGGACTGACCCATACCCTGACGAATCTGTGTTCGTCCTCAGCCACCCGGCATGTGGCCGCAAACTATCCCGCTTCCTGCGGAAATCCAAGCCTTTTCTTTTGCTGTGCAAAATATCCTTGCAAAAAATCCGCAGACATATCGCGAACAACTATCTTCGGAACGTCAAAACTCTGTCGTTACCGCCATAATCCTTCACGGCGTCCAGAAGAGAGAAGCCGTGGGAAGCAAATATAGCGGAAACATCAAGCCTTTGATCGAAACCGATCTCCACACCGACAATCCCGTTTTCCACAAGAAAGCGGCCTGCATCGGCAGCGATGAGGCGGTACGGTGCAAGGCCGTCCTGACCTCCGTCCAGCGCCGCCATCGGATCGTGGTTACGAACCTCTTGGTCAAGCGTTGCGACGATATCAGTTCTTATATAAGGCGGATTCGACACAATTATGTCAAAGCTGCCGGAGATTTTTTCAAACCAGTTGCTGCGTATGGTCTCAAAGCGCGCGCCAAGGTCATTTCGGGCCGCATTCCTGGCCGCCGTTTCCAGCGCATCGGCGGAAATATCGCTGCCGATGCCGGTGGCGTCGGGGCATTCTTTCAACAGCGCCAGACAGATCGCGCCCGTGCCGGTGCCCATGTCGAGAATGCGGGCGCTGCCCTTGGCGGAGATGGCTTTCTTCAGCGCCGGCAACAGCGTGTCGACCAGAACTTCCGTATCCGGCCGGGGTTCGAGCGTCTCCTTTGACAGAAGAAGATCGAGGCCATGAAATTCCCGGTGGCCGAGAATGCGGTGAACGGGTTCGCCATTTGCCCGCCTTCCGATCATGGCGGCGATACGGGCGCTTTCTTCCGGCGTAACGGCGCGATCAGGCTTCATCACGAAATCGGTCAATGAAAAATCGATGACCTCCGCAATCAGGAGCCGTGCATCGAGAAGCGGGTCTTCGATCCCTGCCGCCTGCAGCCTTTTGCGGGCGGCGGCAAGCACGCTTGCAACGCTCGCTTCGCCCGCCGTGCTCAAAGCTGCTCGCCGAGCTGGGCAAGCTGACCGGCCTGATAATCGGCGATCAGCGCGTCCACAAGTTCATCGATTTCGCCCTCGATCATCCGGTCAAGCTTGTAGAGCGTGAGGTTGATGCGGTGATCGGTGACGCGGCCCTGCGGGAAATTATAGGTACGGATGCGCTCGGAGCGGTCGCCGGAACCCACTTGGCTCTTGCGGTCGGCCGAACGTTCGCTCTCCACTTTCTGGCGTTCGATATCGTAAAGCCGCGAGCGCAGAACCTGCATGGCCTTGGCGCGGTTCTGATGCTGGGATTTCTCCGAACTGGTGACGATAAGCCCCGTCGGCAGATGGGTGATACGAACGGCGGAGTCGGTGGTGTTGACGTGCTGGCCGCCGGCGCCCGAAGCGCGCATCGTATCGATGCGAATGTCTTCCGGGCGAATTTCGACATCGATGTCTTCCGCTTCCGGCAGCACGGCAACCGTGGCGGCCGAGGTATGGATACGGCCGCTCGCTTCCGTTTCCGGCACACGCTGCACCCGGTGTACGCCGGATTCGAATTTCAGCTTGGAAAATACCCCTCGCCCGCTGATCGTGGCGATGATTTCCTTGTAGCCGCCCGCTTCACCCTCGCTGGCGGAAAGCACTTCCACCTTCCAGCCCTTGGTCGATGCGAAGCGCTCATACATGCGGAAGAGATCACCGGCGAAAAGTGCGGCCTCGGACCCTCCCGTACCGGCGCGGATTTCAAGGATCGCGCTTTTTTCGTCCGCCGCATCCTTCGGCAGCAGCAGAACCTGCATGTCCTTTTCAAGTTCGCCGATTCGGGTCTCGATTTCCGGCAGCTCCATTTCCGCCAGGTCGCGCATATCCTTGTCCGTCGTCTTGTCAGCAAGCAACGCCTCGAGATCGGCGGCCTCGGAAACCGCCTTCTCGTATTCGCGGATTTTCTTCACCACCGGCTCGAGTTCGGAATATTCCGAAGCCAGCTTCACATAAACATCCGCTGCAGGCCCGGCCGACATACGCGCTTCGATCTCGCCGAAACGTCTTTCCAACTCGCGCATTTTTTCGACGGGAAGCTTCGCCACCAGTCACTCCAATATTGAAACAGGTCTTTTTAAATGGGAATGGAATGCGTCGCCGCAAAGCGTAACAACACCTCGCGCGCGCTTTCCAGCGAATTGTGATCGTCCAGCGCCGCATTCAGCTCATCGGCAAGGCGCGCGGCATCAAGCCCGAGCAGCATGGCCTTCACGGGGCCGATCGCCGTCGGCGACATCGAAACCGAACGGAAACCAAGACCAATCAACGCCATGGCCGAAAGCGGCTTGCTCGCCATTTCACCGCACAGCGTCACCGAAGTGTGGTGCCTTTCGCCAGCGCGCACGATATCGCGCAGAATGCGCAGGAACGGCTTGCCCAGATTATCGAAACGATCCGAAACACGCGCATTGCCGCGATCGACCGCCATCGAGAACTGGAACAGATCGTTCGAACCGACGGAGACGAAATCCACCTCCTGCATCAGCTCATCGAGCTGCCACATCAGCGAGGGCACTTCCAGCATGGCGCCGAATTGCAGCTTTTTCGGCAGCGCGTGGCTGAACTTCGAAAGATGCTGCACTTCTTTCTGCAGAAGATCACGCGCGGCGCGGATTTCGGACACTTCCGTCACCATCGGCAGCATCATGCGCAATTCAGCACCGGAGGCGGCGCGCAGCAGCGCGCGCATCTGCGTGCGCATCAGGCCCGGCCTGTCGAGCGACAGGCGGATCGCCCGCCAGCCAAGCGCCGGGTTTTCCTCTTCCTGGCCGCGCATATAGGAAACGACCTTGTCGCCGCCGATATCCAGCGTGCGGAAGGTGACGCTTTTTCCCTTCGCCTGCCGCAGAACGGAGCGGTAAAAAGCCTCCTGCTCCTCGCCCTTCGGCATGTTGGAGGCGATCATGAATTGCAGTTCGGTGCGGAAAAGGCCGATGCCATCGGCGCCGGATTCCTCCAGCTGCGGCAGGTCCACAAGCAGGCCCGCATTCATCTTCAGATTGACCTTCTGGCCATCCTTGGTGATCGGCTCGACATTGCGGAGCGCGCGGAACTGCTCCTGCCGCTTGGCGCGCAGGCGAACTTTTTCCTCATAGGCGCGCTGCAAATCCGACATCGGACGCAGATGCACCTGACCGTCATCACCATCGATGATGATGGGGTCGTTATTTTCAGCAAGGGCAACGATGCCCGTCGCCTGCCCGATGATCGGAATGCCCATGGCGCGCGCCACGATGACGACATGGCTCGTCACCGCGCCGTCTTCGAGCACAAGACCGCGCAATTTCTCACGCGGATAATCCAAGAGTTCGGCGGCACCCATGGCGCGGGCAAGCACGATGGCGTCGAGCGGGAAATCCTGCTCGGGACCACGCCCGCCGAAACCGATGAGCTGGCGCAGCAGCCGGTTGGCGAGATCGTCGAAATCATGCATGCGTTCGCGCAGGTAAGGATCGGTCAGGCGCATCATGCGCGCCTTGGTGTCGCTCTGCACCTTTTCGACAGCCGCTTCCGCCGTCAGGCCGTTGCGGATCGCCTCTTCCATGCGGCGTACCCAGCCCTGATCGTGGGCGAACATGCGATAGGTTTCGAGAACCTCGCGGTGCTCACCCTCGGTCGGCACATCGCGGCGCTGCAACATGTCGTCGATCGACAGGCGCAACGATCCGATGGCATCGGCAAGACGCCGGATTTCCGTATCCGCATCCTCGTTCAAGAGATTGGTGACGACGATGCGCGGATCGTGCAGCACGACGTGGCCAAGACCGATGCCTTCACCGTAAGCGTCGCCATCGATGGAGACGGCACGGGTGAGGTCCAGCTCCACACCGGGGCGGGTGATCTTTTTCAACTCGCCGCTCGCCACTATTTCAGCGATAAGCATCGCGGTTGTCTCGAGCGCTTCAATTTCATCCTCCCGGTATGTTCGGCTGGCCTTGTTCTGGACCACAAGAACGCCAAGAGTGCGACCGGAGCGCAAAATCGGCACGCCGAGGAAGGAATGATAAATTTCCTCACCGGTTTCAGGAAGATAGCGGAATGCAGGATGCGCCTGCGCATCGGAAAGATTGAGAGGTTGGGCCGACGCGGCAATCGTGCCGACAAGACCCTGCCCCATTTTCAGCTGGGCAAGATGCACGGCATCCTTGTTGAGACCTTCGGTGGCATAAAGCTCAAGCACGCTGTCGGAACGCAGCACATAGACCGAGCAAACCTCCGCCACCATGTTGCCGGCGATCTGACGGACGATCTGGTCCAGACGGTCCTGCGGTTCAAGGTGCTCCGCCATCATTTCGCGCAGCCGCTTGAGCAGGACGCGCGGACCTGCGGAAAGGTCTCTCATCGCGTTTGCTCCCCGACGCTTCCGATCCGAATGTCATAATATTCGAGAATCAAAACGTCATTTAAAAATTTATAGCGCGAGAAGCGCGTCCCGCAAGGGACACGCTTTCATGAAACGCCACATCGGAAGAACGCAACTCCGAAGAATCGGAGCATCGGGAACCGATGTCTCGGCTTCAAGCCTTATCGAGACCGTAGGCGGAATGCAAAGTGCGGACCGCAAGTTCGGCATAGGCGCCGTCGATCAGGATCGAAATCTTGATCTCGGACGTGGTGATCGCCTTGATGTTGATATTCTTCTCGGCAAGCGCCTTGAACGCGCTGGCGGCAACGCCGGCGTGGCTGCGCATGCCGATACCGATGACGGACACCTTGGCAAGGCCGGTTTCGTTCTGTGCGACGTCGAAGCCGATCTGGGCCTTGTTGTCATCGAGAACCTTGAGCGCCTTGGCGACGTCGCCCGAGGGAACGGTGAAGGTCATGTCCGTGCGCGAACCGTCTTCGGAAATGTTCTGCACGATCATGTCGACATTGATATGCGCTTCCGCCAGCGGCCCGAAGATCGCAGCGGAGACGCCCGGACGGTCGGCCACGCGGCGCAGCGAGATCTGTGCTTCATCCTTGGCATAGGCGATGCCGGTTACGACTTCCTGTTCCACGATTTCATCCTCGTCACAAATCAAAGTACCGGGCGGGTTGATGAGGTCGCCCATGCCCGGCGCATCGGGATCCTCGAAACTGGAGCGAACGAAGGTGCGCACCTTGTGTACCATGGCAAGCTCGACCGAGCGAACCTGCAGAACCTTCGCGCCGAGAGACGCCATTTCGAGCATTTCCTCGAAGGCGATCTTCTTCATGCGGCGAGCCTTCGGCTCGATGCGCGGATCGGTGGTGTAAACGCCATCGACGTCAGTGTAGATGTCGCAGCGATCCGCCTTGACGGCGGCGGCGATTGCAACGGCTGATGTGTCCGAGCCGCCGCGGCCGAGCGTCGCGATGCGGTTGTCCGGACCGATGCCCTGGAAGCCGGCAACGACGGCAACCTGGCCTTCGCCCATGCGGTGGACGATATCCGAACCGTCGATCTCGAGAATGCGGGCGGCGCCATGCGCATTGTCGGTGCGGATCGGGATCTGCCAGCCCTGCCAGGAGCGCGCATTGATGCCCATGGATTGCAGCGTGATAGCCAGAAGACCCGATGTCACCTGTTCGCCGGATGCGACGACCGCGTCATATTCGCGCGCGTCGAAAAAGGAGGCGGCGTTGGCGCCGGCGACCTTGGCTGCGTTCTGCACCCAGTCCACCAGCTCATTGGTTTTGCCGGACATGGCGGAAACGACCACGGCCACTTCATGGCCGGCATCCACTTCGCGTTTCACATGCCGTGCGACATTGTGAATGCGTTCGAGGTTCGCGACGGACGTGCCGCCGAATTTCATGACAATGCGAGCCATAGCCTTGACCAGTACCATCCCATTTTCCCGCCGCCTCCTTCAGGAGACGGACGGACAAGAACAAACCCAGTCGGCCCTTCCTGACAAAGAGCCTCAAGTTGCGGGTCTCTTAGCGAAAAGGCGGGGGGCACGCAATGCCGTTTATGAACCATGCGGTACGCCTTTTTCTAGAGCGTGAGCATCGGACAATAGCGGGATGAAGCGCCGGCGGGATAAAGCACCCACAAAAGAGCGTACCGCAGTGCACTGTACAAACGGGCCCATTCGCAGTATGAGCGCGGCAATGCAACCGGCCAGATGGCCGAAATGGCCTGTATCGGCTGCCCCGGAGACTTTAGGACCTATTGGTTTCGGGCGGATGCGGGCAGCTTCATATCCGAAAGACGGTAGATGACAGACACCCAGGGTATCGCCCCGGCGATCGCGCAGGCGTTGGAAAAACGCGGCTACAAAGACTTGACCCCCGTGCAGCAGGCGATGCTGTCGCCGGAACTCGCCGACAAGGACGCGCTGGTTTCCGCCCAGACCGGTTCCGGCAAGACGGTCGCCTTCGGCATCGCGCTCGCGACCACGCTGCTTTCGGAAAACACCCGTTTCGGTCAGGCTTCCGCACCGCTGGCGCTTGCCATTGCACCGACCCGCGAACTGGCCATGCAGGTCAAGCGCGAGCTGGAATGGCTTTATGAGTTTGCCGGTGTTTCCATTGCCTCCTGCGTTGGCGGCATGGACATCCGCAATGAGCGGCGGGCGCTGGAGCGCGGCGCGCACATCGTCGTCGGCACGCCCGGTCGTCTCTGCGACCACATCAAGCGCAATGCACTTGATCTGTCCTCCATCCGTGCGGTTGTGCTTGACGAAGCCGACGAGATGCTCGACCTCGGTTTCCGCGAAGATCTGGAATTCATTCTGGAAGAATCGCCCGACGATCGCCGCACGCTGATGTTCTCGGCCACCGTTCCGCGCAGCATCGCCAAGCTTGCCGAAAGTTACCAGAAAAATGCCGTGCGCATCGCCACCGCTTCCGAACAGAAGCAGCATGTAGATATCGAATATCGCGCCCTGCTGGTGACGGGTGCGGACCGCGAGAACGCCATCATCAACGCGCTGCGTTTTTACGAAGCCCGCAACGCCATCGTATTCTGCTCCACCCGCGCTGCCGTCAACCATCTGACGGCCCGCTTGAACAATCGCGGCTTTTCGGTCGTGGCGCTCTCCGGTGAGCTCACCCAGAACGAGCGCACCCACGCGCTGCAGGCCATGCGTGACGGCCGCGCCCGTGTTTGCGTGGCGACCGACGTTGCCGCACGCGGCATCGACCTGCCGGGTCTCGAACTCGTCATCCACGCCGACCTGCCGACCAATTCGGAAACGCTTCTCCACCGTTCCGGCCGCACCGGCCGTGCCGGACAGAAGGGCGTCAGCGCCGTCGTGGTGCCGATCAACCAGCGCCGCAAGGCAGAACGCCTTCTCGAAGGCGCCAAGGTCAGCGCGGCATGGGTTCGCCCGCCGTCCGTTGAAGAAATCGTCGAGCGCGACGGCGCCCGTCTTCTGGCCGATCCTTCGCTGACCGAGGCCGTCGCCGAGGACGAACGCGATTTCGTCACCCAGCTGCTCGAGCAGCACGGTGCGGAGAAAGTCGCCGCCGCCTTCGTGCGTCTTTACCATGCCGGACGCTCCGCTCCGGAGGACATCACGGAAGTCGCGCTGGACAATACCCGCAAACCGCGCCGCGACAGTTTCGAACCGGTCGAAAACAATGCGCCGCGCCGCGAACGGTCGGACTTCTCCGACAGCGCATGGTTTTCGCTGTCCGTCGGCCGCAAGCAGAGCGCCGAGCCGCGCTGGCTCATCCCCATGCTCTGCCGTTTCGGCAAGATCACCCGTCAGGATATCGGCGCCATCCGCATGCAGCAGACGGAGACCTTCGTGGAACTGGCGGCCGATGCCGTCGACCGTTTCACCTCCGCCATCGGCAAGGACATGATGCTTGAGAAGGGCATTCGCCTGAAGGCGCTCGAAGGCAAGCCGGAAATGACCGGCAATGTCCGCGAAGACACCCGCCCGGCCAAGGCCCAGCGCAAATTCTCCAAATCGGACAATGCAGGCGCGCCGCGCGATGACCGCAAGGCTGAAGACAAGCCCTGGAAAAAGAAAAAGGCCTTCGGCGACAAGCCGAAATTCGAAGGCAAGAAAGACAGGCCTTTCGAAAAGCGTGGGCCGAAGCCGACAAAGGGTTGAAGACTCACCCGCTTTCAGAATTTTCAAGACAAAGGTCCCGTTTGCACGGGACCTTTTTTATTGTGCCAAGCTGCGGTGTGGACACCGCTCCCACGGATCAGTCTTTTGTCGTCACTTCGACAAGCCCCGTCACGGGCTTGCCGTCTACCAGAACGGGCTGATGGTGATCATTGGCCAGCAGAATGCCGATGACATGCCGCCCGGTCGGGCTTGGGCAATGTCCAAAACGGGCCTTGATCAGATCGCCGCCGAAGTCGCTGTTCATGCTGTTATAGGCGCGGCCGGGAATGTTGCATGTATCGCCCGAGGGGTCGATTTTCATGTGCACATGGCCGCATTGGCCGTTTCCTCCGCATTTCCCGCCGGGAAGCAGCTTGAAGTTGCTTTTCACGACGACGTCGATCGCGCCTTCCGGATCATCGCCCAATTCGATGACATCGCCTGCCTTCGGCCAGACGATTTCCAGCTTCGGGCTTTCCTCGGCCTGGGCGGCGGCGATCGGAAGGAATGAAAATACGAGAGTGATTCTTAAAAACAAATGCAGCATTGAAATCTCCATAGCTCAATGTAATCGATGCTTACATAAGATTCACTTCGACACAAGAAAATAAACAGTGCTTACATCTGGGTTCGGTGCTAACCAAAGACCTATGGAAAAGCGCCAGGATAAAAAGACGGGGCCAGCCAGGCCCTACCACCACGGAAATCTTGTCGATGAACTTGTCGCAGCGACGATCGCCATCATCGAGGAGCGGGGTGCTGAAAACGTCTCCGTGCGCGAGGCGGCCAAGCGCGCGGGCGTCTCCCCAGGAGCACCATTCAGGCATTTCCGTTCGAAAACGGCACTGATGACAGCTGTCGCGGAGCAGGCCATGAACCGGCTGACCGAATCCGTCGAAACCGCGAGAGCGCAGGCGGGCGACGAGACCCCACTTGTCATCTTTGAGGCTATTGGCCACGGTTATTTACGCTGGGCGCTGGCCAACCCGACGCATTTCGAGGTCATAAGTTCCCGAACGCTGATCGACTTCAGTTCTTCCGATATTTTGCGTGAGCAGAATGACGCCATCCGGCGACTGATGATCAGCCTGCTGACGCAGGCGCGCGAAAACGGCCAGCTGTCCCCAAGCCTCGACCTCAACCAGCTCGTACTGGGCGCTCGCGCACTGGTCTATGGCCTTGCCCGGATGGCAATCGATGGACATTTTCCGGAATGGCATGGCGCAGAACCCCCTTCGGAGGCAATGCATAAAACGCTGCATCTCTTCATAAGGCAGCTCACCAAAAGCTGAGGTCGCCATTAAAAAAGCCCCGCTTTCGCGGGGCTTTTTGTCTCGACAGATCAGAACGCCATCGATCAGAACGTCAGCGCGCGGTCGCCGTTTTCGTCCTTAATGCGGTTCGGAAGACCGATCTTGTTCAGAAGGTTGAGGAACGGCTTCGGCGGCAATTCTTCAACGTTCGCCATCTGCTTCACGTCCCATTCGCCTGTTGCAATCAGCATGGCGGCGGCGACCGGGGGAACGCCGGCGGTGTAGGAAATGCCCTGCGAGCCGACTTCCTCATAGGCTTCCTTGTGGTCAGCCACGTTATAGATGAAGACTTCGCGTTCCTTGCTGTCCTTGATACCCTTGACGATATCGCCAATGCAGGTCTTGCCGACATAATCGGGCGCCAGCGAAGACGGATCGGGAAGGACAGCCTTGACCACCTTCAGCGGCACGACTTCAAGGCCTTCAGCCGTCTTGACCGGCTTCTCCGACAGCAGGCCGAGGTTCTTCAGCACGGTGAAGACGTTGATGTAATGATCACCGAAGCCCATCCAGAAGCGCACATCGGCGCCGTCCATGTTCCGGGACAGCGAATGGACCTCGTCATGGCCCGTCATATAGGCCTTCTGCTTGCCGACGACAGGCAGGTCGAACTCCTGGCCGACTTCGAACATCTGGTTCGTCTGCCACTCACCCTTCTGCCAGGAATAAACGACGCCGGTGAATTCGCGGAAGTTGATTTCCGGATCGAAGTTGGTCGAGAACCAGCGGCCGTGGCTGCCGGCATTGATGTCAACGATATCGACCGAGGTGACCTTGTCGAAATAGTCATCCTTGGCAAGGCGGGCATAGGCATTGACCACGCCCGGATCGAAACCGACGCCGAGAATGGCGGTAACGCCCTTTTCCTTGCATTCTGCGGCACGCTTCCACTCGTAGTTTCCGTACCACGGCGGCGCCTCGCAAATCTTGGTCGGATCCTCGTGGATCGCCGTGTCCATATAGGCAACACCCGTGTCCATGCAGGCCTGAAGAACGGACATGTTGACGAAAGCCGAACCGACATTGATGACGATTTCCACGCCGGTTTTTTTGATCAAGGCTTTCGTCGCCTCGATATCCATCGCGTCAAGCGCATGGGCCTCAAGCTTCACATCTGTCTTGAGGCTCTTCTTTTCGCGTACGGACTCGACAATCTTGCGGCACTTTTCCAAAGTCCGTGACGCAATATGAATGTCTCCCAATACATCGCTGTTCTGGGCGCATTTATGCGCCACGACCTGTGCTACGCCACCGGCGCCGATGATCAGAACGTTCTTCTTCATTTCAGGTGATGCCTCCTTTTCCCCGCAGGGATGAGCTTCGTTGGATGTTGAAACAGGGTTTAAGACAGGCTTTGCTCGAAATCGGCAAAGTCGAATTCACGAACGGCGCGCACGGTGCCGTCGAGTTCCTTGATGGCGATCGCCGGCATCTTCACGCCGTTGAACCAGTTCTTCTTGACCATGGTGTAACCGGCCGCGTCCTGGAAGGAGATGCGATCGCCAACCTTCAGCTCCTTGTCGAAGCGGAAGTCGCCGAAAATATCGCCGGCGAGGCAGGACTTGCCGCAGACCATATAGGGATGCTCGCCCTCGTTCGGAGAAACCTTGGCGGTTTCGCGGTAGATCAGCAGATCAAGCATATGCGCTTCAATCGAGCTGTCGACGATGGCGAGGTTCTTGCCGTTGAACAGCGTGTCGAGAACCGTCACTTCCAGCGTCGTGCTCTTGGTGATCGAGGCTTCGCCCGGCTCCAGATAGACCTGCACGCCGTATTTTTCCGAGAAGGCGCGCAAACGGTCGCAGAACTGGTCGAGCGGATAATTGTCGCCCGTAAAATGAATGCCGCCGCCGAGGCTGACCCATTCCGCACGCGACAACAGCGATCCGAATTTTTCCTCGATCTGCGTCAACATGCGGTCGAACAGCGAGAAATCACCGTTTTCGCAATTATTGTGGATCATGAAACCGGAAATACGGTCCATGACCTTGTCGACCTTGGCGACATCCCATTCGCCGAGGCGGCTGAAGGGACGGGCGGGATCGGCGAGATCGAAGCTAGAGGAGCTGACCTGCGGGTTGAGGCGCAGACCGCGCGTGATGCCGGAAGCCTTGTCCGCGAAACGCTCGAGCTGACCGATCGAATTGAAGATGATCTTGTCGGCATTGGCAATCACCTCGTCGATTTCATAATCGGCATAGGCGACCGAATAGGCGTGCGTTTCACCGCCGAATTTCTCACGGCCGAGACGGACTTCATAAAGCGACGACGAGGTGGTGCCATCCATATATTGCGACATGAAATCGAACACCGACCATGTGGCGAAGCACTTCAGCGCCAAGAGCGCCTTGGCGCCGGATTTTTCCCGCACATGGGCAATCTTCTCCATATTGCGAAGAAGTTTTGTCTTGTCGATGAGGTAATAGGGCGTCTGGAGCATGTCGTTTCACATATTGATTGAAGTCAAGGTACGTCTCGATGATGGGCCTTATATGATGCTTGTGACAGGAAAACAAATGTCCGGCACCGAATTCCCGGAAATTTGCCCCCGAGCCGAAATGCCTGTGAAGAAAACACCTTCCCTTGCGGAACCAAGCCGGCATGGGCGCGTTTGAATGGCGGACAGGCGGGTGTTTCGGCCGCCGTAACGAAGGTTCGTGAGCGGTGGCAGTCTGTAACATGCCGCCATTCCCATAAACGATGTTCAGGAAGGACTTCACCTATGGCAAGCGTGCGTAGCAGCGTAAATGACAAGATCCAGCAATCCCTCGAAAACGGTGATGCAGCCGATGTGGCGGCGCAGCTCGCTCAGCTTCGCGAAGATCTGGCAAATCTTGCCAAGAGCGTGAAGGCGCTCGGCGTCGGAGCATCGCACGAACTGAAGGCGCAGGCAGCCCGTGTAGCCGATGACGCGCTGACCGCGTCCGGCGAAATGGCCGACAGCGTCCGCAGCGAAATCTCCACGCTGAACGACAATCTGACCGACCACGTCCAGAAGAACCCGCTGCAATCGCTCGGCATCGCCGTCGGCGTCGGTTTCGTGCTCGCCCTTCTGACGCGTCGATAAGGCCGCGCTCATGCTTGAGGCATTGCTGGTCTATCTGGGGGAGACCCAGCGCGAAGGCCGCGTCGTCACAAGGCGATTGCGCGCGACCATAATCCTGTCGGTTCTGACCGGGATATTCTTTCTGATCGCCTTCATCGCCGCCGTGGTGGCGGGGTCCATCTATCTTGCCCGGCATGTGGGCGCAGGCCCCGCGGCGCTCGTCGTAGCCGGCACGGCATTCCTGCTCGGCGTTATCATGCTGGTGGCGCTGGCGATCGTCAAACGCCCGAGGGTCTATGCCGCACGGCCGGCCGTCGCACCTTTGACGGCAGCGCCGCTTGCCGCAGCGCCGCTGGCCCTGCAATCGCTGCTGACGCTGGCGATCCAGGCACGCCCCTATGCCACGCTCGCCGTCGCTGTTGCGGCGGGTTTTCTGGCCACCAGGGTCAATACGAAAAAGTCCAAGTAATTTCTTGGCGACACGTCAAGGCAAACCGCGCATCCAGACCATGGATGCGCGGTTTTTTTTATGTTACCCGCGAAGGATAGACTGGTTGATGGCGTCCTGCGCCACGCCGCCCTTATTTGAACAAAGTGACATACAGTCTCGGGCAGTCTCGGCGCGTCCGTAATTTTCTGAAAGGCAATTGATGAAGAAGAAAGTCCTTGTTGTCGGCGGTGCCGGCTATATCGGTTCGCACACCTGCCTTCTCCTGTCTGAGCGAGGATATGAACCTGTCGTTTTCGACAATCTGTCCAACGGCCATGAGGAATTCGTCCGCTGGGGACCCTTCGAACAGGGCGATATTCGCGACCGGGCGCGGCTGGACGAAGTCTTCGCCAAACACCGGCCGGAAGCCGTTCTCCACTTCGCCGCCCTGATCGAAGTCGGTGAATCGGTCAAGCAGCCCGTGGCTTTCTACGACAACAACGTCATCGGCTCGCTCAACCTGCTCTCCGCCGCCATTGATGCCGGTGTCACGTCGTTCGTTTTCTCCTCCACCTGCGCCACCTACGGTTTGCCGGAACAGGTGCCGATCGACGAGACGCACCGGCAGGCGCCGATTAACCCCTATGGCCGCACCAAATGGGTGGTGGAGCAGGCGCTGAAGGATTACAGCACCTATAAGGGGCTGCGCTCCGTCATGCTGCGCTACTTCAATGCCGCAGGCGCGGATTTCGAGGGCCGCATCGGCGAGTGGCACAAGCCGGAAACCCATGCGATCCCGTTGGCCATCGAGGCGGCGCTCGGCAGGCGTCAGGGCTTCAAGGTGTTCGGCACGGATTACGACACGCGCGACGGCACCTGCGTGCGCGACTACATTCACATTCTCGACCTTGCAGATGCGCATGTGCGGGCCGTGGATTATCTGCTGGATGGCGGAGAAACCGTCGAACTCAACCTCGGCACCGGCACCGGAACGACAGTGAAGGAACTGCTGACGGCGATTTCGGAAGTTTCCGGCCGCCCCTTCCCCGTTGAATATACAGGACGCCGCGACGGCGATTCCACGACGCTTGTCGCCAATAATGACAAGGCTAAAGAGGTTCTGGGCTGGGAACCGCGTTATTCCCTGTCCGATATCATCAGATCCGCCTGGGCGTGGCATTCCTCCCGCAATGCCGGTGACTGAATAATCAGCGGCCAGATACAAAAAAGACACCGGCCTTCTGGCCGGTGCCTCCCGCGGGCGGCTCATCAAAGCCGGTCCCGCTCCTGCCTCCCAGGTATGGGGATCAGGGCTTTGTGGCGGACGTCGTCGTGCTGTCGGGAGCCGCCGGTACTGCCGCATTCTTTTCGCTGGCCTTCTGTTCCAGCGTCTTGAATTCGGGAGCGGCCTTCAGCGTTTCCGCCGTTTCCGTCGTCGTCAGGCGGATCGTGCCGTCCTGCGCATTACGCGTCATCGTTACCTTGTCCATGGGAACGGCAACGTCCTTTGCGCCGATGCCCAGGAAGCCGCCGACGCCAATCACAGCCGCAACGAGACCACCATCTTCTTCCATGATCAGGTTGGTGACGTTACCGATGCTTTCATCGGCCGCTGTATAGACCGACTTGCCGATATAGTCGTTGGCGCTGACCTGCGTTTCGCCCTGTTCGGTCAGATAGGCGCCGCCCGTCGTTGCAGCCGCGCTGTCATTGGCCGCAGGAGCCGCAGGCGTCATCGGGGTGGCAGGAGCTGCCGGCTCAGTCTGCGCGCTCGGATTTGCCGGCGCAGGCTGGGTGGTGCCCTGAGCGATGGCCAGCGGCGCGAAAGCCGTCGTGCCCATCAGGGCGGCGGTGACGAGTATCGTAAGTTTCTTAGCCATTTCGTACCTTCCTTTCATCGTTCTCGACTGGCCGGCGGGGATGAATTTCATGTCCGCTTCTCGGCCGGTTCGTCTGGCAAACGGGTTGGTCGTTGAAATAGTTCCGATTTTTTCAATCACGCCGACGCAATTGTGGCCTGCCGCAACAACCGAAGGTAAAAATCAGGCATTGCTAAAGGGGGACGGCACGGTATTATCCGTGTCGTAACAATGCCATAACTGCCGGAGTTTTTTGTATGCCTCGACCCGGCGACAGACTGAAAGACATGATCTCGGCTTTGCGTCGGCGCAGTGCGAATTTTTTTCCGACCGCCTCCATCGGCACCTATCTGGTGGTGATGGCGACCGTCATCACGCTCCCGCTCATTCTTTTCGGCGGCTATCTGATGCTCCGCCTCGAGGCGGAAAAACGTGACGACCTGCAACGGGAAACCATCGAGGATGTGCGGGTGGTCTCCCGTAACATCGACCGCCGCCTGCAGGAAATAGCCACCTCGCTCAATCTCCTGTCGCAATTTCCGGAACTTGAGAGCGGCAACCTTGCCGCATTTCAGGGACGCGTCGCAGACAGCCTGAAGCGGGAAGGCCTCTACGCCATTCTCGCCACCAAGGACGGCCAGCAGCGTCTCAACACCCGGGTGCCCTATGGCCAGCCGCTCAGCAAGGTGCCGGAGGGAGCAAATCTCGCCAGGGCGGTCGACTCCCGTCGCATCACCGTCTCGGACATGTTTTTCGGCGCGACCAGCAAGGAATGGGTGTTCAACGTTACCATGCCGCTTGGCCCGGAACTGGATTCGGCCGGGGATGCCCTGATCCTGACGCAGAACGCCAGCGACCTCAGCCGGCTGATCTCCACGGAAAACCTGCCGCGCAACTGGGCGGTCGCCATTATCGACGGGACCAATCGCGTCGTCGTTTCCAGCGCGCAGGAGGAGGCGGAAGTGGGCAAACCCTTCGTCAATCCTGACGTACTCTCGGAAATGCAGGCCTTCAGCGGCAATTTTTTTGACGGCAAAGGTAATCTCTACGCCTATGCCCAATTGCCGGGATGGCAATGGAAGACCGTGATGTGGGGGCCGCTTGCAGCAAGCCAGGCCGTGCTGGTGGACACATGGCGACAGATGATGATCGGCAGCCTTGTGCTGGTGCTGATCGCCATTGGCGGCGCCTATCTGGTCGGCCGGCAATTGCGCAGCTCCATTCGTGACCTGACGCTGATGGCCGAGCGCATCGGCGAAGGCGAAATCGTCGCTCCTGTCGATACCAAGATAAAGGAAGCCAACCAGGTCGCCATCGCACTCTCCAACGCTTCCTTCGACAGAAGCCAGTCGGAAGAGCGGCTGCAATTGCTGCTGCACGAACTGGTGCACCGTTCCAAGAACATTCTGACGCTGGTTCAGGCGATGATACGGCAATTGGGACGCGAGAATAAAAGCATTCCGGAATTCCAGAAGGAGGTGGATCACCGCCTGCGTGGTCTTGGAATGTCGATCCGGGCGTTGGCGGAGGTTCAATGGCAGGGCCTGCCTATCCGCAAGCTGATCGAGACCCACCTCGATGTTTTCGGCACCGTGGCGCAGCGCGTCGTGCTGGTGGGAGATGATTTCATGCTCTCCCCGGAAGCGGCGCAGAATTTCGGCCTGGTGATCCACGAGCTGACAACGAACTCCATCAAATATGGTGCATTGTCGGCTCCATCAGGAAAAATCACGGTGCGCTGGCGGTCACTTGAAAAGGACGGTCGGCAGATGATCCATCTCGTTTGGACTGAAACGGGTGGACCACCGGCGAGAGAGCCAAGCCGCAAGGGCTTCGGCACCACGGTCATCAAAAGGCATGCGGAAGGCGCATTCGGCGGGCAGGTGGTGACGGAATATCGCGAATCCGGCTTCGAGTGGTCTCTGGAAGCGCCGATCCGTTATTTCACGCCCAAACGATCGGAACAGACGGGCACGCATTGAGGCCGCCCGTTGGCGAACCGTCTCCGCCATGCGGACAGCAAAAAGCAGCGCAAAATGGCTGATATCTTGCGTAATGTTAAAAAAACGCATTTTTCGGGAACCGAATCCGGCCATGGGTGTTTTTACTGCAGGCCAAGCAATTCCCCCGTCCCCGCCTGAAGCTTGGCTGAAAATAAACAGGTTTCACCCCTGAAAACCTGTCATAAAAATAGCACGGCTCTTTCATGGGCCGTGCTTTTTGCTTTTTATCTTCACGAAATGGAAGTTAGATCGGCTCTTCGAGGAGCAGACTGATTTCAGGCGTCCGCGCTGTCGCCGGAGGGAAATCTCAGCCGGTAGACGATCCGTTCGGGCGTCAACTCATACTCGGCGCTTCCCCCCAATGCGGACGGAACCACCTTTTCCAGCACGACGCTGCCGAAGCTGCCGCGCCGGGCCTCCGTCGGCTCTTTCGACGGCATCATCGGCTCATTCCATTCGACGACATAAAAATCACCCTCCTGGCGACATTGCAGGGTTATGGGCGGGTGGTAGGCAAGATTGCCGCTATGGCTGACGGTGTTGACAACCAGCTCATGGAACGCAAGTCCGATATAGAGCGCACCATTCGGGTTGAGGAGAAGGTTCTCCCCTTCCATATGGATGAGGTTCGGATATTCCGGCACGTAGAGATCAAATTGCTGGCGCAGCAACTCGAATATACGCGCCCCCCGCCAGTCTGAATCCGTGATGAGATCCTGACTTTGGGCAAGAGCGTGCAGCCGCCCCCGGAACTTGCGCAGGAAATCATCCTTGGTGAGGCTGAAGCGGGCTGTCTGCCCGGCAAGGCTCTGGATGATCGCCAGCAGGTTCTTGGAGCGGTGGCTGACTTCACGCAACAGCGAGCGAAGAAGCTGCTCGCGCCGCCTTTCCGCCGTCACCTCGCGAATGGTGGTTTTCATCACCACCTGGTCCGTTTGGTTGAAGGTGGAATGGACCTGAAACTGGAAGACGCGATCATTGCCGGCATTGACTTCCAGCATGCCGCGGCTGCCCACGGTGTGCATGTCCTTCTTGAGTTCGGCAAGCCGCGCTGACAGATCGTTGCCAAACAGATTTTCATCTGTCGGGTGGGAATCTGCCGGAAGTTTCCAGACATCAGGCAGATTGGCCACGAATATATAGTCGCGGTTCCAGTCCTGAAGCATGACTGTCTCACCCGAATCGAGCAAGGCGAGGACGAGCGAGTCGTGAAGTTCGCTTTCGTTCCTCTCCGCGTTATGCCATGCCAGCCGATGCAAATTCATCTCCTTGCAGAAAGCCGCGGGGCAGCCCCACGACCGTAACCGCCAACGTCCGGGCACCAGACTGGTTCCCGGTCAGTCCGCGGTTTCGGCAAAATTCACGCCGCCACGCGTGAGCTTTCGTTGAAAAACAGAGCCTGGCTGATGAGCGCTTTCACCATGTCCGG
This sequence comes from Agrobacterium sp. M50-1, assembly GCF_049843495.1. NCBI lineage: Bacteria > Pseudomonadati > Pseudomonadota > Alphaproteobacteria > Hyphomicrobiales > Rhizobiaceae > Agrobacterium > Agrobacterium sp. M50-1. The sequence goes on along the minus strand of NZ_JBBHZH010000008.1, from coordinate 260,421 downwards.
ATTAAACGGCTTCGTCACAAGGAAGGTCGGCTCCGGCCGCTCGCCCGTCAGAAGACGTTCGGGGAAAGCCGTGATAAAGATCACCGGGAGGGTGGTCATCTGCAGGATGTCCTTCATCGCGTCGAGACCGGAGCTGCCATCGGCGAGCTGAATATCGGCGAGGATCATCTTCGGCTGGGTGCGATGGAAGAGCTCGAGCGCTTCCGTGTGGGTGCGGGCAATGCCCGTGACACGGTGGCCGAGATCGGTGACCATCTGTTCGATATCCATGGCGATCAGAGGCTCGTCCTCGATGATCATGATATCGGTCGCCACCTGCCGGGCGATTTCAGACGCCGCCTCATCGATCAGCTTGCCGACCTGATCTTCGGAGACCTTCAGAACCTCTGCGGTTTCCGATGGCGTGAATTCTTCAACAGTCGTCAAAAGGAAAGCCTGACGGGCCAGCGCCGGCACGGCGGAGAGGTTGGCCGAGGCGCGTTTTTCCCATCCAGACAGGTTTTCATCGGTCTTAATATTGATCGTGACGGAACTAAAGATCGATACGAACAATTGATAGAGCGAAACGCGATCGCCGCTTGTCTGCGGAAAAATGCTGATATCGGCGATCAGAGCTTCGAGTGTTGCCGCAACATAGGCATCGCCCGTGGATTGAGAGCCGCAAACGGCACGCGCGAACCTGCGCAGATATGGCAGGTGCGGTGCGATGCGTGTAGAAACTGACATGGAATTCTCCCCTTTCATGCGGTCTGCAGCGCAAACCCACGATAGCAACGTGCGCATCGCAAAAATAGTTCCGGATCGCCGGAACTATTTTTTTTACCGCGCATTATTTGCCACGACACAAAAGGAATACCGGACGTTATGAACATATTTCAATCGGACCAAGAATCTCCGGACAATCCAGCCGCCCCCCAGGTCCCGCACTCCGGGCGGGCGGTGATTTCCCGTAAGCTCAGGGAGCTCTACGATGCCGTTCAGGAAGAGGGCATCCCTGACAAATTCCTCGATCTTCTCGAGAAACTCGATGAAGCCGAAAATAAAGCCAAAGCCAAGGCTTCGGAGGAATGATGGCGAAAGAGCCAGAGCAGACAGAATACAATTTCAAGCGGGAAATGCTGGCGGCGCTGCCAAACCTGCGGGCATTCGCTATATCGCTCATCCGCTCGAGGGATCGTGCTGACGACCTCGTGCAGGACACGATCATGAAGGCCTGGGCCAAACAGGACAGCTACCAGCCGGGCACCAACATGCGCGCATGGCTGGTGACGATCCTGCGCAACGAGTTCTATAGCCAGATCCGCAAATCCGGCCGTGAGGTGCAGGATACGGACGGGGTCTATACCTCGCGCCTGTCAGTCCCGCCCGAACAGCATGGTTCGGTGGATCTTCAGGATTTCCGGGCAGCACTCGCAAAGTTGCCGGATGACCAGCGTGAAGCCATCCTGCTGATCGGCGCCTCGGGTTTTGCCTATGAGGAAGCCGCCGAAATCTGCGGCTGCCCGGTCGGCACGATCAAGAGCCGTGTCAGCCGTGCAAGACTGCGCCTGCAGGAATTGCTGGGCATTGAAAACGAAAACGAGTTTGGTCCGGACGCGCAGATGAGCGCGGTCACCGCCGCAGCCACGGCGCGCTGAGAAAACCGAACAGCCAAAACGGGCAGGCAGTCGCCTGCCCGTTTTTTTATGTCCGCTTTTCAGATGCCGGTTTCCTTCACCGATTGCATGACCACGAATGTCGAGGTGTTGGAGACGGATGGCAGGCTGGAGATCTTCTCACCGAGTACCCTTCGGTATTTGCGGATATCGCTGGTGCGCACCTTCAGAAGATAATCGAAGGCGCCGGCGATCATGTGGCACTCCTCCACTTCCTTGATCTTGCGCACCGCCGTGTTGAACTCCTCCAGCGCCTTTTCCCGCGTATCGGAGAGTTTCACCTCAGCGAAGGCGATGTGATCGACGCCGAGCTTCTCCGGGTTGAGCATGGCGCGGAAGCCGAGAATATAGCCCTCATCCACCAGCCGCTTCAGCCGCGTCTGGCAGGGCGTCTTGGAAAGGCCTACCCTTTTCGACAATTGCAGAACGGACATGCGCCCATCCTCGCTGAGCGCCTCGAGAATCTTGAGATCGAAGTGGTCCAGACCGTCTGTTTTCTGACTGTTTGCCATGTGATTTCACGCCAAATCTGAAAAATAAAAGTTCATATTGCCTGTTTTATCCTGAAAATAGGGCCATAGCAATTTCTGCGATGATGATATTGTCTGCGACAGGATGACAAGCGGCGGGCGGAGGACACGCTGCCGCCGACGGTCTGTCTTCAACAGCTTTTTCAGGATTTTCAGAATGGCCGATGGTGCAAGCAACGCCGGTGTAATGGCGAACGGTATCTTCCAGAATTTTGCACCGCCGGTGCGCGAACAGAGCCTGCTACGCAAGGCAATCACCGCCGCCTATCGCCGCCCCGAAGAAGAATGCCTTGCGCCACTGCTCGACGCGGCAACGGTGACGGCTGAAGAGGCGAAAGCCATTCGCGACACTGCCCGAAAACTGATCGAGGCATTGCGTGCCAAGACCAAGGGCACCGGCGTCGAGGGGCTTGTGCAGGAATATTCGCTTTCCAGCCATGAGGGCGTGGCGCTGATGTGCCTTGCCGAAGCGCTGCTGCGCATTCCCGACACCGCCACCCGCGACGCGCTGATCCGCGACAAGATCGCGCGCGGTGACTGGAAGTCCCATATTGGCGGCGGGCGTTCGCTCTTCGTCAATGCCGCAACCTGGGGGCTCGTCATCACCGGCAAACTGACCTCGACGGTCAATGACAGCGGCCTTTCGGCGGCGCTCACCAAGCTGATCGCCCGGGCCGGCGAACCCGTCATCCGCCGTGGCATCGACATGGCCATGCGCATGATGGGCGAGCAATTCGTGACCGGGGAGACGATCGGCGAAGCGATCAAGCGGTCGAAGCCGCTGGAAGAACAGGGCTTCCAATATTCCTACGACATGCTGGGCGAGGCCGCGACCACGGCGAAGGATGCGGAGCGTTATTACAAGGATTACGAAAACGCCATCCACGCCATCGGCAAGGCCTCAGCCGGCCGTGGCATCTATGGCGGGCCCGGCATTTCCATCAAGCTTTCGGCGCTGCATCCGCGTTACGCCCGCGCCCAAGCCGAGCGGGTGATGGCGGAGCTTTTGCCGCGCGTCAAATCGCTGATGCTGCTGAGCAAGACATACGATATCGGCCTCAATATCGATGCCGAAGAGGCGGACCGGCTGGAACTGTCGCTCGATCTTCTGGAAGAGCTGGCGCTTGATAAGGACCTTGCGGGCTGGAACGGCCTCGGTTTCGTCGTGCAGGCCTATGGCCGCCGCTGCCCCTTCGTTCTGGATTACATCATCGATCTCGCCCGCCGTGCGGGCCGCCGCATCATGGTGCGCCTCGTCAAGGGCGCATATTGGGACGCGGAAATCAAGCGCGCACAGGTGGAAGGGCTGGAAGACTTCCCGGTTTTCACCCGCAAGGTCCACACCGACGTCTCCTACATCGCCTGCGCCCGCAAGCTGCTGGCTGCGCGCGATCTGGTCTTCCCGCAGTTTGCGACCCATAACGCCCAATCCATGGCGACGATCTACCATCTCGCCGGTCCAGACTTCAAACTCGGCGACTACGAGTTCCAGTGCCTGCATGGCATGGGCGAACCACTTTACAGCGAAGTCGTCGGCAAGAAAAAGCTCGACCGGCCCTGCCGTTTCTACGCCCCCGTCGGCACCCATGAGACGCTGCTGGCCTATCTGGTCCGCCGCCTGCTGGAAAACGGTGCGAACTCTTCTTTCGTCAACCGCATTGCCGACCCCGCCGTGCCGGTGGATTCCCTGCTTGAAGACCCGGTTGCGGTGGTCAAGGCCTATGCCGTTCCCGGCGCGCGCCACGACCGCATCGCCGCCCCCGAAGGCCTGTTCGGGCCGGAACGCAAAAATTCCGCCGGCCTCGACCTCTCCAGTGAAACGACGCTCTCCGCACTGGACAAAATCCTGAAGGCGGGCGCTGCGACCGAATGGAAAGCCACGGCGCCACAGGCAGGTGGCAACACGCGCCCGGTTCTCAATCCCGGCGACCACAATGATATCGTCGGCCATGTGACCGAACCGACGCAAGCCGATGTCGAAGCCGCGATGCAGCGGGCGTCAGCCTCGAACTGGCCTTCCACCCCGGTGGAAGAACGCGCCGCCTGCCTGGAGCGCGCCGCCGATGCGATGCAGGCCGAAATGCCCGCCCTGCTCGGCCTCATCATGCGCGAGGCGGGGAAATCCATGCCAAACGCCATTGCCGAGGTGCGCGAGGCGATCGACTTCCTGCGTTATTACGCAGCGGAAGCCCGCCGGAATTTCAAGGCCGGCGAAACGCCGCTCGGCCCGGCCGTCTGCATCAGCCCGTGGAACTTCCCGCTCGCCATCTTCATCGGCCAGGTGACGGCGGCGCTGGTTGCCGGCAATCCGGTTCTGGCAAAGCCTGCCGAAGAAACGCCGCTGATCGCGGCTCAGGGCGTGCGTCTGCTGCATGAGGCCGGCGTTCCGCAGGACGCCGTGCAGCTTCTGCCGGGCGACGGCAAGACGGGAGCCGCACTTGTCGGTTCACCCCTTACAGCCGGCGTGATGTTTACGGGCTCGACGGAAGTGGCGCGGCTCATTCAGGGCCAGCTTGCCGGCCGGGTTCTGGCCAATGGCCAGCCGGTCCCGCTGATTGCCGAAACCGGCGGCCAGAATGCCATGATCGTCGATTCCTCCGCACTTGCCGAGCAGGTCGTCGCCGACGTTATCGCCTCCGCCTTCGACAGCGCCGGCCAGCGCTGTTCGGCGCTGCGCATTCTCTGCCTGCAGGAAGATGTGGCGGATCGCACGCTGACCATGCTGAAGGGCGCGCTGCATGAGCTGCGCATCGGCCGTACCGACCGGCTTTCCGTCGATGTCGGCCCTGTCATCACCGCCGAGGCGAAGGGCATCATCGAAAAGCACATCGAGGGCATGCGCGGGCTCGGCCACCGGATCGAACAGATCGAGCTTGCTGGCGAAACCGGCAAGGGCACCTTCGTGCCGCCGACCATCATCGAGATGAAGTCGCTCGCCGATCTGAAGCGCGAAGTCTTCGGGCCGGTGCTGCATGTCATCCGCTTCAAGCGTGACAATCTCGACCGGCTGATCGACGAGATCAACGCCACCGGCTATGGCCTGACCTTCGGCCTGCATACACGTCTTGACGATACGATCCAGCACGTCCTGTCGCGTGTCGCTGCCGGCAATCTTTATGTGAACCGCAACATCATCGGCGCGGTGGTCGGCGTACAGCCCTTTGGCGGACGCGGCCTTTCCGGCACCGGCCCCAAGGCTGGCGGCCCGCTCTATCTCGGCCGCATGACGCAGGAAGCGCCGAGGATCGACCGCGTTGCGAGCCAGCAGGATCAGGCAGCCGTCGATCTCGCCCGCTGGCTGGACGAAAACGGCGAAACCGTCGCGGCCGAAGCCGCACGGCAGGCGGCAGCACTTTCCGGCCTTGGCTTCGAAACCGAACTCGCGGGTCCTGTCGGCGAACGCAACGTCTATGCGCTGCATCCACGCGGCAAAATCCTGCTGGTGCCGGCCACTGAACAGGGGCTTTACCGCCAGCTTGCCGCGGCGCTTTCCACGGGTAACTCGGTTGTCATCGACAATGCGTCGGGGCTGGAAAAATCCATTTACGGACTGCCCGCAACCGTGACCTCACGGATTGTCTGGGCGGATGACTGGGCAAAGTCCGGTCCCTTCGCCGGCGCACTGGTCGAGGGCGATGCGGAGCGTATCGTGGCGGTCAACAAAAAGATCGCCGCACTTCCCGGCCCGCTCGTTCTCGTTCAGGCCGCGACAACGAAAGCGCTTACCAGTGAAAGCCAGCCCTATACTCTCGACTGGCTGGTCGAAGAAGTCTCCGTGAGCGTCAACACGACAGCCGCCGGCGGCAATGCCAGCCTGATGAGCATTGGCTGATGATATCGTCCGGCAGGGTCTCGGTCCTGCCGGTTCATTCTTTATCCGCTGACATCACCACGGCCGAAGAGCTGGTTCAGAACCTGCTCTTCCAGTCTTGCAAATTCCGCCGTGCCGTGGCGGCGCGGGCGCGGCAGTTTCACATCGAGATCGAGCGCGATGCGCCCCTCATCGATGACGACGATGCGATCCGCGAGAGCGACGGCCTCGGAAACATCATGGGTGACGAGCACGGCGGTGAATTTCTGCTTGCGCCAGATGCGCTCCAGCAGAAGCTGCATTTCGATGCGGGTAAGTGCATCGAGCGCGCCAAGCGGCTCATCCAGTGCCAGGATCTGCGGATGGGCGACCAGCGCGCGCGCCAGCGCCACGCGCTGCTTCTGGCCGCCCGAGAGCACATAGGGCCATTCGCCCGCCCGGTCCTTCAGGCCCACCTCATCGAGAATCGCAAGGGCCTGTTCCTTCGAACCCTCACCTTTGGCGATACCGGTCAGCCCCACGGAGACGTTATTCGCGATACGCTCCCACGGCAGCAGGCGCGGCTCCTGAAACATCATGCGGGTGCGGCTCGATGGGTCTTTCGAGACGGTTCCGGTCGTCGGCGTGTCGAGACCGGCCAGAATACGCAGGAGCGTGCTCTTGCCGCAGCCGCTTTTGCCGATGACGGCCAGAAATTCGCCTTCCCGCACATCGAGATCGATGCCGCGCAGAACCTGCTTGTCACCAAAGCTCTTCGTGACGTTGCGGAAGCTGACGGCGACCTTGCCTTCAGTCGACTTATCGCGTTGTTCGATCTTTGCCTGAGACGGAGGGGATGGCGGGGTATCAGGGCGTCTCAGCGTCGTCACATTACCGGTCGACATGGGTTACCTCAGACTTTCTTGAAGGCTGGATGCCATTGCAGGAAGATGCTTTCGAGGAAGCGGGCGAAACTGTCGGCCAGCTTGCCGAGAAGCGCATAGATGAGGATCGACAGCACGACGACATCGATCAGCAAGAACTCGCGCGCCTGCATGGCCATGTAGCCGAGGCCGGAGGAAGAAGAGATGGTTTCCGCCACGATCAAGGTCAGCCACATGATGCCGAGCGCATAACGCAGGCCGGTGAAAATGGCAGGCAGCGCACCGGGCAGAATGACCCGCCGGAAAAGCGTGAAGGGCGACATGCCATAAGTGCGGCCCATCTCCACCAGTTGCGGATCGACACCCTGAATGCCGAGCAGCGTGTTGATGTAGATCGGGAAAAACACCCCCAGCGCGACGAGAAAGAGCTTCGCTTCCTCATCGATGCCGAACCACAGGATGACGAGCGGAATGAGCGCCAGATGCGGAATGTTGCGGATCATCTGCAGCGTGGTGTCGGTGAAGCTGCGGGAAAATCTGGACAGGCCGTTCGCCAGCCCGAAGATGAAGCCGATGGAACCGCCGATGGCGAAACCGGCGAGTGCGCGGGCGGAACTGACGCCGATATTGGCGACAAGCTCACCCGAGAGCAAAAGCCGCCAGAAGGCTTCCGCGACAGCGGAAGGGGCCGGAAGCACATTGGCGGAAATCAGACCGGCGCGCGCCGCCGCCTCCCAGCCTGCAAGAATGAGTGCGGGGAGCAGCCAGCCTGTGATGCCGCCAATCTCGATACGCTTTCCGGTGCTCACGGCGTTTCCTCCGGCTCAGTTGGTCGCGCCCGACCAGACGGCATCCTTGATGCTGATCTGTTTCGGGATCAGGCCAAGACGATAAAAGCGGTCGGCGGTTTCCTGCTGGCTGGCGACGATCTTGTCATCGATCTTGGTAATGCCGAATTCCGAGCGGTTCGCGGCCAGCGTCTGCGCCTCCAGCGGAACGCCCGTCACCTCGTGCAGAGCGGCGGCAACCTTGTCGCGGTTGGCGGCGGACCATTTCGCCGCCTCGCCCAGCGCATCGATGGTGGTGTTGATGGTGTCCGCATGGGATTTGGCATAATCGCGATTGGCGAGGAAATAGGTGCTGACCGCAAGAACATCGCTGGTGCGGGCAAGCGTCACCGGCTTGTAGCGGGTTTCGGCGATCGCGTAGAAGGGATCCCAGACCGCCCAGGCGTCGATCTTGTCGCTGGCGAAAGCGGCCGCGGCATCGGCAGGGCTGAGATAGACCACCTCGATATCGCTGAATTTCAGGCCGTTCTTCTCCAGCGCCGCGACCAGCAGATTGTGGGCGCTGGTGCCTTTGCCGACGCCGACCTTCCTGCCCTTCAAATCGGCGACCGACTTGATACCGCTTTCAGGCTTGGTGAAGATCGCCTCGCCCTTGCCGTTAGAGGGAAGAGCCGCGACATAAACGATGGCCGAACCCGCCGCCTGCCCGAAGATCGGCGGCGCATCGCCCGTCCAGCCGACATTGATGGAGCCGACATTCAAAGCCTCCACCAGCGGCGGGCCTGCGGTGAATTCGACCCAGGAAACCTTCACGCCCTTAGCCTCGAGCGCCTTTTCGATGACGCCCTGCTGGCGGGCGATAACCGGCAGGCCGGTTTTCTGGTAACCGATCTTCAGCTCTTCCGCCGCCTGCGCCTGCAGCGGCAGGACGGAGAATGCGGCTGCAACAAAAAGGCTGGCGGAAAGCGCACGGCGGGTGATGGCTGGCATTTCATCTCCTTGTCACCAGCCCCTCTGGCCGGTTCACGATATGGAGCAATGCTAGGGTTTTCCACTAAAACGATAGAGAGACGATAATTCAATATGAGCGATATTGCGGGAATAAAATTCCGCGCAAATGCTTCTTTTCCGCAAATTGTCGCGGACGTTCCCGTCTGCCCCATCAAATGGAAAGGCCGGCGCGGATGACGCCGCGCCGGCATGGTGGATCAATTTCTCTGTCGCCGATGCGATTGGAGGGTCGATTATTCGATATCGAACGAAACGCCCTGCGCTAAAGGCAGCGCCTTGGAGTAGTTGATGGTGTTGGTGGCGCGGCGCATATAGGCCTTCCACGCATCCGAACCGGATTCACGGCCGCCGCCGGTTTCCTTCTCACCGCCGAAGGCCCCGCCGATTTCCGCACCCGAGGTGCCGATATTGACATTGGCAATGCCGCAATCGGAACCTTCCGACGACAGGAACCGTTCCGATTCCTGCATATCGCGGGTGAAGATCGATGAGGAAAGACCAGCCGCGACGGCGTTATGGTCGTCAATCGCCTGGTCGAGATCGCTGTATTTCATGACGTAAAGAATCGGCGCGAAGGTTTCTTCCAGCACCGGTCCCGCCTGCTTCGGCATTTCGACAAGTGCCGGCTTGACGTAATAGGCATCCGGCGCACCCGTATCCACACGGCCGCCGCCATTTACCACGCCACTATGGGCTTTCGCCGCTTCGAGAGCCTTCTGCATGCCGTCGAAAGCCGCCTTGTCGACCAGCGGGCCGACGAGCGCCGATGTTTCCAGCGGGTTGCCGACAGAAACGGAGGCATAGGCCTTTTTCAGGCGCGGCACGAGTTGATCATAAACGCTGTCATGCACGAAGAGACGGCGAAGCGTGGTGCAGCGCTGACCGGCCGTACCCATGGCGCCGAAGGCGATGGCGCGCAGCGCCATGTCGAGATCAGCAGACGGGCAGACGATACCGGCATTGTTGCCGCCAAGTTCCAGAATGGCGCGGGCGAAGCGTTTTGCCAGACGCGGGCCGACATCACGGCCCATGCGGGTGGAGCCGGTGGCCGAGACGAGCGGCACCTTGGGATTGTCCACCAATGCCTCACCCACGGCGCGGTCGCCGATCAGCAGCTGGGACAGGCCTTCCGGCGCATCACCGAAACGGGCGGCGGCGCGCTCGAAGATGCCCTGAACGGCCAGCGCCGTGAGCGGTGTCTTCTCGGAAGGCTTCCAGACCACCGAGTTGCCGCAGACGATGGCAAGCGCCGCATTCCACGACCACACCGCAACCGGGAAGTTGAAGGCCGAGATGACGCCGACGACGCCGAGCGGATGCCAGGTTTCCATCATCCGGTGGCCGGGTCGTTCGGTGGCGATGGTGAGGCCATAAAGCTGGCGGGAAAGGCCGACCGCGAAATCGCAGATATCGATCATTTCCTGCACTTCGCCGAGACCTTCGGAGGGAACCTTGCCTGCTTCCAGCGAGACGAGACGTCCGAGATCGGCCTTGAAGGCGCGCAGCTCTTCGCCGAGCAGCCGGATCAGTTCGCCACGGCGGGGCGCCGGTACATTGCGCCATACCTTGAAGGCGGCATCGGCCCGGTCGACTACGGCGGCGACACCTTCGACCGGGATGGTCTTGAGGCTCGCGACCTGTTCACCGGTCACCGGGCTGAAGGAGGCCATATCGCCGCCGGTATAGAGATCGCGGGCAACGCCCATCCTGTCGAGCAGGGCCGCGGCTTCCTGTTTCACGTCGAGCTTCGTGGTCGCATCCATGTCCATCGTCCTTTTGGCTGAAAGGGGAGGAAAGGCCGTTTTGATACGGCGCTTTCAACTCCCGTCACTCGTCTTTCCCCGAATTTGTCATTCGTTCTTTTAAACTGGCGTTTTGCACCGTTCCATTCTTTCCCGTAATCATATATGGCCATAATGACCCTTTTCCAATGAGGAAAGCGGGTAAGTTGATGCGAGAATGGAATGGATCCGCGCAGAAGACTGGTCCCTGACATCGTCACCCTGCAGGCGTTCGAATGCGCGGCACGGCACGGCAATTTTACGCGTGCTGCGGAAGAACTCAACCTCACGCAGAGCGCGGTGAGCCGGCAGATCGGCGAACTGGAAGCGCAGACGGGAATGCAGCTATTCGAGCGCATCCGCAGGCGGGTCGTGCTTTCCGAAGCTGGGCGCAAATTCCTGCCCGATGTGCGGCGCCTCCTGCAGCAATCCGAACAGCTGATGGTGCGCGCGGTCTCGGCCGGAACATCACACGCATCGCTTTCCGTCGCGACGCTGCCGACATTCGGCAGCCGCTGGCTGATGCCGCGCCTCTCCCGCTTTATCGACACCAATCCTGATATGACGATCACGATCGGCTCACGATCGCACCCCTTCGATTTCGACGAGGAAGGGTTCGATCTCGCCATTCATTATGGCCAGCCGGTCTGGGCGCATGGCACCTGCACATTTTTATGCAATGAGGTAATCGTACCGGTCGCCAGCCCCGCCCTGCTGCAGCGCGCCGGCGTGAACCAGCCGCAGGATCTGACCGGGCAACCGCTCCTGCATGTGACGACACGGCCGAAACTATGGACGGAGTGGCTGGAGATGAACGGGGTGACGGCTGATAATGCCTATCAGGGCAGCCGTTTCGACCAGTTCTCGATGATCATCGAGGCTGCGGCGAGCGGCATCGGTTTCGCCCTTCTGCCGAAATATCTCATCGAGGCGGAGATCGCCTCCGGCCGCCTCGAAATCGTCTTCGACATTCCCCTGCAGACCGACAAGAGTTACTACGTTGCCCTGCCCGAGGGACGGCAGGACAATGCGCTGGCCCGCGCTTTTCAGGCCTGGCTTCTCGATCAGGTCGGCAAACCGGTCTAGTCCGTTATCCGTTCACCTCACAGGGAAACGTCATCCAGCCCCGGAAGATCAGGACCGACAGGCACGATACGGGTCGGGTTGAGCGCCTTGATGGAATAATAACCGCGCTTGATATGGTCGATATTGACCGTGTCACGCACGCCCGGAACGTTCAGCACCCGCATCATATAGGCCTGCAGGGCGGGATAATCGGCGATGCGGCGAAGATTGCATTTAAACAGGCCGTAATAGGCGGCATCAAAACGCACCAGCGTCACAAAAAGCCGGACATCCGTTTCGGTCAGGAAATCGCCGAAAAGGAAAGGTCCGCCTGAGACGAGACGGCTTTCGAGCTCCTGAAGCGTTGCGAACACATTGGCGAAGGCCTCCTCATAAGCGACCTGCGTGGTGGCGAAACCGGTTCTGTAGACACCGTTGTTGAGGCGCGGATAAATGTGGTCATTGAGAGCATCGATCTCGTCCCGCAGACCTTCCGGATAGAGGTCCACGCCATTATCGGCCAGATCACCGAAACCGGAATTCAGCATGCGCAGAATGTCGGCGGATTCGTTGTTGACGATGGTTTTTGTCTTTTTGTCCCAAAGCACGGGCACGGTGGCGCGGCCGGTATAGTGCGGATCCGCGCTGGTATAGGCTTCGTGCATATAGGCGAAGCCGTTGAGCGTATCGCGGTCCGAACCCGGATAGTCGCCGAATTTCCAGCCCTCGTCGGAGAGCGCAGGCTCGACGACGGAGACCGAAATCACCTCTTCCAGCTTCTTCAGCTTTCGGCCAATCAGCGTGCGCGATGCCCAGGGGCAGATCAGCGCGACGTAAAGATGATAGCGACCGGCCTCGGCCGCAAAACCGCCCTCACCCGTCGGCCCCGCCGAACCGTCAGGTGTCACCCAGTTGCGGAAGCCGGAGGTCTGGCGGACAAAGCCGCCTTTCTTGTCTGTCGCCTGCACCGGATGCCAGTCGGCGGTCCATTTTCCATCCACGAGCATTTGCGGCTCCCCGTTCATCTAAAGATGAAAGCCTTATGGGCCGGGTCACCACCGCTTCACAAGCCGCGCTTCGGTTGACGCACTGTTTCCGATCGGCGGATGGGCTCAAAGGCGATTGCGGAAAAACGGGTTCCAGCGCACGGTGCCGAGCCTTACCTTTTCGCGGATCATCGTCAGCAGCCCCGATGCGGCGATGACGCTCAATCCCAGCACCGCCATGGCGTCAGGATATTCGTGGAAGAAGGCCATGCCGATCGCCACGGCCCAGAGGATTTGCGAATAATGCGACGGCGCAATCTGGCTCGCCGGCGCGATGCGGGTTGCGACCAGAAGCGTGATCTGCCCCGTCGCCGTGCAAAGCCCGATGAAGGCGAAAGCCAATAGCTGGTGCAGGGTGGGCATGACGAATTCGGGGATGGAGGCGATACCGTTGAAGGTGAGGCCATAGATCAGCAGCACGCCCATGATTGAGGTGCGCTTTTCCTTGCCTGCAAGCGAGCGCAACAGCACGATGGTCATGGCCGCCAGGAAGGCGACACCGATGGCGGCGATATGCCCAAGTTCCAGCGTCTTGAAGCCAGGCCGCACGACGAGAATGACGCCGACGATGCCGGCCAGAACCGCCGCCCAGCGCCACGGGCCGATATTCTCCTTCAGCACGACGGCGGAAAGCACGGTCACGAAGAGCGGCGACAGGAAGATCAGCGCATAGGCTTCCGCCAGCGGAATGGTGGTGAAGGCATAGATGCCTAAAATACCGGCGAAGAGGCCGGAAATGGCGCGGCCGTGCACGGCGAAGGGCCGGCTCATGCGCCAGAACTCACGCCACCTTTCCTCGCGCGGCTTGCTGAAGAAGATGAAGATGCCGGAAAACAGAATGCTGAAGAAGCCGATTTCGAAAACGCTGATCTGCGATCCAAGCGACTTGATGGTGGCGTCGCCCAAGGAAAAGGTCGCATAAGCGAACAGGCCGAGCAGAAAACCCTTTTGCATTTGAACGTCCCCGAACACCGACCGCAAGGCAAAGCTTCCCCCGGCCGCGTGGAACGCGACCCGGACGCCCCTTCAAGGGGCAGACAGTCTGGCAGATTTGATCCTCACCCTATGGCTAGACCCGGCTACCTATGAGTGCAAGCCGCAAAACAGGCAAAAATGCGCGATCGCACCGCATCGATGCAATCGGCTGCAAGGTGCGGCAAATTTGTCCCGCCGCGGCCATCACATCACCGTCATGGAAAGAGGTTAGCCGGTGTTGATGGTGGCGCTTGGCGACGGGCATGAAGGCGGCTAAGTATGTCATGGTATTTTTCACCCGCCGATTTCCCCGGCCGGTGCCGCTGCGTTAACATGACCTTGCTAACCGAAAGGAAAAAGAATGCGGATTGTGATGATCGGTTCGGGTTATGTCGGCCTCGTGTCCGGCGCGTGTTTTGCAGATTTCGGCCATGACGTGGTCTGCGTCGACAAGATGCCGGAGAAGATCGAAGCCCTGAAAAATGGCCATATCCCGATCTTCGAGCCGGGTCTCGATGTCATCGTCGCCAACAATGCCAAGGCTGGCCGGTTGAGCTTCACGACGGATCTTTCCGCAGCCGTTGCCAATGCCGAGGTCGTCTTCATCGCGGTCGGCACGCCCTCGCGGCGCGGCGATGGCCATGCCGATCTCGGTTATGTCTATGCGGCGGCAAAAGAGATCGCCCATGCGCTCGACGGCTTCACCGTCATAGTCACCAAATCCACCGTTCCCGTCGGCACCGGTGACGAGGTGGAACGCATCATCCACGAGGAAAACCCCTCGGCCGATTTCGCCGTGGTCTCCAACCCGGAATTCCTGCGCGAAGGTGCCGCCATCGAAGATTTCAAGCGGCCGGACCGCATCGTCGTCGGCCTTTCGGACGAGCGCGCCCGCCCCGTCATGACCGAGGTTTACCGCCCGCTTTATCTCAACCAGTCGCCGCTGCTCTTCACCACCAGACGCGCTTCGGAACTTATCAAATATGCCGCCAACGCCTTTCTGGCGATGAAGATCACCTTCATCAACGAAATGGCTGACCTCTGCGAAAAGGTCGGCGCCAATGTGCAGGACGTCTCGCGCGGCATCGGTCTCGATGGCCGCATCGGCCCGAAATTCCTGCATGCCGGCCCCGGTTATGGCGGCTCCTGTTTCCCGAAGGACACGCTGGCGCTCGCCAAGACCGCGCAGGATTATGACGCCCCGGTGCGGCTGATCGAGACCACCATCGCCATCAACGACAACCGCAAGCGCGCCATGGGCCGCAAGGTCATCAACGCGATGGGCGGTGATGTGCGCGGCAAGAAGATCGCCGTGCTTGGCCTCACCTTCAAGCCGAATACCGACGACATGCGCGACAGCCCGGCAATCGCCATCATCCAGACCCTGCAGGACGGCGGTGCGAAAGTGGTCGGTTACGATCCGGAAGGCATGGCGAATGCCCGCCACCTGATGGAAGACATCGACTATGCGGACGGCCCCTACGAGGCAGCGGAAGACGCCGACGCCGTGGTGATCGTGACGGAATGGAACCAGTTCCGCGCACTCGACCTGCCGCGCCTGAAGGCGATCATGAAAAGCCCTGTTCTGGTGGACCTGCGCAATATCTACCGCACGGATGAAGTCGCCGCCCATGGCTTCATCTATGCCGCAGTCGGTCGTCCGCACGAAGGCGCGTAGAGGTTTCGTTTTTCAATTTCATTAAAAGGTTTTCTGCGCTTCGGTCAGACCGAAAACGCACCAACGGATTCGGGATATAATCATCATGCGTTATCTGGTTACCGGTACGGCAGGCTTCATCGGCTTTTACGTTGCGAAACGGCTGCTGGACGCCGGCCATTTCGTGACCGGCTTCGACGGCATGACGAAATATTACGATGTCAGCCTCAAGGAAAAACGCCACGCCATTCTTTCCCGCTCCAACGGCTTCCGGGCCGAAATCGGCATGCTGGAAGATACGGATGCGCTGAAACGCGCGGCGGAGGCCGCCGAACCTGAGATCATCATCCACCTCGCAGCACAGGCGGGCGTCCGTTACAGCCTTGAAAATCCGCGCGCCTATATCGATTCCAATCTCATCGGCTCGTTCAACATGCTGGAGCTCGCCAGAAGCCTTGATGTCAAGCACCTGATGCTGGCATCAACCTCCTCCATCTACGGCGCCAACGAGAAAATCCCCTTCGCTGAGAGCGACAAGGCCGACGAGCCGATGACGCTTTACGCCGCCACCAAAAAGTCGATGGAGCTGATGGCGCACAGCTATGCCCATCTGCACAAGCTGCCCACCACCGCCTTCCGTTTCTTCACGGTCTATGGCCCGTGGGGACGGCCGGACATGGCGCCGATCAAATTTGTCGACGCCATCTCCAACGGCAGAGCGATCGATATTTACGGGCAAGGCAATATGAGCCGTGATTTCACCTATATCGACGATCTGGTCGAAGGCATCGTCCGGCTAAGCACGGTCATCCCTTCCGAGGAAAACCGGGTCACGCAGGAAGGAGTCACCGATACTCTCTCGCACCACGCGCCCTTCCGCGTGGTCAATATCGGCGGCGGCCAGCCGGTGGAGCTGATGCATTTCGTTGAGACGGTCGAAAAGGCGGTCGGGAAACCCGCGATCCGCAACATGCTGCCGATGCAGCAGGGCGATGTGCCCCGCACCTTCGCCTCGCCTGATCTTTTGAAGGCCCTGACCGGCTACGTGCCGCAAACCCCGGTCGAGGAGGGCATCAGGGCCCTCGTCGCCTGGTATCGCGAGATGCACCCGGCCGAATTACGGAAATAACCTCACAGCGTCGCCAGCAGGCGGTTGGAGATGGTGCCGCCGGAAGCGCTCTGCATGCTGATCTTGGTTTCCACGGCCTCGATGATCGTGTCGCTGAAATCCATCTCGGTGAGATCGCGGATATTGGAAAGGCCGCCCGGCGAAAACACGTTCACTTCCAGTATCTTGTCACCGACAATGTCGAGCCCGACGAGGAACATGCCGTCCTCCACGAGCTTCGGCCGCACCATCTCGGCAAGCGCCACGATTTCATCCGTCACCTTCACCGCCTCGGCGGTGCCTTTGGCATGGATGTTGGAGCGCAGGTCGCCCTTGGCCGGCACGCGGCGAAGGGCGGCATATTTGCCGTCACGCATCAGCGGCCGGCCATTCATCATGAAGAAGCGGATATCACCATCCTTCGCAGCCGGCAGATAGGCCTGCGCGATCAGATAACCCTCAAGGCTGACCGCCTCGAAAATCTGGTTGAGATTGGCCTCCTTGCTGGAGCCGATCTTGAAGACGTTCTTACCGCCGGAACCCTGCAGCGGCTTGACGATGACGCCCTTGGGGTGGCCATCGGCAAAGGCGCGTATTTCATCGACATTGCGCGAGATAATCGTGGTGGGGCGGACGATTTCAGGAAAGCCCTGGAAATAGAGCTTGTTCTGCGCCAGCGCCAGTCCTTCGGGATCATTCAGCACCACAACGCCGCGCTGTTCGGCAAGCCGCCCGAACAGGATGCCGGCATGCACCGCCCACGGTCGCGTCGTCTGGTCGA
The DNA here is from genome assembly GCF_049843495.1 of Agrobacterium sp. M50-1. Lineage (NCBI taxonomy): Bacteria > Pseudomonadati > Pseudomonadota > Alphaproteobacteria > Hyphomicrobiales > Rhizobiaceae > Agrobacterium > Agrobacterium sp. M50-1. The sequence goes on along the minus strand of NZ_JBBHZH010000008.1, from coordinate 243,350 downwards.
GCGAGGGGTCGTTGCGCAGCATCAGCGCATCGATTTCCTCGACATCCATGGTGCGCCGCTCCAGCGCCTTGTCCTGAAGGGCGGCATGAAAGCCTTCCGATTTCTTGTATTTTGTCTTCGGCAATACCGTGGCATGGATGGTCAGGCTGTCATCCGCGCGCAGGGTAAAATCGCCGGGTGTCAGATAAACCACCTCGTGGCCGCGATTGAGCGCCGCCATGGCGAGCAAGCCGGTGGCGTAGTTCGGCCCTTCGGTTTCGATGGAATTGACGAAAAATGCGATACGCATGAAGCCCCTCCTATAAAGTCGCCAGTTCGGCAATGGATAATCCCGCCCGTATTTTTTCCAGCCGCTCATTGGCCCGGGCGGGCAGCAGAAAGGCGGGTCGGACACCCGGCGGGCGAAGCAGGCCGCGCAGGGCGAGCTCCTGCATGACAGGAAAATGGGCGGCGGCGATCTTGCCCATCCAGAACGGATCGAGCGCACCGCCCCTGCGCAGATGGTCCATCACCTCGGCCAACCCGCGCAGATAAATCGCATCCTTGGAAAGACCGCCGCCGCGATAGATGCGCAGCACCATGTTGAAGGCCGCAGCCTCGTCAAAACCGTGTTCGCGGGTCATGATGCGGAACGTGTCCACGAAGCTCGCACCATCCAGCATGGCGGCGCAGCCAACGACGCGGCCGGCGATCAGCCGCAGGCGCTCGCGCGTCATGCCGCCGGCCAGATGTTCCGCCAGCACCGCCAGCCCCTCCTGTACGCCCTCATAACCGGAAAGACCGGTGCGGAAGAGCCGCAGCCCCTGAAATGAGCCGTTGAAATAGGTCAGAAGATGCACACCGATCTCGTGCGACAGGAGCGCCTCGACACGGCGCTGTTCCATGACGGTATGGCGGGAGATCAGGAGTTTCTCACCTGTCACCATCAAGCCGGGTGGCAGGTCATCACGGATTTCGACGCGGGCCTTGAATTCCGGCTCCTCCCCCAGATAAGCCTCGACCATTTCGCGCGACTTCCTGGCGACCACGTAACAATCCACCATAGCGATTTCGCCGCTTTCTTGCCCGCGCGGGCAATCCTCAAGCACGCGAAGCGCCAGCGTCAGAAGAGCGGGTTCGACGGCGCCATAGAGGGCGCGTGAAAAATCGGTGAAGGTGCGATGATGCAGGCTCGCCAGCATCGTCAGCTGCAGATCGATCTCCCGCTGTTTCTCCCGGTAAAGATGATAGAGCACCGGGTCTTCAAGATGGTCGAAGACGACGGAATAGAGCTTGCGCTTCTGCTCCTCGACATCCACGCCCAGCGGTCGGTAAAGCAGGCGCGGCGCGTACTGGAAGCTGCCATCGCGAAACTCCTCGAACGCCCGCCGCGCATTGATGGGGGTGACGGAGAGAAGAAAATCGAAGGAGGAGACAATGTCGTCGATCGAGCGGTCGGCGCGTTTGACGGCATCGACAAATGCCTTGCGGCCAAGCGCCCGGTGACTGGTGACCTTCAGCGCATCCATACCGGAGGAAAAGGACGAAAAGGCCTGCAGGCCGGCATCGAAGAGATCGGCGATCATCGTCTCACGCAGGCCGGGATAATCCGCACCGGATTCCGGCTGGCGATAGATTGGCGCGAAGCGCACGCTGATGCAGGGAAAATCCAGTCCGGCATTCTGAAACCGCAGGACCGGGTCGGCTTCCGGCTCCGGCCGGGTGATGCGCGGCGTGCGAAAGCGCACTTCGGCATCACAAACCGCCTTGATGAAGACCCGACGCGCTTTCTGGGTTTCCGGTTCTGACGTCGCCGAGACCGAAACCTCATAATGCGGCAGGAAGGGAGAGTCGTCGGCGAGCAGGATGTCGTGTTCAAGCTCGCCAATATCGAGAACGATGAAGGCGCCGAAACGCTCGCGCATGACCGCGCCGACCGCCTCGATCAGCGGCGCGGCCTCCTGAATGTTCGAAGCGATGAGATAGGAGGCATGGGCGGCGGCGATGTCGCGCGCGGCGAGATCTTTCGTGCCGCCTGTCAGATGCAGGCAGAGGAACGGCAGCGGCCGGTCGATGTGCAAACGGCCGTCTTTTCCGACATCGCGGCGGATGGCCTTGCCGGCTTCGAGGCAGGACACGACGTCATCGACCAGATCGGCGATGGGGGAAGGCGCGCTGCGGGCGGATGAGAGGTTCATCGCCGCGACCTCAGACATTCTTCGAGGACCGGCTGGAGCGCTGCGATCGCTTCACGAATATCCGCCACCACACGCAGATCCGGCTTTCCCGTCCACTCATCCATGAAGAATTTCTTGAACTCGATCGCGATGGCGCAGCCATTTTCGGCGAAACGCTCGTGGATGAAGCGTGTCTGCTCGCCCTTGCCCTGAAACGCCACATTCTCGCGAACATCGAGATGGCGCCCGCCGATGGTCGCAGACGCGAAATGATGGCCGACCGCGCTGACGATATCACCCCAGCGGCTGCGATCCATGGAAAAGGTGCCGATATTGATATCGGGCGCTTCCGCCTGCGCTGTCGCCGGTGCGTCGGCGCCCTGCCGGCGATGATTGTAACTGTGCACATCCAGCACCACGAAAGCACCATGCCGTCGCTCGAGCGTTGAGAGAACGGTTTCAAGCATCGCATAATAATCGGCGTGGAAATCGAGCGATTGCCGGCTGGCCTCCTCCGGCGGCGTCTGGTTCCAGACCTCCAGCCCCCAGGATTGTTCCGGTTTCAGATAGATCGCCTGATCGGTGGCGCGATTGAGATCGACTTCAAAACGGGAATGGTGAACGACGATCCGGTTCGTCAATCCGGCGACCATCTCGCCGGTAAAGGGATCCTCCTCTCTCAGCCGCTTTTCCGGCGAAAGAGCCATCAGATCTGCTATATCCATGCGGACGAAATGACCGTCATGGATGGCCGTGCCGACAACAGGCGAATTGCCGAAATCGATCGACCAGAAGCCCCTGTTTTCGTTGTTACCCCGGTATTCGCCGTCACTCTGTGTGGCTGCCATGCTGCCTCCCTGCATCGGGGATAAAACAACACGACATGTCCGTTTGTTCCGGTAAAAATTGCGCACTATTCATTTGTGCCGGGCACTGACGCAGCCCGAAAAAACTGCGGAACCATCCTTTAAAGCTCACGTTGTTCCAGCAGGAGGGCCGCCGTGTCAAACGGACACGATGGTGCCGAAGAACACAGGGATTTTTCCGTTTTCTCCCGGTGGCCAACGAAATGGCAGCCGAGCTTCTTACCCATCCGGCGCCCCTCCGTCCCCGCTTTCCATGCACAAGGAGCTGCGACATGGAAAAGACCGAAACGCGCAAACTTGCGGAAGAATATCTGCGGCTCGGCGGCACCCGCAAGGTCATGATCGACGACAACAAGACCTTCGTGCGCCAATGGAAAACCGAACCGGCGGAAGCCGAGCGATTTTGGCAAACCAAGATCGAAAATCTCGATGAGAAGCGCCTCAAGGACGTGGAATTCTTCCTCCCCTCCATAAATTCCGACAAGGACGACTGAACCCAGAAGGAGACAGACATGACTGCCATCAACGCCGCAAAAATCCTCATTCTCGCAACGGACGGATACGAGCGTTCCGAGCTCCGGGTGCCCTATGACCAGTTGAAGGCCAAGGGTGCGGACGTGAAGATCGCCTCGATCAAGGACGGTGAAATCAAAAGCTGGGATAAAAAGAATTGGGGCGACAGCGTCGCCGTCGATCTTTCGGCCAGGAGCGTAAAAACCGAAGATTTTGACGCACTGGTTCTTCCCGGTGGCCAGATCAACCCGGACATTCTGCGCCATGACGAGGATGCGATGCGGATGGTTCGCGATTTCGTCAAATCGGGCAAGGTGGTTGCCGCCATCTGCCATGCGCCGTGGCTGCTGGTTGAAGCGGACGCCCTGCGTGGCCGCGACGCCACTTCCTATTGGTCGATCAAGACCGACCTCAAGAATGCCGGCGCCAACTGGAAGGATGAAAAGGTGGTAACCGACAAGGGTATCATCACCTCCCGCAGCCCTGACGATCTCGATGCCTTCGTCGCCAAGATCGTGGAAGAGATTGAGGAAGGCCGTCACGAACGTCGCGCCGCTTAAGACACGAACGACATTCCCGTGCCGCCGGTTTCCGGCGGCACTTTTATTTTGGAGGAAGAATATGAAAAGCAGATTGCTGGCAGGCGGCGCGGAGCGCACCTTCATCCTCGTCATCGATCCCGAGGAAGAAGCCTTCGAAGCCATCAGGCGTTTTGCCAGGGCCGAGAACATCAACGCCGCTTCGGTCACCGCGATCGGCGCCTTCGCCACGGCAACGCTCGCATTTTTTGATCTGTCCACGCAGGACTACAAGGAAATACCGGTCACCGAACAGAGCGAGGTCCTGAGCCTGCTTGGCGACATTACGCTTGACGAGAACGACACGCCCAATCCGCACCTGCATGTGGTTCTGGGTTTTGCCGACGGGTCCACAAAAGGCGGCCATTTTCTGAAGGGCGTGGTTCGCCCCACTCTGGAAGTCGTCATTCGCGAAACGCCCGCGGAATTGCGGCGCAGCTATAACAAGGAATTCGGCATCGCCCTTATTGACCCTGCGAGATAAACCCCACGGAACTGGAAAAACGCCATTGCGTTATCCCTTCGCACGAAGGGGACGGCATGGCGACTACGGTCAATGAAAAAGGCGGCGAAGATGACGAGGTCAGGCAGTTCCTGATCGGCCTCGCGCGCGGCACAGCAGGTGCATTACTGTTTGCGCTGCCCATGCTGATGACCATGGAAATGTGGTTTTTGGGTCTTTACGTCAATCCATGGCGACTTCTGCTGCTCTGCATCCTCAACCTTCCGCTGCTTCTTCTTCTCGCCCGCCGCATCGGTTTTGAGAGTATCAATTCCTGGAGCCAGGCCCTGCGAGACGCGATCACCGCCTATGGGCTGGGTATCGTGGTGAGTGCAGCCGTTCTCCTGCTGTTCGGTATTCTGAACGACCAGCTCACCGCCTCCAATATCGTCGCCAAGGTCGCGCTGCAATCCGTTCCCGCCAGCATCGGCGCGCTGCTCGGTCGCAGCCAGCTCGGCCAGCATTCCGACGCAGAGGATGAGGAGGAAGGCGAGTATTCCGGCGAGACAGGTTATCTGCACGAGCTTTTCATGATGGTGGTGGGCGCGCTGTTCCTCAGCCTCAACGTCGCCCCGACCGAAGAAATGATCCTGATCGCCTACAAGGTGACGCCCTATCACATTCTCGCCCTTTGCCTGCTGTCGATCGCCATCATGCATGGCTTTGTCTATGCGCTGCACTTCAAGGGCTCGCATCAGCTGCATGAAGGACAGCAATGGTGGCAATCCTTCATCCGCTTCACCCTGCCCGGCTATGTCATCGCCATCGCCATCAGCATCTATACGCTCTGGACCTTCGAGCGCCTCGACCACACCTCGCTGTCGCAGATCATGAATGCCGCCGTCATTCTCGGTGTTCCCGCCTCGATCGGCGCGGCGTCGGCCCGGCTGATCCTGTGAGGACAAGATGACGATATCCAAAGACGGAAAACAGACGGAAAGCGCCGACCCGCATTGGATCGAATGGGTGACGGGAACCATCTGCACCTTGCTCGTCGCCGCGATGCTCGGCTGGATCGCCTATGACATCTATCGCTATGTACCCGAGGATGCCCGCTTCGACATCGCCGTTACCGGCGTAGAGGGGCAGCCCGGGCAATACCGGGTGAAATTCGACATCCGCAACCTCTCCATGACCACGGCCGCGCAGGTGCAGGTGCGCGGCGACCTGCAGCGGAACGACGCCGCGCCGGAAAACGCCAATGTGACCTTCGATTATGTCGCCTCGGAATCGAAGGACAACGGCACGCTTTTCTTCCGCAGCGATCCCCGCAGCGGAACGCTCACCCTCACTGTCGCCGGTTATACCGAGCCTTGACCCATTCAGGACATCTTCATGACGACACCGGAACTGACGAAGGAACGCGATCTCAGGGATTCAAAACCGGTCTGGGCCGATAGCCCGCGCATCGGCGTCCGCAGCAGGCGCACACCGGCGGCCGATCATTACGACACGATCGTCGTCGGCGCCGGCATCAGCGGCGCACTCGTATCCCACGCCCTGCAGAGGCAGGGTCAATCCATGCTTATCATCGACCGGCGCGAGCCGGTCATGGGCAGCAGCGTGGCGAGCACCGCGATGATCCAGCACGAGATCGACACGCCGCTGACGGAACTCAGAAAGATGATCGGCAGGCCCGCGGCCGACAGGGCATGGCAGCGTTCCGCCCGCGCCGTCCTGCGTCTGGAAGAAATCGTTTCCTCACTTGGCATTTCCTGCAGCATGAAGCGCAAACAGGCGCTTTATCTCGCCGGAGACGACATGGGATCGCGCGCGTTGAAAGCCGAAGCGGCCGCGCGCGAAGAGGCCGGTATCGAAGCCCGCTTCCTCTCTGCTGCAGAACTGCGAGAGCAATATGGGCTGGATCGGACCGCCGCCATTCTCAGCGACATCTCGGCCTCCGCCAATCCCGCCCAGCTGACGGCCGGCCTTTTGCGCCATACGGCGGGCGCGGGCGCCGAAATCGTTTCCCAGCTTGAGATTACCGATCTCAGAAACCTCGGCAACGAGGTTGTCCTCGCCACCGCCGGCGGCAAAATCCTTTCCGCACGCAATGTCGTGTTCTGCACCGGCTATGAATTTCTGAAAATGCTGGAGAGCCCGAAACACCAGATCATCTCCACCTGGGCTCTGGCGAGCAAAAAGGAGCTCGATCTACCCGGCTGGCTGGAGAACCATATCGTCTGGGAAGCGTCCGATCCCTATCTTTACCTGCGCACCGACCGCGAGGGGAGGATGATCGCCGGCGGCGAGGACGAGGAAAACCCCACCGCCTACCTCTCGGAGCGCAAACTTGCCGCGAAGGCGAAGACGATCAGCCGCAAGATCGAAAGGCTTCTTGGCGTCGATATGGGAGAGCCGGACTATCGCTGGGCCGCGGCCTTCGGCACCACCACCACCGGCCTGCCGCTGATCGGCGCGGTGCCGGGTATGAAAAACGTCTATGCCGTGATGGGTTTCGGCGGCAATGGCATCACCTTCAGCCAGATCGCCGCCGAAATCGTGGCGGCCGCCGTTAATGGCGGCAAGGACCCGGATGCCGATCTCTTCCGCTTCGACTGATGCCCGTCAATCCTCCTTGATGCCGGCGGCCACTTGCAAGCGCCGGAGCGTCCAGAGGACAACGATACCGGCGCCTGCGGCAACAAGGGCAAGCGGCCACATGCCGAGACCGGCCGAGAGGCCGATTGCCGCCGAAAGCCACATGCTGGCGCCCGTCGTCAGGCCTTTGACATCACCTCTCGTATAAACGACCACACCGGCTGCGAGAAAAGCGATGCCGGCCGTCACGGCTTCCACCAGGCGGATGGGATCGAGCCGCGCGGCCTCATGACCTTCCGCCATCGTCTCCATCATATGAATGGTGATGACACAGAAGGTGACGGCGGCAAGGCCGATCAGCATGTTGGTACGCAGGCCGGCCGTGTTCTTGTGAAACTCCCGCTCCAGACCGATCAGTCCGCACAGGATGACCGCGCCGAACACGCGCACCAGCAGCACCTCGAAAGGGATGGAAATATTCATGGAAAATTCTTCTGCAAGGCTCTGGGGCACGTCATGTCTCCTCCCGACATTTATTCGCACTAAGTTCGGAAAGGCGCGTTGGTTCCTTGCATCAATATAAACGTTGCGCGCAACGGAGCCGGAACCACGGCAGCGGCAAAGGGTTTGTCTCTCGTGCGCATGGGCGCACATCATGCATTTTCACACATGGGAGAAGGACCAATGGCCGAGAAGAAACTCGACGACCTGTTTTACGACACGCTGAAGGATATCTATTACGCCGAAAGGCAGATCCTGAAGGCCCTGCCGAAAATGGCGCGGGCGGCGACCGACCCGAAGTTGAAACAGGCCTTTGAAAAGCACAAGGAAGAAACCCAGGGCCACGTCGAACGCCTGCAGGAAGTGTTCGAGATTATTGGCAAGCGCGCACAGGGCAAGACCTGCGAAGCCATCCAGGGCATTATCGCCGAGGGCGAGGAAATCATGGACGACTTCAAGGGCACTGCGGCCCTCGATGCCGGTCTCGTTTCGTCGGCACAGGCGGTCGAACACTATGAGATCGCCCGCTATGGGACCCTGAAGGCCTGGGCGGAAAAGCTGGGCCACACGAAGGCGGTTTCGCTGCTGGACGCCACGCTCAAGGAAGAGGCAAAGACCGACGATGCGCTGACCGCGCTCGCCGAGACTTCGGTCAACGCCGCCGCGCAGAAAAAGGCCGCGTAATATCCACCTCAACGACAAAAACCGGAATGGTCACCCATTCCGGTTTTTATGCGTCTTGAAGACTGCAGAGATTACGGCAGGGTATAGGCGATCACATAATCGCCCGGCTTGGTTCCAACGGAACCGTGACCACCCGCAACCATCACCACATATTGCTTGCCGCCCTCCAGTGCATAGGTCATGGGCGTTGCCTGGCCGCCGGCCGGCAGGCGCGCTTCCCAGAGCTGCTTGCCGGTGGTGAGGTCATAGGCGCGCAGGTAATTGTCGACGGCAGCACCGAGGAAGGCCACGCCACCCTTGGTGATCATCGGCCCGCCAATACCAGGCACGCCAACCTTGAAGGGTAATGGCAGCGGCGTCATGTCATAGACAGTACCGTTCTTGTGCTTGTAGGCGATATCGCCGGTGCGCAGGTCGGCGCCCGTGACATAACCCCATGGCGGGGCCTGGCAAGGGATTTTCAGGGGACCGAGGAACGGACCCATGAACACGCCGTAGGGCGCGCCGTCATTGCGGTTCAGGCCCTGTTCGCTACCCTTTTCGTCCTGACCCTTCGGCGGAATGTCGGCGCGGGGTACGAGCTGCGAGGTGAAGGCGAGATAGGTCGGCATGCCGAACAAGACCTGACGCTCGGGATCGACCGCGACACTGCCCCAGTTGAAGGTGCCGAAATTGCCGGGATAGATGATCGAGCCGGTCAGTGACGGCGGCGTGTAGCGGCCCTTGTAGTTCAGCTGATGGAAGCGGATGCGGCAGGCGAGCTGGTCGAACATGGAGACGCCCCACATGTCCTTTTCCTGCAATGGCTCCGGCTTGAACGACAAGGCCGTCGTCGGCTGCGTCGGTGAGGTGAAGTCCTCGGGGATCGCACCGCCCGGCGCTGGCTCCTCCGTGATCGGCAGAAGCGGCTCGCCGGTGCGCCGGTCGAGAACGTAGATATCGCCCTGCTTGGTCGGGCCGACGAGAGCCGGGATGGTCTGGCCGTCCTTGGTGATGTCGAGCAGCACTGGCTGGGCCGGCACGTCCATGTCCCAGAGATCGTGATGAACCGTCTGGCGCACCCAGCGATCCTTGCCGGTGTTGATATCAAGCGCAACGATGGAGGAGGAATATTTCTCCACATTCTCGCTGCGGCCCATGCCGAGCTGGTCAGGCACCTGATTGCCGAGCGGGACATAAACGAGACCGAGGCCTTCATCGTAACTGAAGACCGACCAGCTGTTGGGCGAATTGGTGGTGTAGGTTTCACCCGCCGCAATCGGTTCGGTTTTCGCGGGATTGCCGGAATCCCAGTTCCAGACGAGCGCACCGCTATTCACATCGAAAGCGCGGATGACGCCGGACTGTTCCTGCGTGGAATAGTTGTCGTTCACCGCCCCGCCGATGATGATCTTGCCTGCCGCGATGACCGGCGGCGAGGTCGAATAATAATAACCGGCAGGATTGTATTTCATGCCCTGCTCAAGATGCAGCACACCCTGATCTGCAAAAGACGTGCAGACCTGACCGGTGGCCGCGTCAAGCGCGATCAGCCGCGCATCCGAGGTCGGCAGGTAGACGCGTTGGGCGCAGGCCGTGCCTTCAGCGGCATTGGGCTCGGCATAATAGGACACGCCGCGGCAGGTCTGGTGCTGGCGGTCCGGATTAAGACCGACATTCGGGTCATATTTCCACTTTTCCTTGCCGGTGGCGGCATCGATGGCAATCGCCCAATTATGCGGCGTGCAGATATAAAGCGTGTTGCCGATCTTGAGCGGCGTCACCTGGTAGGTGGTTTCCCCCACATCATCAGGCAGCTTCACATCGCCCGTCTGGTAACGCCAGGCTTCCTTGAGCTGCGAGACGTTGTCGACATTGACCTGAGTGAGTGGCGAATAACGCTGTCCATAGGGCGTGCGGCCATATTGATGCCAGTCACCGTCAGGCACATTGCCGCCAGAGGCAGGTGTGGCCGAGGCGGTTTCCTGCGGCAGGGAACCTGCCATGTCGTGTGGATCCTGCGCCATGGAATATCCGGCCACGACGATGGAGGCGAGTACGGAGAGCGCGAGCGGCCAGGCGTTCGGCCCGTAGCGAAGCCCGGTGGGGCTCGCAAAACCGAGCGGCTTTCTGACCCATGGGACCAGAAGCCACAGGCCGATGAGAATGACGATGCCGCCGCGCGGGCCAAGCTGCCACCAGTCGAAGCCGACTTCCCAGATGGCCCAGGCAAGCGTGGCGACAATGAAAACGGCATAGACGTGAAGGGCTGCGCGATTGCGCTTGAACAGCAGAACGGCCGTCAACAGGAAGGCCAGTCCGGAAAGCACATAATAAAAGCTCCCGCCCAGCATGACGAGCTGAGAGCCGAAACCGAACAGCGCAAGACCGATCAGCGCGAGAACAACTGCAGTGACGGTGACTGCCATGAATGAAACCCCCGATTCCTGTCACTTTGCGTGAAATGAAATCGGGCGCAATCTGGTTCCATGGAAATTATCATCATCGCGAAAAAACTTCACGCCATGGTGGTCAGGGGTTTTGCGGCGCCCCGATCGAATCCTGCGGCGAGGGGTTTGTCTCTGTCGATGACGGCGGTTGGGCGCGGCTATTCGCGGGATTGTTGTCGAAGCTTCCCGATCCGGACGGCTGCTGCGGCGCGGGCGCAGTCTCGGTCTGCGGGTTCTGCGGCAGGTTTTGGTCGGGTTCGAAAACGGAATATTCGACAACAGCCCAGACCACCAATGCAAGAAGCACGCTGACGATCAGAATGACAAGGACGGGACGTCCGCGCGATCCCTGCCGCGCGCGCGTTGCCGTTTCGCTTTTCCGCGCATCCCGACTGTCAAGGTAGCTGGCATTTTCTCTGGCCATGTCTTTCACTCCCTGTAACCCTGTTGAACTAATCCTTGGGGTCAGGGTTTTGTTCCAGATCACCGGAGAACGACGTTAACCGCACTCAGCCGGCAAACGCGCCCTGTCACAGTCTTCCGCATCCAGCGCGCTGAAGCTTTGCCCAAGGCCGAGCCAGGAAACCGGCAGGCGTGCTTCGCCGGCATCCGTTTCCGACGGATCGTCTGCGGGGCTGTCTGAATTCGCCGACGGCAGGGGCGATGGCGGCCTGTGAAATCCGGCGCCGGAAAAGGAGAGGTGTTGTTTTACCCTAGGGCGCCATTGGCGACACAGGTCCAGAAAAGCGAGGATTCTCAGCATCATGATTGTCAGGCAATATATTGATAAAAATAACGCGCCCTGTTTGGCACGTCTGGAAGACATGCGCATCCCCATCGCGCCGCAGCCGCAGCGAATGGTCGGATTGTGCCAACAAACCGTCATAAAGTGTCAGATAGAACCCGGCAAAGCGTGATCAGCGGCCGAGCTGCACGATCCACCGTGTCCATTCCGCACTATCAGGCTTCAGAATATCCGACGTGACATCACGGCTTTCCGACGCGAAATGCCGCATCTGGCGCGGCGAAAGACCGAAGGTCTTCTTGAAGACGCGGCTGAAATTTTCCGGATTGGTGAAACCATAGGACGCCGCCACCTCGGCAATCGTCATATGCGCCGATTGTGGTGCCCGCAGGAAATCCATCGCGCGTTCGAGACGCCGGTGGGTGATGCAGGCCGAAAACCCGCCCAGCGGCTCGAAGAGCCGGTAGACGGTGCGTCGCGAGACGCCGAATTCGCCCATGACCTTTTCCACTGACAGGGCGGGATCGAGAAGGTGATTGTCGATATAACGCCGGATGGATGCCCTGAGCGCCCGCTGCACGCCCTGCGCATTGTCGTGCCCGACATGATTGTTGATGGCGGCCGCAGCCAGTTCCAGAAGCGGCGAGACCGTGGCTGCGCCCTCGCTGGCGTTCATGACGTCGAAATGGCGATAGATGCTCGTCATCGTTTCGCGCAGCAGCGATACCAGCGGCAAACCGGCCGGCAGCACGCGTTCATGATGATTGCCGGAACCGCCAAGCCTGCCTTCCAGCAGCCGGCGCGGCACGACGAGGCTGAGATGATCATGATCCGACGTGGCAGTGGCCAGCGGCTGCGCCATATCGATGAGATAGAGGTCGCCGGGGCCTGCGGTCTCGCCCGAACCGCGCCGCGACATGCTCTTCCCGCTGGCGTAAAATTGCAGGAGAAAACCATCCATGCCGTCGCGGGCAAGCTTGTGGCGCGAACGGTCGAAATCCTGCGCCGAGGACTGGGTGCGGCCGAGCGCGACATTGCCGATGAAAGCGGCGTCCACGCTGGCGAAAAAACCATCATCCTGCGAGCGGCGCAGGCGAGCATCAAAAAGCACGTTGATCGAATCCCGCCACAACGCCATGGCGTCGCGTTTCGGCACTTGGCGCGTATCGAAGCGCGAACGCGCCAGCGGCGCTTCAAAAGACCCTGTGTTCATCATGCCGCTTTTCCGTGAACACGGCGCTGACCCCGCCGTCCACGAAAACTATACAGGATTGAAATCGCCTAACAATACCGGAAACCGGCGCGATCGTTCGCTTCAAGCGCATGTGCGAAATTTATTTCGCCGTCCAGCCGCCATCGATGGAAATGGTGGTGCCGGTGATGGAGCGCGCCATATCACCAGCGAGATAAAGCGCCATTTCCGCCACTTCTTCCGGTTGCACAAACCGTCTGGTCGGCTGCGGCGCAAGCATCACCTTCTTCACCACTTCCTCCTCGCTCATGCCGTGCACGCGCGCCTGATCGGCGACCTGGGCGGCGACAAGCGGCGTCCAGACATAACCTGGGCAGATGGCGTTGCAGGTAATGCCGAGTTCGGCGACTTCCAGCGCCACGCTTTTCGTCAGGCCCACCACCGCATGTTTGGTCGCCACATAAGGCCCCTTGAAGGGTGACGCGCGCAGGCCATGGGCGGAGGCGATGTTGACGATGCGGCCCCAGCCCCTTTCCTTCATGCCGGGCAGCGCCGCATGGATGGTGTGAAACGCGCTGTCGAGAGAGATGGCGACGATGCGGGAGAAATCGGCGAAATCGAACTCGTCGATCGGCGCGACTTTCTGGATGCCGGCATTGTTGACGAGGACGTCGATATGACCAAATTCGGCGATGACGGTTTCCGGCAGATGCGCGCTTTCATCATAGTTGGCGAGATTGGCGGAAAAATAGACCGGCCTGTGCCGCGCCACCTGCGCCACCATCTCCAGGGCCTGCGTCGCCTCCTCCGTCGTCTCTATGCCATGCACCGCGACCAGATATCCCGCTTCGGCGAAACGCCTGGCGATGGCGAGCCCGATGCCGCTGGTGGAACCCGTGACGAGCACGGTTTTCGGTTGATCCTCCATCGGCCTAGTCCTTCAGCTGCGGCAGGTTGCGGAAAAGTTCGAGCGCTTCAGGATTGGCGAGCGCATCGGCATTCTTCACCGGCCGGCCATGGATGGTATCGCGAACCGCGATTTCGGAAATCTTGCCCGAACGGGTGCGGGGAATGGCGCTGACGGCAATGATTTTTGCCGGGACATGCCGCGGCGTGGCGCCCGAACGGATGCGGCTGCGGATGGTTTTTTCCAGCTCTTCCGTCAGGGCTGCGCCGTCCTTCATGCGCAGGAAGAGGATGACCCTCTGGTCACCGTCGATATCCTGCCCGACGGCAATCGCCTCCTCGACTTCAGGCACGGTTTCCACTTGCCGGTAGATTTCCGCAGTCCCGATGCGAACTCCGCCGGGATTGAGGGTCGTGTCCGAGCGTCCATGGATGACATATCCGCCCGAAGGGCGCATTTCGGCAAAATCACCATGCGCCCAGATACCGGGAAAGCGGTCGAAATAGGCGGCCTGATACCGCGAACCATCCTCGTCGCCCCAGAACTTCACCGGCATGGACAGATGCGCATTGCGGCAGACGAGTTCACCGGCAACGCCGCGAACGGAACGACCCTCATCATCCAGCGTGTCAATATCCATGCCGAGCATCGCACCCTGCAATTCGCCGCGATGCACGGGCTGCAGCGGATTGCCGCCGAGGAAACAGGCGCAGATGTCAGTACCGCCGGAAATGGAGGCGAGATGCACGTCAGCCTTCCAGTCGCGATAGATATAATCGAAGGATTGTGGGATGAGCGGCGAGCCGGTGGAAAGGATCGTTCTGAGCGACGAAAGGTCATGGCTTTCACTCGGCTTCAACCCGGCCTTCAGGCAGGCATCGATAAACTTCGCCGATGTGCCGAAAGTGGCGATCCGTTCGGCATCGATGAGATCGATCAGCCGCGCGGATGTTGGATAACCGGGATTGCCGTCATAGGTGACAAGCGTTGCACCGAGCGCCAGACCGGAGACCTGCCAGTTCCACATCATCCAGCCGCAGGTGGTGAAATAGAAAAAACGCTCACCTTCCTGAATATCGCATTGCAGTTTCAGCTCTTTCATATGCTGAAGAAGCAGGCCGCCGCCGGAATGGGTGATGCATTTCGGCTTGCCTGTTGTGCCCGAGGAATAAAGGATCGCCAGCGGCGCCTTGACGGGCAAACGGTTGAAGGCAATCTCGCCAGCCGCATAAGGCGCAACGAAATCCCTGAGCGTCACGCAACCGAGACCGGCAAGGCTTGCGGGAACGGCATCGCCGATCAGCACGATCTTTTCCGGCCCGGCACTTTCCGCCACCGCACGGATGGTCGGGCCGACATCGATGCGTTTACCGGCATAACCATACTCCGACACGGCGATGAGAATTTTCGGGTCGATCTGCGACAGGCGGTCGGAGGCGCCGGCCGGGCCGAAATCCGGCGAGCAGGACGACCAGATGGCGCCAATGGCGCTGACAGCCAGATAGCTGACGATCGCCTCGATATCATGGGTGACGATAGCCCCGACGCGGTCGCCTTCCTTCACACCCGCATTAACGAGCGCCTGCACCATCAGGGACACTTCGTCGTAAAGCTGTCTGCGGCTGATCTCGCGCCGTGTGCCATCATCGCGATGGGCGATAATGGCCAGCCGCTCATCGGCATCGCGCAGCAGGTTTTCGGCGTAATTGAGCCGCGCGCCCGGATAAAACTCAGCGTCCCGGATCGTTGCGCCCGGTTTGAACGCGGTCTCGCCGCGCGTGCCGATAATGCCGAGTTCATCCCACAGCGCATCGTAAAATTCTTCCGGCGCGTCGATGGACCAGCGCAGCAGGCCGGCATAGTCATCGGCGGCCTGCTTGTGCAGTTTTGCAGTTCTGGCCGCGAATGAAAACAGAGCCGAGTACTTCACCCTCTTTTCGGGCGGCGCCCATAAAATGTCGGATGGCGCGGCGTCCGTCATGCTTTGCCCCCGCGCAGCATTTCAACGATGGCGGAGAAATCGCGCCCGCCGCTCCCCTCCTCGACGAAGTTCTCGTAAAGCGCCGCCGCAGCTGCGCCGAGAGGGGTGGTGGCCCCGGCACCGTTCGCGGCCTCCTGCGAAAGCTTCAGATCCTTGAGCATCAAGGCCGCCGCAAATCCCGGCTGGTAATCCTTGTTGGCGGGCGATGTCGGCACTGGTCCCGGCACCGGGCAATAGGTGGTGAGCGACCAGCATTGCCCCGAGGAGGTGGAAGCGACATCGAACAGCGCCTGATGCGAAAGGCCGAGTTTTTCGCCCAGCACGAAGGCTTCGGAAACGGCGATCATGGAAATGCCGAGGATCATGTTGTTGCAGATCTTGGCAGCCTGGCCGTTGCCGCCCTTGCCGCAATGCACGATCTTCTTGCCCATGGCTTCCAGCACCGGCTTTGCGGTCGCGAAGGCTTGCCCCTCGCCACCGCACATGAAGGTCAGGGTGCCGGCCGCCGCTCCACCCGTTCCACCGGAAACGGGAGCATCGACCGAGGGGCAACCGGCGGAAGCGGCCAGTTCATGCGCCTTCAGCGCGCTTTCCATATCCACCGTCGAGCAATCGATGAGCAGCGTGCCGGCAGAGATCTTTTTAACCAGATCGCCATAGGCGGAAACCACATGTTCGCCCTTCGGCAGCATGGTGATGATCACGTCAGCCGCTTCGATGGCTTCGGCGGAATCCGCTGCGACGGGAATGCCCGCTTCTTTCGCCGCCACGCGGCAGGCGTCGGCAAGATCATATCCCCTGACGGCATAACCCGCCTTGACGAGATTGGCGGCCATCGGCAGGCCCATATGTCCCAGCCCGAGAAAAGCGACGGTCTTCATCGGTGCGCTCCTTTCAGCGATTATCCGCAAGGATCATGTCGGCGGCCTTTTCGGCAATCATGATCGTCGGCGAATTGGTGTTTCCGGATGTGATGCGCGGCATCACCGAGGCATCGGCGACACGCAGCCCGGCAAGCCGCCGGAACTTCAGCCGCGCATCGACAACGCTTTCCATATCCGACCCCATGCGCAGCGTGCCGACGGGGTGGAAGATGGTGGTGCCGATATCGCCCGCCGCTTTGGCGAGATCATTGTCGTTTTCAAAGGAGGAGCCTGGCCGGTATTCCTCCGGCTTGAAGCGGGAAAAAGCTGGCTGGGCGACGATGCGGCGCGTCAGCCGCATGGCGTCGATCGCCACCTGGCGGTCGCCTTCGGTGGAAAGATAGTTCGGGCGGATTTCCGGCTGCATGGCGAAATCCGGTCCTTTCACATGCACTGAGCCCCGGCTTTCCGGCCGCAGATTGCAGACACTTGCGGTAATGGCCGGAAAAGTGTGAACCGGATCACCAAACTTGTCGAGCGAGACCGGCTGGACATGATATTCCAGATCGGCTGTTTCCTTTTCCGGCGAGGAGCGCGTGAAAACACCAAGCTGGCTCGGCGCCATCGACATCGGACCGGAACGGGTCAGCGCATATTCGAGACCGATCCTCGCCTTGCCGAACAGGGTGGAGGCCCTTTCATTCAGCGTCAGGACGCCGGAGACCTTGTAGACCATGCGCAACTGCAGATGGTCCTGCAGGTTCTCGCCCACACCCTGAACCTCCGCCACCGTATCGATACCGGCAGCCTGCAACACATCGCCACGACCGACACCGGAAAGCTCCAGAATATGCGGCGAGCCGATCGCACCGGCGGACAGCACCGTCTCACGCCGGGCGCGCATCTTTTTCAGGACGCCGTCATGGTGGAACTCGACACCGGTCACCCGGCCTTCTTCGATGATGAGACGCTTGACATGGGCCTTGGTCAGAACCGTCAGGTTCCTGCGGCCAAGCGCCGGCTTCAGGAAGGCTTTCGCGGTATTCCAGCGCCAGCCGGCCCGCTGGTTGACGTCGAAATAACCGGCGCCCTCATTGTCGCCCCGGTTGAAATCATCGGTCGCGGGAATGCCCGCTTCGCCCGCCGCCTTCTGGAAAGCGTCCAGCACGTCCCAACGCACACGCGCCTTCTCCACGCGCCATTCACCCCCGGCAGAGTGCAGGTCGCTCTTGCCGCGATAAAAGTCTTCCGACTTCAGGAAATAGGGCAGGATGTCGTTCCACCCCCACCCCTCGCAACCGAGTTGCCGCCAGAGATCATAGTCCCGCGCCTGGCCGCGCATATAGATCATGCCGTTGATGGAGGAGCAGCCGCCCAGCACCTTGCCGCGCGGATAGATCAATGACCGACCATTAAGCCCCGGCTCTTCCGCCGTCTTGAAACACCAGTCGGTGCGCGGATTGTTGATGCAATAGAGATAACCGACCGGAATGTGGATCCAGTGGTAATTGTCGTTGCCGCCCGCTTCCAGGAGCAGCACGCGGTTGTTCGGATCTTTCGAAAGGCGGTTGGCGAGGACACATCCGGCACTCCCCGCTCCGATGACGATATAGTCATATTCGCCCATGCTCTTCTCCATGCGCCGCCCTTGCCGCACCGTTCCGGATGCGGGGGAGCTTTCCAAGTGTTTTAAAAAATCTCTAGCCGCGGTGCTGGAAGCCGAGTTTTCTCCCGAGCCGCGACGCATAAAATTCGCCGATCAGACCACGCCGGAACACCAGAACGCAGGCCATGAAAACGAGGCCGGTGATGATGGTGACCGGGAAATCCGATGTTGCGAGATAGTTCTGCAGGGTGACGACGAGACCCGCGCCAAAAATCGGGCCGATCATAGTGCCGATGCCGCCGAGCAGCGTCATCAGGATCACCTCGCCCGACATCTGCCAGGTGACGTCGGTGAGCGTCGCGAACTGGAAGACCAGCGCCTTCAGACCGCCCGCAAGACCGGCCAGCGCCGCCGACATGACGAAAGCGCCAAGCTTGTAACGCTGCACGCTGTAACCCAGCGAAATGGCGCGCTGCTCGTTTTCACGGATCGACTTCAGGATCATGCCGAAGGGCGAATTGACGAAACGCCAGATGACCAGAAGCGCGAGCACAAAGGCGGCCAGCACCGTGTAATAGATATTGAGCGGCGCATTGAGATCGAGAAGGCCGAAGAGATGGCCGCGCGGCACGCCCTGCAAGCCGTCCTCGCCATGGGTAAACGGCGCCTGAAGGCAGAAGAAATAAAACATCTGCGAGAGCGCGAGCGTAATCATGGCGAAATAGATGCCCTGACGGCGAATGGCGAAAAAGCCGATGACGAGGCCGAGAAGGGCCGCACCCGCCATGCCGATCACAAGGCCGATCTCCGGCGTCACGCCCCATTCCTTCACCGAATAGGCGGTGAAATAGGCTGCACCGCCGAAAAACGCAGCGTGGCCGAAGGACAGCAGCCCCGTATAACCGATAAGCAGGTTGAAGGCGCAGGCAAACAGCGCAAAGCACAGGAGCTTCATCAGAAAGATCGGATAAACGAACATCGGCGCGGCGATGAGGACGGCGAGCCCCGCCAGAATAAGCACGGTCTTGATTGTTCCGGCGGTCGCCGAAACTTCCGTCTGCGGCATCGTGCCCGCAGTGGGGCTATGGGTGGCTTTGGACATATCAGGCGTCCTTTCCGAAAAGTCCGGCGGGGCGGATGAGCAGCACAAAGGCCATGATGACGAAGATGACGATGTTTGAGGCTTCCGGGTAGAACACCTTGGTGAGACCCTCTGCAACGCCCAGCATGTAACCGGTGACGATGGCGCCCATGATCGACCCCATGCCGCCGACCACGACCACCGCGAAGACGACGATGATGAGGTTGGTGCCCATCAACGGCGAGACCTGATAGATGGGCGCGGCGAGAACCCCGGTGAAACCGGCAAGGCCGGCGCCCAGCGCGTAGGTCAGCGTCAGGAGAACAGGCACATTGATGCCGAAAGCCTGCACCAGCGTCGGATTTTCCGTCGCAGCGCGCAGATAGGAGCCAAGACGCGTCTTTTCGATCAAAGCCCAGGTGGCGATGCAGACGATGAGCGAAATGACGACGACGAAAGCGCGGTAATTCGGCAGGAACATGAAGCCGAGATTGGTGCCGCCGGCAAGCTCGCGCGGCACAGAATAGGGCTGGCCCGCCGCGCCATAAAGCCAGCGGAACGTGCCTTCCACCACCAGCGCCAGGCCGAAGGTGAAAAGCAGCCCGTAAAGCGGATCGAGATCATAAAGCCGCGACAGCAGAAAGTGTTCGATGATCGCGCCGAAAAGCGCGACGACAAGCGGCGTGACGATGAGCGCCACCCAGAAAGTGATGCCGAAATACTGAAGGCCGAGAAAGGCGACAAAGGCGCCGAGCATATATTGCGCGCCATGGGCAAAATTGATGACACGCAGCAGGCCGAAAATGACGGCAAGGCCGAGCGACAGCAGCGCATAAAACGACCCGTTGATGAGGCCCACCAGCAATTGCCCGAGCAGTGCCTGAATTGGAACGCCGAAGATCATTGTCATGGTTAAACCCCCAGCACCTTGTTGAGCTCGCCCATGCGGCCGGAAAGCTCGCCGACCGGAAAATTGCTGACCATCTGGCCGTGATCCATCAGGTAGAAACGGTCAGCGATGCGGCTCGCAAAACGGAAATTCTGTTCGACCAGAACCACGGTCATGCCGCGGCTCTTCAGTTTCTGCAGCACCTCGCCGATGCGCTGCACGATGACGGGGGCAAGTCCCTCGGTCGGTTCGTCAAGAAGCAGCACCTTTACCCCGGTGCGCAGGATGCGCGCCATGGCCAGCATCTGCTGCTCGCCGCCCGAAAGCTTGGTGCCGGGGCTGGTGCGCCGTTCGTAGAGATTAGGAAACAGCTCGTAGATTTCATCGAGCGTCATGCCGCCGGATGCCACGACGGGCGGCAGCTTCAGGTTCTCCTCGACGCTCAGCGTCGCGAAGATGCCGCGTTCTTCCGGCACGAAACCGAGGCCGTATTTCGCCGTGCGATGCAGCGGCACCGGCATCAGATCCTTGCCACCGAGCTTGATCACGCCCTTGCGGTTGCGGATGATGCCCATGATGGTGCGCAGCGTCGTGGTTTTGCCCACGCCGTTGCGGCCGAGAATGGTGATGGTTTCACCTTCGCCGACCGTCAGGTCGACGCCGTGCAGGGCCTGGCTTTCGCCATACCAGGATTTCAGGTTGGAGACTTCGAGCATTGCCGCCATATCACGCCTCCTCCGTGCCCATATAAGCCGTGCGCACACGCGGATCGGCGGAAACGGCGGCATAATCGCCCTCCGCCAGAATTTCACCGCGTTGCAAGACCGTGACGTGGTGGCAGATATCGGCCACGACTTTCAGATTATGTTCGACCATCAGCACCGCGCGGGTCTTGGCCACCTCGCGGATGAGTTCGGCAACATGGGCGACATCTTCACCGCCCATGCCGGCCATTGGTTCATCCAACAGCAGAACCTTTGGATCGAGCGCAAGCGTGGTTGCAATTTCCAGAACCCGCTTGCGGCCGTAAGAAAGATCGGCCGCAAGCGCATGTTTTTCCCGTGTCAGGCCAACCGTTGCGATCAGCTCTTCGGCGCGGGCATTCAACCTGTCGAGCGACGAGAGCGGCAGCCAGAACTGCGTTGCAAGGCTGTTGGGCCTTTGCAACGCCACCCGCACGTTTTCCAGAACCGTCAGATGCGGAAACACCGCCGATATCTGGAAAGACCTGACGAGGCCGAGACGCGCCACCTTGTCTGGTGGCGTCCTTGTTATGTCCGTTCCCATGAAGGTGATCGCCCCGCCTGTCGGCTGGAGAAACTTGGTCAACAGGTTGAAGACCGTAGTCTTGCCAGCGCCGTTCGGACCGATCAGCGCATGCACGCGGGCATGATGCACGTCGAGATCGACGTTTTTCACAGCTGCGAATGCACCGAAGGTCTTGGTGAGACCACGCGCCGAAAGAACGACGCGAGGTTCGGCCTGCCCGGCAGGGGCGGGAGCGATCGTCATGAAACTTTCCCCTTTATTGCATCAGTCTTTTATTGGGTCACCAGCGGGCAACCGCTCTTTGCCGGGTCCATGAAGGCTTCCTTGCCGGGAATGGTGGCGAGCACCTTGTAATAATCCCACGGCTGCTTGCTCTCATCCGGCTTCTTCACCTCCATGAGATACATGTCGTGGATCATACGGCCGTTCGCTGCCACATGGCCGTCCTTGGCGAAAACGTCGTTGACCGGCATTTCCTTCATGGCCTTGGCAACGGCGTCGGCATCATCCGTCCCGGCCTTTTCGATGGCTTTCAGATAGTGCAGGACGGCGGAATAAGTGCCTGTGTGCACCATGTTCGGCATGGCGCCGGTGCGTTCCTTGAACCGTTCGCCGAATTTGCGCGATTCATCGTCGCGGTCCCAATAGAAGCCTTCCGTCAGCGTCAGGCCCTGGGCTGCTTCGAGGCCGAGGCCATGCACTTCGGCAAGCGTGAAGAGAAGGGCCGCGAGCCGCTGGCCGCCTGCGACGATACCGAACTCGGCCGCCTGCTTGATGGCGTTGGAGGTATCGAGACCGGCATTGGCAAGACCGATGACCTTCGCACCCGAGGACTGCGCCTGCAGCAGGAAGGAGGAGTAATCCGTCGTGGCGAGCGGATGGCGCACGGAGCCCAGCACCTTGCCGCCATTGGCCTTGACGAAATTCGCGGTATTTTCTTCCAGCGAATAACCGAAGGCATAGTCTGCGGTCAGGAAGAACCAGCTGTCGCCGCCCTGCTTCACCAGCGCGCCGCCGGTACCGACTGCGAGCGAATAGGTGTCGTATGCCCAATGGAAACCATAGGGGCTGCATTGCTTGCCCGTCAGCTCCGTCGTTGCCGCACCCGTGTTGACGGTGATCTTCTTCTTGTCCTTGGAGAGCGCCTGAACGGCCAGCCCCACCGAAGACGAGGTCAACTCCATGATGGAGTCGACCTGTTCCGTGTCATACCATTGCCGGGCGATGTTGGAGGCGACATCCGCCTTGTTCTGGTGGTCGGCGGTCACTACCTCAACCGGCGCATTCAGCACCTTGCCGCCGAAATCCTCAACCGCCATCTTCGCGGCCTCATAAGAGTATTTGCCGCCGAAATTGGCGTAGACGCCCGACTGGTCGTTCAGGATGCCGATCTTGACCTTGCCGTCGGAAATTTCGGCGGCATAAGCGGCGGTGCCCGCGGCTAGGACCATGGCCGTGGATAAAAGAATACTCTTGCGCATGACTTCTCCTCCCAGAGATGATTGCGAGCCTCAGATGGGTCTGTGCAACGGTGAACGAAGCCGCATGGCGGAGTTTTTCGCCATTGCACCCGAATGGTCACACCGCCCTCCTCAAAGCGGTGCATCCTGAGCCTAGACTTCTCGAATTCGGTCGTTGACACAAGAGCAGGGCATCATCAAATTGCGAACAGGAACTGTTCATTTTTGAACAGAACTCTTGATGGGAGACAAATATGGCCACCCCTTTCACCTGGGACGACCTGCAATATTTTCTGGCCGTGGCCCGCACCGGACAGCTCTCCTCGGCGGCGAGAAGCCTGCGCACCAGCCACGCCACCGTCTCCCGCCACATCGACCGGCTGGAATTCTCGCTTAAAACCAAGCTGTTCGAGAGAAACCCGCGTGGTTACGAGCTAACCACGGTCGGGCGGCGGCTGGTCGATACCGTCGAGCGCATCGAGGCGGAAGCGGAAAGATTGCAATCGGATATTTCCGAAAGCGGCAGCCTGCTGCGCGGCGTGGTGCGGCTCAGTGCGCCCGAGGGTTTTTCCAATTTTTTCTTCGTGGAAAGGCTGAAAGACTTCGCCATCACCCATCCTCACATCATGATAGAGATGGTGACGATCCAGCAGATCATGGCGTTGTCCAGAAAGGAGGCGGATGTGGCCGTCACGCTCGATCCGCCGAAAGCCGGTCCCTACATCAACGAACAGATCATCGATTACACGCTGCACATCTATGCGTCGCGCTCCTATCTCGCCGGGCGGCCGAAAATCACCAAGCGGGAGGACCTGCTCGATCATTTCTTCATCGGTTACGTACAGGACCTGATCTTCTCGCCGGGCCTCGACTATATGCGCGACGTGCTGCCCGGTTTGCGTCCGGGGTTTCAGTCATCGAGCATTTTCGCGCAGCTGACGGCCACGCTGAGCGGCAGGGGCCTGTGTATCCTGCCGAACTTCATCGCCGCACGTTTCCCGGATCTGCAGATGGTGCTTGCCGGTGAGGTGGAACTGCGGCGTGGCTACTGGCTGACCAGCCACCACGATCTGGCCAATGTGCCGCGGGTGCGCTCCCTGATGGATTTTATCCTCACGACCGCACGCGCACATGAAAATCTCTTCGTACTGGATCGCAGAACAATCGCCTGACGCGGTCATCGTTCACATTTCGGCGACACCGTGTTTACGGGTGGCCGGTTGGAGGATGCGCGTCCCTGCCTATATGACTGACAACAACGAAGCCGGTTTGTGACGACCGGCATCCTCCGACATCTGGAAGGTCATCATGAAAAAGATCGGATTCCTATCCTTCGGCCACTGGACGCCCTCGCCCCAATCGCAGACCCGCTCGGCTGCGGACACGCTGCTGCAATCGATAGACCTCGCCGTTGCGGCGGAAGAGCTGGGAGCCGACGGCGCCTATTTCCGTGTGCATCATTTCGCCCGCCAGCTTGCCTCGCCCTTCCCGCTTCTGGCCGCCGTCGGTGCCCGCACGAAAAAGATCGAAATCGGCACCGGCGTCATCGACATGCGTTATGAAAACCCGTTCTACATGGCTGAGGATGCCGGTTCGGCCGACCTCATCGCCGGCGGACGCCTGCAGCTCGGCATCAGCCGCGGCTCGCCGGAACAGGTGATCGATGGCTGGCGTTATTTCGGTTACCGCCCGGCCGAAGGCCAGAGCGAAGAAGACATGGCGCGTCAGCACACCGAAGTCTTCCTCGAACTTCTGAAGGGCGAAGGTTTCGCCGAGCCGAACCCGCGCCCGATGTTCCCCAACCCGCCCGGCTTGCTGCGGCTGGAGCCGCATTCCGAAGGGCTGCGCGAGCGCATTTGGTGGGGTTCGAGTTCCAATGCAACGGCGGTGTGGGCGGCAAAGCTCGGCATGAACCTACAAAGCTCCACCCTGAAGACGGACGAAACGGGCGAGCCTTTCCATGTTCAGCAGGCGCAGCAGATCCGCACCTTCCGGGAAGCCTGGAAGGAAGCAGGCCACACCCGTGAGCCGCGTGTGTCGGTCAGCCGCAGTATCTTCGCTCTCGTCAACGATCGCGACCGGTCCTATTTCGGTTACGGCAACGAAGGTGACGACAAGATCGGTTATATCGACGACAAGACGCGCGCGATCTTCGGGCGCAGCTATGCCGCCGAGCCGGAAAAACTGATCGAACAGCTGAAAGCCGACGAGGCCATCGCCGAGGCCGATACGCTGCTCCTGACCGTGCCGAACCAGCTGGGCGTCGATTACAACGCCCATGTGATCGAGACGATCCTCAAGCAGGTAGCGCCGGCGCTCGGCTGGCGCTAACGGCGGTTTCTAAATTGAGCAAAGGCGGCGCATTCTCTGCGCCGCCTTTTTCATTTCACCGCCTTGCCATAACGGGTAAAGCTTTCAGCCAGAGGCGTCGTACTGGCGCCGGGGTGTTCCGGACGTTTGTAAACACCGTCACGGACATGGATCGGTTCTTCGAAATGATCCTTGATCCACGGAATATATTCGAGAATGGTCGATGCCGGGTGCCAATAGCTCAGATGCACATGCACCTGGCTCATTTCGCCGGCATGCGGCACCACCGGCAGTCGATGGGCGAGCGCGAGATCGGCGACCTGGATATATTCGGTTATGCCGCCAAGCCGGGTCACATCCGGCTGGACATAGGCCACCGCGCCCGCATCGATGAATGAGCGGAACGCATCCACCGTGTAAAGCTGCTCCCCGAGCGCAATCGGAATCGACGTATTGCGCGCCAGCCGCGCATGGCTCGTCACATCGTCATACCACAGCGGCTCCTCGAACCAGTAGATATCCAGATCCTTCGCCGCCGCGCAGAAGCGCTGGCAGGTCGGCAAATCCCATTTACCGTTACCATCGATGGCGATGCGGATGGACGAACCGACACGCTTGCGGACGGCGGCAAGGCGGGTGATATCGATAGTCGGATCGTCATGCCCGACCTTGATCTTAAGGCGGGTGAAGCCGTCTTCCTCCACCGCCCTCATGCTGCCCGAGAGCAGATCCTCCAGCGTGAAGGAAAGCCAGCCTATATCGGTATTGTAAGCTTCCACCGCCGCCGTGCGAGCGCCGCCGAGATATTTCCAGAGCGGAACGCCCGCCTTTTTTGCCTTCAGGTCCCAGAGCGCCACATCGATTGCGGCCAGCGCCAGATGCGTGATGCCGGCGCGGCCGACCCATTGCAAAGAGGGGTAACGGGCCAGTTTTGTCCACAGCCGTGAATGGTCCGACGCATCCTCCCCCACCAGCAAGGGCGCATAACAATCGCTGATGCAGGATGTGATCAGCCTGTCGGACGGCAGATGCGCATGGGTGCCGGTGAACCCATAACCCTCAAGGCCGTCACTCGTGGTGATTTTTGCGCCGACGACGCCCCAATGGGTGATGCTGTGGGTGGAATCGGAAATGGACTCCGAGGTCAGCGGCAGGTGCAGGATAAAAGGTTCGACGGCGGTAATTTTCATGATCGGTCATTCCTCGATGCTTGATTGCTTCCGGGGAGGAACAGACGCCACCGCCCCGCGACTTCAGATCGCGCGATGGCTTTCGGGAATTTGCAGGCCACCCTCCTCCAGCAGCCCGCTTCCAATGACGGATAGAGCTAAAGCAAAAACGTCTTTTGTAAAATAAAAAATTTTTTATTTTTAATATTTGGCCATTGCCACTCCCGCGAAGCTGCGCGATGATGCCGCCATGAACACGCTGGTCAAAGTCACGCTCGCCGAACAGGCGCATCAGGAACTGCGGGCACGCATCGTCAGCGGCAGATTACGCGGCGGCGAACGCCTGTTGCCCAATGAGCTTGCCGCCGATCTCGGCATCAGCCCCACGCCGGTGAAGGAAGCCTGCCTGAAACTCGAGGCTGACGGGCTGGTGATCAATTCCTCCCGGCGCGGCATGGTGGTGCGCGATTTCACGGTGGAGGATGTGGAAGAACTTTACGCCGCCAGAATGCTGCTCGAAAAAGGCGCCGTGGAAGTGGCTTTCGATGCCGGGCAGCTGGATGGAGCGCTGCATGCGGAACTTCTGGAAAGCCTGGTGAAACATCGCGAATTCGCCAAGGGCTCGACGCTGGACGAATTGTCGAAAGCGCTTTTTTACGATCGCAGTTTTCACACGACCCTTGTTTCGGCGGCGCGCATTCCCGTCATTTCCGGCTCGCATGAGCGCATTCTCGACCAGACCCACACGGTTTTCGTCTCGATCCTCGGCGATTACGCCCGCTCGGTCGAAGAGCACCAGAATATCGCCGACGCCATTGCCGCCGGCGGCAAGGCCCAGATCATCGATGCCCTGTGGCGGCATCTCGAGCGCAGCCGGCAGAACACGCTGCGCCAGGTCCGGCTGCTCAAAGAGGCCGGCGTCTGATCCATTCAAAGGACAAGAGGAGGAACTGACATGCGCGAAAACCCAAGCGTCGCAATTCCATCGGCGCGAGCCGCGGCCACCTCGTTTCAAACCGGGATTTCGCGTCGATGACAGACCGGCTTTCCGCTGCAACCCTGCCCCACCTACAGCAAACAGTTGCAACACCCGCCTATGAGCGTGAGAAGATCACGCCCGGCATCGTGCATCTCGGCGTCGGCGCCTTTCACCGGGCGCATCAGGCGGTTTTCATCGATGATTGCCTCAACCGCGGTGGGACGCAATGGGGCATCGTCGCCGCATCGCTGCGCAGTCCGGACACACGCGACGCCATCGAACCGCAGGACAATCTCTACACCTTTTGCCTGCGAGACGGCCAAAGCGAGCGCCTGCGCATCATCGGCTCCATTCTGGAAACCATCGTCGCCCCGGAAGAGCCCGAACGGCTGGTGGAGCGGATGGCCGATCCGCGCGTTCTCATCGTCACCCTGACCGTGACGGAGAAGGGTTACCTGACCAATCTCGCCTCCCGCAGCCTGCTGCGCGAACACCCTGATATCGTCCATGATCTCGAAAACCCGGACAGGCCGCGTTCCATTTTCGGCTTCATTCTGGCGGCGACGCGGCGCAGGCGCAAAGAGGGTTCTCGGCCCCTGACGCTGCTGTCCTGCGACAACCTGCCCGCCAACGGCCATGTGCTGCAAAAGCTGCTGCTGGAATTTGCGGAACTGGCCGATCCGGAGCTGGCCTCCTTCATCAAAGCCAATATTGCCTGCCCCTGCTCGATGGTGGACCGGATCGTTCCCGCCACCACGGATGAGGACCGGGACGCGATTTCGGCCACGCTCGGCCTGCGTGATGCGTGGCCGGTCGTTGCCGAACCCTATTTCCGTTTCGTCATCGAAGACCGCTTTCCGCATGGAAGGCCGGCGCTCGAGAAATCGGGCGTGGAATTTGTCGGCAATGTCGAACCGTATGAGCATATGAAGCTCAGAATGCTGAACGGTTCCCACAGCGCCATAGCCGCCATCGGCCAGATTGCCGGCCTTGCGACGGTGGCCGATGCCTGGGGTGAAAAGACCGTGCGCGATTTCATCGACGCCTATTGGCGCGAGGTCGGCCGGACGCTGGACCCTGCCGTCGATGGTGCGGAATTTGCGGCCGGCCTGCGGGAACGTTTCGCCAATCCCTCTCTGCAGCACAAGACCATGCAGATCGCCTCCGACGCTTCGCAGAAGGTTCCGCTGCGTATTCTTGCGCCCTTACGCGAATTGCTGGAGGAAAACGCCGGAAGCGGCGCTGTCATTTTTGCCGTGGCCCTCTGGATCAGGTCCTGCGCGGACAGGAACGAAAAGGGAGAGCCGATCACGATTCTCGATCCGGCCTTCAGGGAGTGGGATGCGCCGGATCAGCTGGCAATGGAGCCGGACGACGTTGTCGACCGCTTTCTCGCGTTCAAACGCACGTTCGGCGATGATCTGCCCGGCAATGAAACCTTCGTCTCGAACCTGAAAGCCGCCTATCGCAACGTCAGGGAACTTGGCGCACTCGCCGCCGTCGGCATATTTTTGAAGTCCTGAAAGACGAACAGGCCGGAAATCCGGCCTGTTCTCAACTTTGGCGTCTCGCGCTTAAGCCGTCGCGGCCTGCCGTGCCGCCTTGCGGCGCTCCACGCGGGCGCGGATGGCGTCGGCATCCGTGATCGGTGTCGCGGCAAAAAGCTGGCGCGTATAGGGGTGCTTCGGGTTGGCGAAAAGTTCCTCGCGCGTGCCCTGCTCCACTGCCTCGCCCTTGGAAATGACCAGCACGTCATCGGCGATGTAGCGCACCACGGAAAGATCGTGGCTGACAAAAACATAGGTCAGTTCGAATTCTTCCTGCAGATCTCGGAGCAGGTTCAGCACCTGCGCCTGCACCGAAAGATCGAGCGCGGAGACCGGTTCATCCAGCACCAGCAGCGCCGGGTTCAGCATCAGTGCGCGCGCGATGGCGATACGCTGGCGCTGGCCGCCCGAGAACATGTGCGGATAGCGGTTGAAATGCTCAGGACCGAGGCCAACCTTCACCAGCATGGCTTCGGCGCGCTCGCGGCGCTCGGAAGCCGGCATTTTCGTGTTGATGAGCAGCGGCTCCATCAGCACATCACCCACCTTCTGGCGCGGGTTGAGGCTGCCATAGGGGTTCTGGAACACCATCTGCACCTTGGAGCGCATTACCGTATCGGGGCGGCGCTTGGCGATATCGACCGGCTTGCCTTCGATCTTGAGTTCACCGCCGGATGCCGGGTCGATCAACGCGATGATGCGGGCAAGCGTCGACTTGCCCGAACCGGACTCACCGACGATGGCGAGCGTCTTGCCACGCTCGACGGCAAAATCGATGCCTTTGAGGGCCTGAACCGTCTTGGCGCCGCCAAAGATGCCGCCGGGAACGTGATAATGGCGGGTAATGCCCTTGCCTTCGACAACGATACTCATTGAACGCCCTCCTTGCCGAAGAAATCGGAAACCGTGGGCAGACGGTCGCCGGTGGCATTTTCCGGCAGGGCCGAAAGCAGTGCCTTGGTATAGGGATGCTGCGGTGCCTCAAACAGGCTTAAGACATCCGCCTCCTCCATCTTGCGGCCCTTATATTGCACGACCACGCGGTCGGCGGTTTCCGCCACGACGCCCATGTCATGGGTGATGAGGATCAACGCCATGCCGTATTCCGCCTGCAGATTCATCAGGAGATCGAGGATCTGCTTCTGGATCGTCACGTCGAGCGCGGTGGTCGGCTCGTCGGCGATCAGCAGGCGCGGCTTGGAGGCGATCGCAATCGCTATCATCACGCGCTGGCACTGGCCACCCGACATCTGGTGCGGATAAGCCTTGAGCTTGGTTTCCGGCTCGGGAATACCCACGGCACGAAACAGTTCCAGAGCCCGGGCGCGCGCGGCAGCGCCGCTCATGCCGAGATTGAGGCGCAGAACCTCCTCGATCTGGAAACCGACCGTAAATGACGGGTTGAGCGAGGCGACCGGCTCCTGGAAGATCATGGTGATCTCGCGGCCGATCAGTTTGCGTCGCTCCTGCGGCGACATGGCGAGCAGGTTGATGCCGTCAAAGGTCATCTCATCGGCGGTGATCGTCGCCGTATCGGGCAAAAGCCCCATGACGGCGAGCATCGAAACCGACTTGCCGGAACCGGATTCGCCGACGATCGCCAGCACTTCGTGCTTGTCAACGGAGACATCGATGCCGTCGACGGCCGTGAAGGCGCCGGTGGCGGTGGCGAATTTGACGGTGAGGTTCTTGATTTTCAGCAGGCTCATTGCTCAGCTCCGCTTCAGTTTGGGATCGAGCGCATCGCGCAGGCCGTCACCCATGAGGTTGATGGCGAGCACCGAGATCAGGATCGTCAGGCCCGGAAGGGTGACAACCCACCAGGCGCGCAGGATGAATTCACGCGCTTCCGCCAGCATCGTGCCCCATTCGGAAGCGGGCGGCTGTGCACCCATGCCGAGGAAGCCGAGGGCTGCGGCATCGAGAACCGCAGACGAGAAGGAGAGCGTTGCCTGAACGATCAGCGGCGCAAGGCAGTTCGGCAGGATGGTCTTGAACATCAGCCGTAAATTGCCGGCGCCGGCCACGCGGGCGGCGGTGACATATTCGCGCCGGAGTTCGCTCATGACGGCAGCACGCGTCAGACGGGCGAAATGCGGCTGGTAGACGATGGCAATGGCAATCATCGCATTGGTGAGCCCCGGCCCGAGGACCGCGACCAGAACCAGCGCCAGAAGCAGTGACGGAAACGCCAGAATGACGTCCATGACGCGCATGATGACGGTATCGACCCAGCCGCCGAAAAAGCCGGCGACGAGACCGATGACGATGCCGCCGACAAGGGCGATGGAGACGACAACGACGCCGATGAACAGCGAATATTGTGCGCCATAGATCAGGCGGGACAGCATGTCGCGCCCGACCGCATCGGTGCCGAAGAAGAAGCCGGCACGACCGCCTTCCTGCCAGACCGGCGGGACGAGCAGCGCATCGCGATATTGCTGGGTCGGATCATGCGGCGCGATCAGCGGCGCGAAGACCGCGATGAGAACGAGGAGAATGAAGACGGCAAGGCCGATGACGGCGCCGCGGTTCTGACGGAAGTAGAACCAGAAATCGGCGATCATCCGGCGGCGGATGGCGGCATCCGAAAGGCGGACGCCGGGGGTGGTGATCACATCGGTCATTTGTGACGGATCCTCGGATTGATGAGGCCATAGGTCAGATCGACAAGCAGGTTGACGACCATTACCAGACCCGCGATCAGAAGCAGGCCGCTCTGCACGACCGGATAGTCACGGCGCGAGATGGAATCGATCATCCACTTGCCGATGCCCGGCCAGGAAAAGATGGTTTCGGTCAGGATGGCGCCAGCCATCAGCACGCCGATCTGGAGGCCGATGGTGGTGATGACCGGGATCATGGCGTTGCGAAGCGCATGGACGCCGACAACGCGGGCGGGCGACATGCCCTTGGCGCGTGCGGTCCGCACATAGTCCTCGCCCATGACTTCCAGCATGGCCGAGCGCGTCTGGCGGGCAATCACCGCCAGCGGAATGGTGGCAAGCACGACCGACGGCAGGATGAGATGCGAAAAGGCCGACACGAAGGCGCCCTTCTGCCCCGAAATCAGGCTGTCGATCAGCATGAAACCGGTAACGGAGGGGAAGAAATACATCAGCGAAATGCGGCCTGACACCGGCGTCCATTGCAGGATGCCGGAGAACATGATGATCAGCAGCAGGCCCCACCAGAAGATCGGCATGGAGAAGCCGACGAGCGCGGTGGTCATGGAAATCTGGTCGAACCAGGAACCACGACGGATGGCGGCGATGACGCCGACCGGCACGCCGATCAATGTTGCGATGATGATGGCGACGAGACCAAGCTCGACCGTCGCGGGGAAGAGCGACAGGAACTCGGTGAGAACCGGCTTCTTGGTGACCAGCGAATTGCCGAGATCGCCCTGAAGCAGCCGTCCGAGGAAATGAAGATATTGCTGCCAGACGGGCTGGCTGAAGCCGAGCTGTTCGGCAAGCTGCGCATGCCGCTCAGGCGAAATGCCACGCTCGCCCGCCATCAACAGCACGGGATCGCCCGGCAGGACGCGCACGAAGGCGAAGGCGACGAAGGTGATCCCGAGAAATGTCGGGACGAGGTAGAGGAGTTTGCCGAGAATGAACCGGATCATGGTTTTTTCCTGAAAAGACGCGCGGAAGAACAGGGTCCTTCCGCGCGTCCGTTGTTTGGGATTATTCCGCGATGTCGACGTTTTCGAAGGTGAAGTCACCAAGCGGGCTCATGGTGAAGCCGGAAACCTTGGCGGACATCGGAACGAACTGCGTGGAGTGCGCAAGCGTCGCCCACGGAGCCTGTTCCTTGAAGATCACCTGCGCCTGCTCATAAAG
Source organism: Agrobacterium sp. M50-1 (assembly GCF_049843495.1). Taxonomy (NCBI): domain Bacteria; kingdom Pseudomonadati; phylum Pseudomonadota; class Alphaproteobacteria; order Hyphomicrobiales; family Rhizobiaceae; genus Agrobacterium; species Agrobacterium sp. M50-1. The sequence continues at coordinate 210,734 of NZ_JBBHZH010000008.1, read as the reverse complement.
CTTGGTGCGTTCGGCAACGTCAGTGGTCTGCTTTGCCTTGGAGAGCAGCTCGGAGAACTCCTTGTTGCACCACTGGGCACGGTTTGCACCACCTTCGCCGGTTGCAGCGCAGGAGAGCAGAACGCCCATGAAGTTGTCAGGGTCACCGTTGTCGCCGGTCCAGCCGAGGATGACGGAACCGTCGCGGTTCACTTCAGTCGACTTCTTGAGATATTCACCCCACTCGAAGGAGACGATCTCGGCCTTGACGCCAACCTTCGCGAAATCCGACTGGATCAGCTCGGCGGTGCGGCGGGCGTTCGGCATGTAGGGACGCTGAACCGGCATCGCCCAGATCTTCATCGTCAGATCCTTGACGCCAGCGGCCTCGAGAGCCTTCTTGGCTGCTTCCGGATCGTAAGGATCGTCCTTGATGCTGTCGTTGTAGGACCACATTGTCGGCGGGATCGGGTTCTTGGCAACAGTGCCGGCACCCTGGAAGACGGCGTCGATGATCGCCTGCTTGTTCATCGCCATGTTCAGCGCCTTGCGCACTTCCGGCTTGTCGAAAGGTGCAACGGTGGTGTTGTAGGCGAAGTAGGCAACGTTCAGACCCGGCTGCTCGTCGAGCTTGAGGTTCTTGTCGGCGCGGATGGTGGCCAGATCAGCCGGAGCCGGATAAGGCATCAGGTGGCATTCGCCGGCTTTGAGCTTCTGCAGACGAACGGCGGCGTCAGGCGTGATCGCGAAGATCAGATCGTCGATCTTCGGCGCGTCACCCCAGTAGTCGGCGTTCTTCTGGTAGCGGATGACCGCGTCCTTCTGATAGGCGACGAACTTGAACGGACCGGTGCCGATCGGCAGGTTGTTGAAGTCTTCCTTGGTGCCGGCCTTATCAAGCGTATCGGCATATTCCTTCGACACGATCGAAGCGAAAGGCATGGCGATGTTGGCGAGGAACGGCGCTTCCGGGCGCGTCAGCACGAACTTGACGGTGTAATCGTCAACCTTGACGATTTCCTTGATCAGCGACGGCATTTCCATGGAGTTGTAATATTCGTAGGTGATGCCTGCGATATACTGGTTCCACGGGTTCTTCGCGTCGCCCTGGCGGTTGTAGCTGAAGATCACGTCATCGGCGTTGAAATCGCGGCTCGGCGTGAACTTGTCGTTGGAGTGAAACTTCACACCCTTGCGCAGGTGGAACGTGTATTCGAGGCCATCGCTCGAAACATCCCATTTTTCAGCGAGACCGGGCTCGACTTCGGTCGTGCCCTTCTTGAACTCGGTCAGACGGTTGTAGACCGGATGCGCGGAAGCGTCGAAGGTGCCGCCTGCTGTGTAGGGCGACGGATCGAAGCCTTCCGGCGATGCCTCGGAGCAATAAACGAAGGTCTTCGCCATGGCTGGCATGGCGGAAGCCATCGCAAGCGCAGAGGCTATAAGCAAACTGCGGGTCAGCGTTTTCATCTGGTGGTCCTTTCCCTCTTTTTCTGAGTTCCTGCGGCCCCCTTGGGGCCTACCTCTTCTGGTCAGCGGCGACGCGGAGACCCGTGTCGCCGTTCGGTCTTTTGCCTCCCGACCAATTACCCGGCGACCGGCTGAAACAGCCGGTCGAGGTTCGTCTCCGGTGGGCAGAACCAGCGTGGCCCCGCCTCCGTCATATAAGCGATATCCTCGAGACGGACGCCGCATTCGCCATAAACGCACAGCATCGGCTCGATGGAAAAACACATGCCCGGCTCAAGCGCCGTGCTATTTCCTGCAACGATATAGGGTTCTTCGTGAATATCCAGCCCAAGCCCGTGACCGGTGCGGTGCGGCAGGCCGGGAACCTGATAGTCCGGCCCAAAACCAGCCGCTATCAGGCTGTCGCGCGCCGCCTTGTCCACATCCGAGCAGGCAGCGCCGAGGCTCGCAGCCGCAAAGGCCGCAGCCTGGGCATCGCGCTCTGCGTTCCAGAGAAAACGCTGCCGTTCCGTCGGCTTGCCGAAGACATAGGTGCGGGTGATATCGGAACGATAGCCATGAAGAATGCCGCCGAGATCGACCAGCACCATGTCACCCTCGTTCAGCGTCTGCGCATAGGGTACGCCATGCGGATAGGCCGTCGCCTCACCGAACTGCACCGCCACGAAAAGCGGCTTCAGGCCCAGCGCAATATGGGCGGCGTTGACGAAATCGGCCACTTCGGTGGTGGAAACACCCGCGCGAAGCCCTTCGAACACGGCTTTCTGCACACCGTAGCTGGCGTCCATCGCGGTCTGGATGAGAGCGATTTCGGCCGCGGATTTGACCTGCCGCTGGGCAACGATCATCGGCTGGGCGGAAATGATCCGTCCTTCGAGACGCTGCATCAGGGCCGATGTGAAAACAAAGGGTGTTGCGGGATCGATGGCGACAAAATGACCGGGACAGGAAAGTGCGCCAATGCGTCCTGCCATCAGGTCGAAGGGACTTTCATCCTCTTCCCAGACGGCGACCTCACCCGGAATGCGGATGAGCGTCTGAAGCTTAGGCTCCTCGAAGGTCGGGCTGACATAGACCGGCGCACCCTCGGCAGGAACGAGAGCGCCATGGATGCGCTCGGAAAGGCCAAGCGACAGACCGGTATAATAGGTCAGCGACGATGATGCATCGAGCCAGACCGCCTTCACATTTTGCTGGATCATCCGCGCTTGCAGGCCACGTAGCCGCAATCTGAACTCGTCTTCAGCGATCGATGAAACCGCGATCGGCTGAAACCGCTTCAGCGCCTCTTGAAAGTCTGCCATTCTCTCCCCGCCGCTTTCGGGCCGCAGACACAAGCGTGCCGGCAACCTCCCAAGCGTTCTTTTGCTCATGCTTAAACACAGGGCGGGGGCTAGGCAATGGCCCGGCGGGGCGCGCCACCACAAAACTGTGCAAATTCATCTAGACATAACGAAAATGTGATCGACACGCGCCCGATTTAAGCCCTCATTGCCTTGACGCAAAAAATCAAAATCCCCCGGAAATCCAAGGGGGAGTTTGCGGCCAGCCTTCAACACGGAGCGGGCACGCCAAAGGACGACGGCGAGAGGCGGTAAAGGAAAAGACGCCCAGAAAAGGAAAAAGCCTGCCGCGGGAGGAGGTGCGGCAGGCTTCAAACTTGATCGGTGATTGGGAGGAGGAGTACCACCGATCCACATCGAGCGACACTGGGAGGAGGAGTGCGTCGCTTCGATGATTTGAATATAGCGGTATCCGTGATTTTTAACAGAGCAAGTCTCGCAATGCAGCATTGCATTTCTGCATAGCTCCAGAATTCCTGCCCGGTTTTTCAGCACTCCCCCAAACCGTGAGAAATCAGCTTTCCCGATAGACCTGGAAACCGGCAAAGGACTGGTTGACCGGCATGAGTTCGAGGCTGTTGATGTTGATATGCTTGGGCTGCGAGGCGACCCAGTGGATGGTGTTGGCAATATCGTCCGCCGTGATCGGATTGACGCCCTTGTAGAGATTATCCGAGGCTTCCTGATTGCCGCCGGTGCGCACCAGCGTGAACTCCGTTTCGCACATTCCGGGCTCGATGGATGTTACCCTGACACCCTTGCCATGCAGGTCGGAGCGCAGACCAAGCGAGAATTGCCGCAGGAACGCTTTGGTGCCGCCATACACATTGCCGCCCATATAGGGATAGTGCGCAGCAACAGACGAAAGGTTGATAACAATACCCTTGCGCTCGATCAGCGTCGGCAGCAGATGGTGGGTGACGTTCAGGAGACCGGTGATGTTGGTGTCCACCATGGTCTGCCAGTCTTTCAACGGCACCTGCGGCGCGGGCGCCGTGCCGAGTGCAAGGCCGGCATTGTTGACGAGAATGTCGATGTCCCTGAATCCATCAGGCAAGCCGGCCAGCGCCTTTTTTGTCGCCTCCTCGTCGGTGATATCGAAAGCGACGCCATGAAAGGCGGAACCGAGTTCAGCCGAAAGCGCCTCCAGCCGTTCCGCCCGCCGGCCCGTGCCGATGACCTTCCAGCCTTCCTTGACGAAGCGCTGCGCCGTGGCCTGTCCGAAACCGGATGTCGCGCCGGTGATGAGGATGGTTCCGCTCATGATGATGCCTCCACTATATCAGTTCGTTCGGGGTCAATCGGTGTCAATAATTTTTCAGCCGCCGCCGTGAGGCAGCGTCTATAGGCGTCCAGATCCGTATACAGAGCGTCTTCCGGCGCATCGCCGACGATGATGATACCGCCGCGCCGCAAAATCCCGCCATGCAGCATCAGATTGTCGACCATGTCGAAATTCTCGATCGACAGCCCGTCAGGTCCGCGATAGCGGCCCGTTTCACCCAGGGTGGCAACGCCGCCATAATGCGCCTTGATACGGGCAAAGTGATTGGCCGCGACATTGGTATAGGCGAAAACCGGCTTGCCCAGCGCGCACATGAAGCCCAACTCGTAGCTCGTTCCCGTGTCGGCGGCGATGCCGCGGAACGGCGTGAGATTAGCAATGATCGCATCGGCTTCCAGCATCATCTGTTCATCGACGGCATTGATGTTGCAGCCGTGGCCGATCCGGGTGTCCGCCGGCGGAATCTGCAGATCGCCCGGCGAAAGCGGTATGAAACCGGCTTCCCGCGCCAGCGAGGCCTTGAGGTCGAGCATTTCACGCGCATTCGGGAGGAAGACTTCCGGGCCGGCGAGATAGATTTTCTTTGTCATCGGGAATTCATGCGATCTGTCAGGAAAGGATGTTCCGAACCTAACCCGGGCTGTTTCGCAAAGGCAAGCCGAAGGCGGACGGAAACGACCCATAAAACGGTATCGTCCAGACGCTCTTTCCGTTATAGCCGGTGCCATAAACAGGAAATTTCCGGAGCAAGACATGGCAGCCACCATCCGCTATCACGAAGGCGATATTTCCGCCGAAGATGCAGCCCGCTACACCGGTGCGATCGCCATCGACACGGAAACGCTGGGGCTGGTGCCGCGCCGCGACCGTCTCTGCGTCGTCCAGCTTTCGCCGGGCGACGGCACGGCTGACGTCATCCGCATCGCCGCCGGCCAGACGCAGGCACCGAACCTCGTCCGCATGCTGGCCGATCCCGCCCACCAGAAAATTTTTCACTATGGCCGCTTCGATATCGCCGTTCTGTTCCATACCTTCGGCGTGACGACCACACCGGTCTTCTGCACAAAGATCGCCTCGCGGCTGACCCGTACCTACACGGACCGGCATGGCCTTAAGGACAATCTGAAGGAAATGCTGGAAGTCGACATCTCCAAGGCGCAGCAATCCTCCGACTGGGCGGCCCAGCCCCTGTCGTCCGCCCAGCTCGAATATGCAGCCTCCGACGTGCTCTATCTGCACGCACTGCGTGACAAGCTGACAGCCCGCCTCATCCGCGACGGCCGCCTCGACCATGCCGACGCCTGTTTCGCCTTTCTGCCGACCCGCGCGAAACTCGATCTCCTCGGCTGGGAAGAAACGGATATTTTCGCCCATAGCTGAGCCTTCAGCCGCTTCGTTTAAGCACTGATTTACCAGAATTGCCTATTCTCGGCCGCAACTTTGGGCGGCCGGGGACTTTGAAGATGATCACTCCGCTACAGCAGACGGCGGGCATTGCAGTCAGCGACCTCATGCGCTCGATGGTGGAAGCCATCGAGGACCGCCAGCGCGAAGAGCAGGAAAAGGCGAACGGCGCCCAAAAGGACGATGCGGTAAAGACCAACCCGCAGCCGGACGAAAGCCATCGCACCGCCAATGAAAAGATAAGCGCCTATCTGTTCGGCATCATGAAACCGGATGCCGACGCTTTCGCCTCACTTGTTTCCCGCTTTTCTTCCGCCCTCGGCATCACACAGGAAGCCGACGAGTCGAGCTTCTCCTTCGCCAAAAGACTTCAGGATGCGCTGACGCTGACGGACAGTTTCGAAAAAACCGATGCGCAGGGAAAAGCCACGAAAATTTCCCTGACATCCTTCGGTGTTTCGGAGGGACAGGTCATCGAGGTGCTGAATAACGGCGCCACCACCAAGACCGATCCCATGGCCGCCCTCGCCGCCCGCATCGCCAAGGGCGCCGGCCTGACGGGCAAGGAAGATAATTTCGGCGATGAGATGTCGAAAGCCATCATGGCGATGCGCGCGACTTTGCCAAAAAATGTCAGTGAACTGGAAGAGACCACCGGCCTCAAGCAACTCGGCATCTCCGCCAGACAGATGATCGCCGCCATCGCCAACCCCTATGGCGACGAGGCGCGCGCCGTGAAAGGTGCGCTGGACACGCAGGCGCAGGGCACACGCTTCATGACGCGGGAGACCCTGAAAGTCATTCAGCGTCTCGAAGATGTCGCCGATCCCAAAACCAAGGAAGAATTGCAGGCCGAACGCGGTAAGGAGCGCATTGGCGAAATCAACGATGCCGAAGTGAAGGCTGAGCGGGAAGAGGATATCCAGGCCCTCGATGCGCAGGGCAAGCTTGAAGACGTTCAGAAACTCCAGGACGTTGTGAAGGAGCATATCGATGCTTCCGGCGAGGAGAAAACGGAAGGCGCCGACCCTCAGGCGCCAGCCGACATATCATCGCAAACCGCCCTGATCTCCGTGCTTGCGGCTGTGCCTGCGGATGAAGCCGAGCCGGCGAAGAACGAAGATGAACCTGCCGAGACTGACGCAGCCACCAATCCGGCCGATGCGGAAGACGACGCCGAAAAACTGCTCGATGCACAGACACTTGTCGACGACACCCGCAATGCCATTCTGCCGGTCTCGATCGACGACAATGGCCTTTATGAACTGCTGAAGAAAAAGGCGGCATGATTGCCGCTTCCGAAAGTCACTTGAGCGAAACATGATGTGAGTTCAGACATGACCGATATTTCCGGCCTATCCGGCAGCGTCGTTTACGACAATGAGCCCAATGCGGCGCAGGCGCTGCTGTCCATGGCCGCCCCGCCGCTTGCCCCCGATGACGCAGCCTTCACCGCCGCCGGCGAAGAGGACCAGCCCATCGTTCCCGTTCAAATGCAACCGCAGCGAAACCTTCCCAAGGCAAGCTGGCTGGATGCGATGCCGCCGGAGGCTTTTGAAGCCGCAACCAGCGACCCCGACCATATTTCCTCTGTAAATTCCGACGATAACGGCCTTTACCGCATGTTCATCGGTGTCTCGCCCTGATTGTGCCCGCACAGGCAATTTTTTGGTTAGCCAAATCTTAATACCTGCAAGCCAAGATTGAACCAGATGATTCTGTATGCGCCGCAACCGGCATTTGCGGCCAGAGGCGTATACGGCGCTCCCGCATGAGCGGGCGAGATGACACCTGTCCATCACCGGCGCGGCGATTTTTCAACATTTAAGCCAGATGCGGATCAGAGAGCCAATGGGGATTGGCCCTTTCGCAGCCAGCGGCGGTCACCGATAGAAACGGAGCGCAGCATGTTACCGCCTGTACCGAAAATTGCGGCAACCGATGCCGCCTATGGAACCACGATCCAGCTGATGCCGCGCGGGCAGGTGAAAGAGACCACACCGCCGCAACCGAGCAATCCCGCCCCTGAAAATAGCGGCAGCCTTTTTGCCCGGGCGGCGATCGCCTCTCTCACCAGCGAATTTCAGCTCTCCCGCGGCACCGCCGTTCTGGCAGAAGCGCTCGGCAAGCTGATGAACCTGCCGCGGCGGGATGGCGAGGCTATCCAGACCTATGTGACGCGGCTGACGGAGGCGCTCCGCACCTTGCCGGCGCCACAACGTCTGGCGCTGGAACAGCAGGTCGGCAAAGCCCTGCAGGGCCTAACACTTTCGATGCTCGCCGAAATCCTGAAACAGCCGACGGGGCCGGATGCTGCCCGCCTCGCGCTGCTGATCGAGCTTTCCCGTTACAAGGGAGCGGATCTGGCGGCAAAGGCGGTGGTCTCCTCCTATCAGCAGAACAATTCCTCCAATCCCACCCCTGCGCAACCGGCCCCGCCGAAACAGCAGAATGCGCCGAGCCAGAATGCCGAAGGTCGCCCCTCTCCGGCCGTGACCGCACAGGCGGCAAATTCCTCGACCGCCAGCCGGCTTCTGCCTCTGCTGATCGGCCCGCTCTCCCTCAGTGGCGCAGCGGTGAAAGCCACGGTGGCGGCGCTAACCGCGCAGCTGGACCCTCGGCCCACGCTTTCCGCCCCGCCTGCCGACATACATGATACGCCGGGCAATGCCTTAAAGCCGGATGGAAGAGCCGAAAACACGGCACGTCCGCTTCCGCCACAGACCGGCAACCTGATAAGGGAAGTGCAGGTCGAAACCCGCCCGGCAACCCCGCCCCGCGCCGAAACCGGTGAAACACGCCCTGCCCTTCCGCATCGGGACATGAGGAAGACGGAGCAGAGAGAATCCCGCACGGGCTTTACCCCGCCATCCGGTTTGCTCGCGGACGACGCGGAGACCATGAACACCCTGCTGCTTGCCGCTACGGCCGGCAAACTTCCTGCCAAGGCAGCCGGCACACAGCAGCCTCTGCCCGCGCCGCAAAGTGGCGCGCAGCAGCCCTCCGACGATCAGGCCGCTGAAAAACCCGCCCTCGCAACGCCCGCCGCCCGCCCCTCTGGCGACGAAACGGAAACGGCGACCCATCGTCCCGAAACCCAGCTGCAGCCGCGGGCCACGCTGGACCCGGAAGCAAGAATGGCGATGCTGGAGCAATCGGCCTCGCAATCATTGATCGCCGCCGCCCTGGTAAAGGACGGCACGCCGCTGCCGCTCATCGCCTATCCGCCGGCGGACGAGGACTATGAATCGGAAACGCCGCCGCGGGGAGGCGGTCCCTTTTCCGAGGATGAGGCGGAAGGTGAGGCCGAGGCCGGCGCTGAAAATTCCGATGGTCAGGATGATACGGAAGAACGCATTGCTGCCAATGACCCGACCGACGAGCGGGAAAGCACGCCTGCGGCGGCTTCCGACGACAGCGCGGAAAATTATTATCTCAAGATGAGCGGCATGCTCTGAATTCGGCGTGGTCAGATTGGAATGTAAGTCGCGCCAATCACGCCGACGTCATCCTCGGGCCTGTCCCGAGGATCTGCGACCGATTGATTTTATTCGACGTGATTAGATCCTCGGCACAGGGCCGAGGATGACGTCGAGAGAAGCCTTATCCTTCGCGCTCAAGCGGGCAAGGCCCGTTGAACCCAACAAAAAACCCGCCGGAAAATTCCGGCGGGTTCTTCATTTCAAAGGTCTTGGCGATTATTCGCCGCGGTTCTTCAGAGCCGCGCCGAGGATGTCGCCGAGCGAAGCGCCAGAGTCGGACGAACCGAACTGTGCGACGGCTTCCTTCTCTTCAGCGATTTCCAGAGCCTTGATCGAAAGCATGACCTTGCGGTCCTTCTTCGAGAAGTTGACGACGCGGGCGTCGACAACCTGGCCAACCGAGAAGCGCTCGGGGCGCTGCTCGTCACGGTCACGGGAAAGATCAGCGCGACGGATGAACGAGGTGAGGTCTTCGTGGTTGACGAGCTTCACTTCGATGCCGCCATCGTTGACGCCGATGACTTCAGCGGAAACGACTGCGTTCTTGCGCAGGTCGCCGGAAGAAGCGGCTTCACCGACAGCATCCTTGCCGAGCTGCTTGATGCCGAGCGAGATGCGTTCCTTCTCGACGTCAACGTCAAGAACGACGGCCTTGACCACGTCACCCTTGTTGAACTCTTCGATGACCTGTTCGCCCGGACGGTTCCAGTCGAGATCCGACAGGTGAACCATGCCGTCAACATCGCCTTCGAGGCCAATGAACAGGCCGAATTCGGTCTTGTTCTTGACTTCGCCTTCGACTTCAGTGCCGGCCGGATGGCTGTAGGCAAATGCCTGCCACGGGTTTTCCAGCGTCTGCTTGAGGCCGAGCGAGATACGGCGCTTGGACGGATCGACTTCGAGAACGACAACGTCGACTTCCTGGCTCGTGGACAGGATCTTGCCGGGATGTACGTTCTTCTTGGTCCAGGACATTTCGGAAATGTGGATCAGGCCTTCGATGCCCGGCTCCAGTTCAACGAATGCACCGTAGTCGGTGATGTTCGTGACCGTACCGGAAATCTTCTTGCCAACCGGGTACTTGGCGGAGATGCCATCCCACGGATCCGACTCGAGCTGCTTCATGCCGAGCGAGATACGGTGGGTTTCCTGGTTGATGCGGATGATCTGAACCTTGACCTGCTGGCCAATGTTGAGGATTTCCGAAGGATGGTTGACGCGGCGCCATGCCATGTCGGTGACGTGCAGCAGGCCGTCGATGCCGCCGAGGTCAACGAACGCACCGTAATCGGTGATGTTCTTGACGACGCCGTCAACAACCTGGCCTTCTTCGAGGTTCTGAACGATTTCAGAACGCTGCTCGGCGCGGGACTCTTCGAGAACCGTACGGCGCGAAACAACGATGTTGCCGCGACGCTTGTCCATCTTGAGGATTTCGAAGGGCTGCGGGTTGTGCATCAGCGGGGTAACGTCGCGGATCGGACGGATGTCGACCTGCGAACGCGGAAGGAAGGCAACGGCGCCGTCCAGATCGACGGTGAAACCACCCTTGACCTGGTTGAAGATAACGCCTTCGACGCGTTCGCCAGCTTCGAACTTGGCTTCGAGCTTGACCCAGCTTTCTTCGCGGCGAGCCTTCTCGCGCGACAGAACGGCTTCGCCGAGAGCGTTTTCGATGCGCTCGACGTAAACTTCGACTTCGTCGCCGACCTTCAGCGTGCCGTCCTTGGACTTCGCGCCGAATTCCTTCAACGGTACGCGGCCTTCAACCTTGAGGCCGACGTCGACGATGGCGACGTCCTTCTCGATTGCCGTTACGATACCCTTGGCAACATAGCCTTCGGCAAGATCGTTAGAGGCAAAGGATTCTTCGAGAAGCGCTGCGAAATCTTCGCGCGTGGGGGTAGATACTGACATGAAATCTCCTGATTGCATCCGCGCTATGGCGAATACAAAAGCGCCGGTGGGCTAGTGTTGTTGATACCCGACCCCATGCCCGCCTTTTCAAAAGGCTTTCCGGCGCAAGGACATGACTTCGGGCAATTCCGGACTAAACGCGGACCGAATTCAAGCGGTTCCGCGAGAAACCTGTTTCTCCAGGGCGGCGTCGATGATCGTCCGCGCGGCCTGAAACGCCGCCTCTATACTCATTTCCGACGTATCTAGCAAGTGCGCGTCTTCAGCCGGCTTCAACGGGCTGTCGGCGCGGCCCATGTCGCGCTCATCGCGTTTTTTCACCTCGGTGAAGATGGCATCATAATCGCCGCTGCCGCCATTGGCCAGAATCTCGTCGTAACGGCGTCGCGCCCGCACGTCGGCAGAGGCCGTGACGTAAAGCTTCACCGGCGCCTGCGGGCACACCACGGTTCCGATGTCGCGTCCGTCAAGCACCGTGCCCGGCTCCTTCAAGGCAAAACGCTGCTGCGCCTTGACGAGCGCGCGCCTCACCGGCGTCATCACCGCTATTTTAGACGCCGCCTCACCGATATCGTGCCGGGAAAGAACCGCGCGATCGAGCCCCGCAAGATCGACCTCCAGCGCCATCTTCTCGGCCACGGCCTCGTCATCGAGCGGCAGGCCGGCATCCAGAAGCGCCTTGGCGGTCGCCCGGTAGGTCAACCCGGTATCGAGATGGTGGAAACCATAGGTCTCGGCGATCCTGCGTGATAGGGTTCCTTTGCCCGCCGCGGCCGGCCCGTCTATGGCGATCGTGAAGGTCATGAAGCTTTCCGCCTGTGCATCCGTCATTGATATAATAAAGTGTGTCATGCCTCCCTATTTATATCAGCATCCCCGCATAGGGGTTGCGCCGAGGCAGGCGGCACCCGAAGTTTGTCTTTGACACGAAAGAGCGCAACGATTAAGGGGACCGGCTATAAATTTTACCGTCTATGCCGGTTTTACGGCGTACACACCGAAACTCATCCGACAATTTGAGGCTTAGACAGTGGCAAAAGCGGAACTTGGTACCAAGCGCACAGACCCCGATACCGGCAAGAAGTTCTACGATCTGAACCGCGACCCGGTCGTTTCTCCCTACACCGGCAAGTCCTGGCCGCTGTCCTTCTTCGAGGAAAGCACCGCCCAGGCCAAGATGGAGCAGGCTGAAGAAGAGGAAGTAGCGGAAGTCGATACCGAAAACACGGAAGTCGAACTCGTCTCGCTGGAAGATGCCGATGGCGACAACAGCGGCGACGAAATCCCTGATCTCGGTGACGACGATGACGTCGAAATCGACGACGATGACGACACCTTCCTCGAAACCGACGACGAAGATGACGACGACGACATGTCCGGCATCATCGGCGTATCGGGCGACGACGAAGAAGCTTGATTTTACTCGATAATTCGGCCCGACGACAAAAAAATGACGCCGGGCCGTTTTTTATGCTTGCACTCGTCGGAAAGCCGCAGTAGTAAGCCGCCACCGAACGGAACAACAACCGCTTCGGTTCCCGGAACCGGAAGAAATGCCGGAACCCTTATGGGGCTATAGCTCAGCTGGGAGAGCGCTTGCATGGCATGCAAGAGGTCAGCGGTTCGATCCCGCTTAGCTCCACCAAATCTTCCCAGACAATAAATCCTGCTTTCGGCCAACCGGTCTTTTCCTCTTTTAAGCCGTTTGACGTCCTCACCTATTGCAGCAGCGCCCGCACATCCTGCCCGTTGATACGGCACTCCAGGGAACCCGGCCCGCTCACCTCCTCCGCCACCCGACATTCGAGATATCTGCCGCGCAGCCGGTTCTCCAGCGCCTTGAAGGCGTTGAGGCCGCAGGCGTAACGGCGGCCGTCCGGGCCGGTGCAGACGCGGTTGCGTTCGACCTCCTCCACGCCGGCGAGGCGGAATTCCTGGCCCTTGAAGGTGAAGCGGCTGCTGGAAATCACACGCAGGCGCTGGTCCGCATGCATTTTCAGCGGATAGAGATCTGGCGGCGTCGGAATGCGCTCGTAATTTTGGCTAAGGGGATCGACCCGTACCGGCGAGGTGGTCCACAGCAGTTCCGTATTGGCGGCAAGTCCTGTCGGTGCGGACGTCGCCTCGCCATTAACGAGCGAGGCGATGCGGATGCCGGCTATGCCGAGGCCTATGGCAAGGACGATCTGAAACAGCAAAATTGCGATCTGCCTGACCATGTCACCGCAACATCAAAACAATGAACGACATAAATTAGATCGGCTGTCTTTAGCCGCATATCACATCAATAAAACCTTGCACGCATTGACATCCCGCACGGTGCCCATGGCCATGATCGGAAGCTGGTCGTTATCCAGGATCACCCGTCCGGTTGTCCGCAACCAGCGAAAACCGCCGGATTTGAGCTGAATGCGATATTCCTGATCATAGAACACGCCATTTGTCAGCGAATTGTAAACCGCCTTGGCGACGCGTGCGCGCGAGCCGCTTTCGATCTGCGCAATGAAATCTTCGACCGGAATGCCGCAGGCGGCTTTTTCCGGGGAGAATTCGCGCAGGCGGGCCGCCACGGCATCGAGATAAATCAGGTTTTGCCCGATGTTCCAGGTATAATAACCCACAAGTGTCTCTTCGAGCGATATGTTCTCCAACATCGGCCTTCTACCGTCTGAAATGCTTGTGCGGGTCTGTAACACACCAGACGATAGACGGCTAACCACAAGAATTCATCCTTTTGTCTGATGAGACGCGGTTTTGTAGGCGGCGGATTATCGACAGCCCTTTTCGGCCGCCATGTTGGCGAACCAACCTTCCTGTGCCAAAGAAGGTTGATCCTAGAGCCAACGACCAGAGGAGCCGCCGTGACCATCGGGCTTGCCCATGCCGAACTCATCGCCGTCGTCACCGCCATCACCACGGATGAGCCGCGGGTCATGACCGTTCGCGAAGGCGCAGCACTTCCGTCGGGGCCGTTCGAATTCGGGCACAGAACGCTCCAGAGCGGGTTGCGGGAATGGATCCACGAACAGACCCACCACCCCGTCGGTTATCTCGAACAACTCTACACCTTCGCCGATCGCGACCGCAACAACGACATTCTAGGCGGAAGAACCATCTCCATCGGTTATCTCGGGCTGGTTCGCGAGCAGGAAGCATCAGGCGGCAAACGCGCCCTGTGGCACGGCTGGTACGAATATTTCCCATGGGAAGACCATCGCCAGGGCCGCCCTGAGGTTTTGGACACCATTATCGACAATCTGCGCGCATGGGCGGATTCCGATCCCACCTGCAAAAGCCAGCGCCATTTGCGGGCGGATTTCACCTTCGGTCTCGATGGCGGCGGCTGGAACGAGGAACTGACCCTGCAGCGTTACGAGCTGCTGTATGAAGCCGGGCTGGTCGAGGAAGCGCAGGGCGATCCGCGGGTCAATTTCGGCAGGCCCATGTTCGCCGATCACCGCCGCATTCTCGCCACCGGCATTGCGCGATTGAGGGCCAAGATCAAATACCGGCCGGTGGTTTTCGAACTGATGCCCGATGCCTTCACGCTCCTGCAGCTGCAGCGCGCCATCGAGGCGCTGGCCGGACTGACGCTGCACAAGCAGAATTTCCGCCGGCTTATCGAGCAGCAGCAGCTGGTGGAAGAAACCGGTGACATGGCGACCGAAACCGGCGGCCGCCCGGCAAAGCTTTTCCGCTTCCGCCAGACCGTTCTCGATGAGCGCGCCCTCTCGGGTACAAAACTGCCCCTCTCCCGCAATTGACATATGCTCACAACGAGAATATCTCTTTGTCCTAGATATACTCAAACAGAGTATAAATGGGAGAGTGCCGTGAACGAACAGATATCCGCCGCAAGCCTCTATGATCGCGTCGCCCGGGTGATTCCCAAGGCCGAATGGATGAGCTTTCAGGACGATGTGGATGCGATCCTCGAGTTGAAGCGCAAACGCAACGCGGTCATCCTCGCCCATAATTACCAGACACCGGAAATCTTCCATGGCGTCGCCGACATCGTCGGCGACAGCCTTGCCCTTGCCCGCAAGGCGATGGAGGTGGAGGCGGATGTGATCGTTCTCGCCGGCGTGCATTTCATGGCCGAGACGGCAAAGTTGCTCAATCCGCAAAAAACCGTGCTCATTCCGGATATGAGCGCGGGCTGCTCGCTGGCGGATTCCATCACGCCCGAGGACATCGCCCTTCTGCGCAAGGCCTATCCCGGCGTTCCGGTTGTCACCTATGTGAACACGTCCGCCGCGGTGAAGGCGGCCTCCGACATCTGCTGCACGTCAGGCAATGCCCGTCAGGTGGTGGAATCGCTCGGCGTGCCGCGCGTGCTGATGCTGCCGGATGAATATCTGGCGAAGAACGTGGCGAAGGAAACCAATGTCGAGCTGATCGCCTGGCGCGGCCATTGCGAGGTGCATGAGCTTTTCACCGCCGATGACATCAGAGAACTCAGGGAGAGCCATCCCGGCGTCACCGTGCTGGCGCATCCGGAATGTCCGCCCGATGTCGTGGAGGCCGCAGATTTTTCCGGCTCCACCGCCGTCATGTCTGACTATGTCGGGCGCGAGCGCCCCGCCCGCGTGGTGCTTCTGACGGAATGCTCGATGAGCGACAATGTCGCCGTGCATCACCCGGATGTCGAATTCATACGTCCCTGCAATCTCTGCCCGCATATGAAGCGCATCACGCTTGGCAACATCCGCACAGCCCTTGAGGAAAACCGCCATGAAGTGACGGTCGATCCGGCCATCGCCGTCGCCGCCCGCCGCGCCGTGGAAAGGATGCTGGAAATATGAGCGAGCGCCTCTCGTCGCATGCGGGCTGGACGGTCATTGTCGGCAGCGGCATTGCCGGCCTGATGGCGGCGCTGACGCTTGCGCCGCAGCCCGTGCTGCTTATCACACGCGGCGTTCTCGGCGGCGAGACGTCCAGCGCCTGGGCGCAGGGCGGCATCGCCGCTAGCCTCGGGCCGGACGATAGCACCGCACTCCACCTTGCTGATACGCTCGCCGCCGGCGACGGCCTCTGCGACACTGAAATGGCCGCAGAGATCGTCTCCGCCGCCCCCGCCGTTATCGAGGCGCTGGAGCGGGCCGGGGTGCGCTTTGACCGTGATGCCGAGGGCAGGCTCGTCTTCGGGCTGGAGGCCGCCCACGGCAGAAGGCGCATCCTGCACGCCGAAGGCGACGGTTCGGGCGCGGCGATCGTCGGGGCTCTCGCCGCCGCCGTTCTACGCACGCCCTCTGTCACCGTTCTGGAAGGCACGGAAGTGCGTCGCCTGCTGACGGAAGACGGCGTTATCGCTGGTCTAGCCTGCATCGGCCCCAAAGGCTGCTTCACTTTGCCGGCCACACAGGTCGTTCTCGCCACCGGCGGCCTCGGCGGGCTTTATGAGGCGACGACCAATCCATCCGGCAATTTCGGGCAGGGCATCATGCTCGCCGCCCGCGCCGGCGCCACCCTCTCCGACATGGAATTCGTCCAGTTTCACCCAACGGCGCTTTCCTCGCCCCGGCGGCCGCTGGCGCTGGTGAGCGAGGCGGTGCGGGGCGAAGGCGCGCTTCTTCTTAATGAAAACGGCGAACGTTTCATGGCTGATGTTCCGGGTGCGGAACTCGCCTCGCGCGATATTGTCGCCCGCGCCATCGACCGCGAAATGCTGCGCGGCGGCAGGGTCTTTCTCGATGCCCGTAAGGCGCTGGGCTCGGGCTTTTCCACCCGTTTCCCGTCGATCGACCTGCTCTGCCGCGAGGCAGGGATAGACCCCGCCCGCGAACTCGTGCCGGTCCGCCCGGCGGTGCATTACCATATGGGCGGCGTCGCCACCGATGGCAGAGGCCGAAGCTCGTTGCCGGGCCTTTGGGTTGCCGGCGAAACCGCCTGCACGGGGCTGCATGGCGCGAACCGGCTTGCCAGCAATTCCCTGCTGGAAGCGGCCGCCATGGGCATGCGCGCAGCGGAAGACATCGCCGGCAGGCGCACTTATGCTGGAAAACAGCCAGCTGATATCGCAACTTTCCCCACACCTGACTTCCCGGCAGTCGATCTCTCTCCCGTCCGGCCCATCGTTTCCCGCCATCTCGGCATCGTAAGACATGCGGAAGGATTGGCCGGTGCGATCCGTGACCTCCTGCCATTGGCGGAGCGGAACGGCGCGGCATCCGATCCCGCCCTTGTTGCCCTTGCCATCGCCGTCTTCGCGGCGCTGCGCACGGAATCGCGCGGTGCGCATTTCCGCGACGATTTTCCTGAAAAGGGCGCCGCGGCGACAAGGCGCAGGCTGAGCCTCAGCGACATCCTCGCCATCGCCCACGAATTTTCCTCTTCCAGCCATTCTTCGACCAGCCTTGCGCGGAGCGCCTGACATGACCCTTTCCCCCCTGCCACGCCTCATCATCGAACCGCTCGTGCGCAACGCCCTTCTGGAAGACCTCGGGCTGGCGGGCGATATCACTTCCGCCGCTGTCATTCCCGCCGATCATCGCTCGGTCGTCGTCATGGCCGCACGCGAGGCGGGCGTCATCGCCGGTCTCGATGCGGCGGAACTTGCTTTCCAGCTGGTAGACCCGGCCATCGTAATGAAACGGCATGTGCAGGATGGGACAACCGTAGCACCCGGCGATATCATTGCAACGATCGAAGGCCCCTCGCGCGGCCTTCTGACGGCGGAACGCACAGCGCTGAATTTCCTTGGCCACCTGTCGGGCATAGCCTCCGTCACCGCAAAAATCGTTGCCGCCATTGCCGGCAGCAAAGCCTCGGTCGCCTGCACCCGCAAGACCACGCCGGGGCTGAGAGCACTGGAAAAATATGCCGTGCGCGCCGGCGGCGGCATGAACCACCGTTTTGCGCTTTATGATGCCGTTCTCATCAAGGACAACCACATCGCCGTGGCCGGCGGCCCGCGCGAGGCCATCCGCCGCGCCCGGCAGGGCGTGGGGCATCTCGTCAAGATCGAGGTGGAAGTCGATACGCTTGCGCAGCTGCGTGACGTCATGGACGAGGGCGTCGATGCGGTTCTCCTCGACAATATGACAGCCGAACAGCTGCGCGAGGCGGTGGGGATCGTCGCCGGTCGCGCCATGACCGAAGCGTCCGGCCGCATCAACCCGCAAACGGCCGCGGCCATCGCCGCAACCGGCATCGACCTCATTTCCGTCGGCTGGCTGACCCATAGCGCACCGGTTCTCGATATCGGGCTGGATTTTGAGAGCCAGGGTTGAGTTTGCGATAGCGTGCACGCTGCACGGAACAAAAGTTCCGCGCCATCGTTAGTATCCCGCCTGTGGTCAATTCAAGGCGGGGGGACGTGCGCAAAAAATGCGGGTACAGTGCCTTCTGACCTCTTTAGAAAGGAAAGGCCTGTTATGGAAGACGCACAAGTTGGCTGGATTGCAGCAATCATCATCGGCGGCGTAGCCGGATGGCTCGCGGAACAGTTCATGAAAAGCAATATGGGTGTTTTCATGAACATTATTCTCGGCATTATCGGCGCCATCGTCGCCAATTTCCTTCTGGGGCTCGTGGGCATTTCGCTCGGAGGCTGGATTGGTTATCTCATCGCCGGTTTCATCGGCGCCTGCATTCTCATCGCCATCGGGCGGGCGTTTCGCCGATAAGGGGAGGACACCATGAGCTTTTTCGACAAGATCAAGAACGCGATTTTCGGCAAGGCTGAGGCAGCACCTCAGACTTCCGCTCCGGCCGGAACACCGTCGACCACAGCAAGCCCGACCGCAGCAAGCCCGGCCGCGCCCGCTCCGACAACGGCGGCTCCGGCACCTGCCGGCAATGTCGACGTCGCTTCGATTCTGGATGCGGCTGTCAAGAAGAACGGCCAGAAGCTCGACTGGAAACACTCCATCGTCGATCTTCTCAAGGCCCTCGACCTCGACAGCAGCCTGACGGCCAGAAAGGAACTGGCCGGTGAGCTCGGCTATACCGGCGACACCTCGGATTCGGCAACGATGAACATCTGGCTGCACAAGGCCGTCATCAAGAAACTGTCCGAAAACGGCGGCAAGGTTCCAGCCGACCTTCTGGATTGAACCGATAAACGGGAGAGCCGCGATGGACGACTATTCCAGCCTTCGAGAGCAGATCGGCCAGGACCTCGACACCCTGCACAGGACCGAGAATCCGAAGTCGATCTTCGAGATCGCCGACGACTATCTTCTGGGAAATCCAAATCTCAACAGAGCCATCGTCGAAGACATCATCAAGGAAGAAGCGGACAAGCGCGGCATCGCCATCCACTGAAGCCGCGCCTTGCAGGCACGGCTGTTGTAGCAAAAGGGGCGGCATCCGGTCTGGATGCCGCCCCTTTTATGCCGCGTACCTCAAAGCTTTATTTATCCAGCTTCGCTTCGGCCTTTTTCGCGTTTTCTTCCATCAGTTCATACCACATGGCGTTCATGACGGCGAAGATGGCGGCGAGAGGCAGGCCGAGCAGCCAGGCGAAATACCACATGTTCGATCTCCTTTTTGAATATCAGTAGGCGTGACCGCTGTCGTCGCGGATCGCCTTTTCGTCCACCTTGCCCCACAGCACGCGATAGACCCATGACGTATAGGCGACGATGATCGGGATGAAGATGAGGGCGACGACCAGCATGATGAACAGCGTCATATGGCTGGACGATGCATCCCATACCGTCAGGCTCGATTTCGGATCGACCGAAGACGGCAGGATGAAGGGAAACATCGTCAGCCCGACCGTTGAGATGATGCCGAAAATGGCGAGCGAGCTGGAAAGCAGCGCCAGCACCTCCTTGCGAGCCCTGAGCAAGATGAGGGCCACGAGCGGGAAGACGAGACCGAGCGCCGGCGCCAGCATCATCCAGGGATGCGCCGCATAGTTGGCAAACCAGACACCGCCCGCAACCTCGACTGTCTTCGACAGCGGATTGGACGGACCGTCGGTCACGATCTCCGACGTGAAGCGATATCCATCGATACCGAGCCATAGAAAGACACCGCCAAGCGCAAACAGAACTGACGTTGCAAGGGACGCGATGCTGCCGAAGCCGCGGGCGCGGGCCGCCACCGGACCATCCGTCTTCAACACCAGCCATGCCGCACCATGCATGACGAGCATGGCGACGGATACGAGCCCGCAGAGGATGGCGTAGGGGTTCAGAAGCTCGAACAGCGTCGTGCCGTCATAGAAAATTCTGAGGTCGTCATTGAGGTGGAAGGGAACGCCCTGCAGCACGTTGCCGATCGCCACGCCGAAAATCAGCGCGGGAACGAAGCCGCCGATAAAAAGCGCCCAGTCCCAGCCGGTGCGCCAGGCGGTGCTTTCACGCTTGGAACGATATTTGAAACCGACAGGGCGCAGGATCAGCGCAAACAGGGTGGCGAACATCGCCAGATAAAAACCTGAAAACGACACCGCATAAAGCGGCGGCCAGGCGGCGAAGATCGCGCCGCCGCCAAGGATCAGCCAGACCTGATTGCCTTCCCAGACCGGGCCGATGGAATTGATGACGACACGCCGCTCGATATCCGTTTTCGCAACGAAGGGCAGCAGCGCGCCGGTGCCGAGATCGAAACCGCCGGTAACGGCAAAACCGATCAGCACCACGCCGAGCAGCAGCCACCAGATGACGCGGAGGATTTCGTAGTCGATGAGTTGGTGCAATATCATGATCGTTTACTCCGCAGCGACGAGTTTTTCGGGAACGAGCGGCGCTTCCGGCTCATCGTCCGGATCAGGCCCCTTGCGGATCGCCTTCAGCATCAGCCCCATCTCGATGATGAACAGCACCGTGTAGATGGCGATGAAGCACAGGAGCGTGATGAGGACCGTGGAGGCGCTGAGGCTGGAGACGGCGGCGGCCGTCGGCAGAACGCCCTCGATGATCCATGGCTGGCGGCCGAATTCGGCCACGACCCAGCCCATTTCCGCCGCAATCCACGGCAGAGGAATGGCGAAGACCGCCACTTTCAGCAGCAACGGATAATGATCCAGCCGGCGGCGGGCCGAAAGATAAAAGAACGTCGCCGTCAGAAGGATGAAGAACATGCCAAGGCCGACCATGATGCGGAACGCCCAGAACAGCGTTGGCACATGGGGGATGGTATCGGCAGCCGCCTTGGCGATCTGCTCTTCGCTCGCCTGACGCGGATCATCGACATATCGTTTCAGCAGCAGGGCGTAACCAAGCTCATGGCCGAGTTCCGCAAAGGTGCCGCGCACCTCTTCGGGCAGTTGCGCACCTTTTCCGGTGGCGCGTATCTGCATCAGCGCATCATAAGCCTTGATACCGTCACGGATGCGGGTCTTCGCTTGCTCCACCAGATCGTTGATGCCCGGAATTTGCGTATCGAGCGAGCGGGTGCCGATAAGACCCATCACCCACGGGATTTTCACCGCGAAATGCGTCTCGCGTGCTTCCTGATCGGGAAAACCGATGGCCGTGAAGGGCGCCGGCGCCGGCTCCGTTTCCCACATGGCCTCGATGGAGGCGAGCTTCATCTTCTGGTGTTCGGTCGAGAGATAACCGCTTTCGTCCCCCAGCACGACGACCGACAGCGCGGAGGCAAGACCGAAGGAGGCGGCAACCGTCATCGAGCGCTTGGCGAGATCGACATGACGGCCCTTCAGCACATACCAGGCCGAAACGCCGAGCACGAAGATGGAGGCCGTCACGTAACCCGCAGAAACCGTGTGAACGAACTTCGCCTGCGCCACCGGGTTGAACAGGACCTCGAAGAAGTCGGTCACTTCCATGCGCATGGTCTGGGGATTGAAGGCGGAGCCCGTGGGGTTCTGCATCCAGCCATTGGCGATCAATATCCACAGCGCCGAAAAATTCGAGCCAAGGGCCACGCACCATGTCGCGACGAGATGGCCGAGTTTGGACAGCTTGTCCCAGCCGAAAAAGAACAGCCCGACGAAGGTGGCTTCCAGGAAGAAGGCCATCATGCCTTCGATCGCCAGCGGCGCACCGAAGATATCGCCGACATAATGGCTGTAATAACTCCAGTTCATGCCGAACTGGAATTCCATGACGATGCCGGTGGAAACGCCGAGCACGAAATTGATGCCGAACAACGTGCCCCAGAATTTCGTCATCTGCCGCCAGATCGTGCGGCCGGTCATGACATAGACCGTTTCCATGATGGCGATCACCACCGACAGCCCGATCGTCAGGGGAACGAACAGAAAGTGATATAAAGCCGTCACTGCAAATTGCAGGCGCGACAGCGCCACTATGTCGAGTTCCATAGTCTTACCCACCTTTTCCGGAAGGCCGGCCTTCCATTTCAGAGACGACGCCGGCTCTCAAAAAATCTCAGTCCGGGCGCAGTGTCTTCAGCACTACGCCGTATTCCGGGGTGCCGCTTTGACATTCATCAAATTGACGCCCCTCTTTCAGCACGATGATGCGCTCGGCAAATTCCGCCTCGCGGCGATTATGGGTGATCATCACGACAGTCTTGCCCTCCGCTCTCGCAAACAGCCGGGTGAGCACGTCGCGGGCAGTCTCGCCGTCCAGTCCCTCCGTCACCTCGTCAAGAAGCCAGAGCGGCCGGTCGGCAAGCAGGAAACGGGCGAGCGCCAGCCGGCGCGACTGGCCGCCGGAAAGACCCTGCCCCGCCTCACCAAGCCTTGTCTCCAGCCCTGCGGCCAGGGATTTGACGTGTTCGGCAAGGCCTGCCGCCGTCAGCGCATCCCACAATTCATCCGCGGTTGCGGCGGGTTTCGCCAGCCGCAGATTGTCGGCAATGCTGTCGCGGAAAAGCTGGCTGCGCTGCGTCATAAGAGTGGACGGCAGGGCGCTGACCGTGCCCGCAGCCGGCTGCAATTCACCCGCCAGAAGCTGGATAAGGCTCGTCTTGCCCGCGCCGCTCGGGCCGATGATCGCAACCCTCTCCCCGGCAGCGATTGCAAGGTTGATATTCGTCAGGACAGGATTGTCGTTCCCCTCCCGCTCCAGATGCACATCTTCGAGTTTTGCCGCCATCCCGCTGACCGGCAAGACGGGACAGCGACCCTCAACCGTCGCCGAGAGGCGCGGCGCGATGCGCCGTACAGAGAACAACGTACGCCCAAGTTCCATCGCCCCACGGCGCAGCGCCGTGAAAGGCTCCAGCGCAGCAAAACAGACGAGCAGCCCCAGCGCCGCAGCCGGCGCGCTCACCGCCCCCTGTTCCGCAAGCCAGGCCATGCCGAGAAGGGCTGCGCTCAAAAGAACGGCCGCTGAAACTCCGAAGGAAAAACCGGCATTGGTCTCGATACGGTTCAGGCTATCGTCACAGGCAGAGAGGTAGTCATCCGCCCGTTTCACCGCCGCCACCTGCGCGGAAAGGCGGCCGGTGGTCAGGAGCTCCGTCTGTCCGCTCACGAGATCGGTCGTGCGGGCCCGAAGTGCTTCAAGCCCGATTGCCCGGCGGCGCGAGAATTTTTCCGCCCGCAGGGCGGCGCGCGCCGAAATTCCAAGCCCTGCCGCAATCAGGAAAGAGGCCGCCAGAATGCCGGCCATCGGATGAAGAAAAGCAAGCCCGAAGCCTGTCGCAATCGCGGCGAGGATCGCCACGGCGGCGGGAACCAGCACGCGCAGATAAAGCGAATCCAGCGCGTCTATATCCGCCGTCAGCCGGTTCAGCAGGCGGGCGGGCCTTGCCTCCAGGGATTTCGCGGCCTGCGGCGCGGCAAAACCGCGAAACAGCTTTTCCCGAAGTGCCGCAAGCACGGAAAGCGTCGCTTCATGGGTCGTCATGCGCTCGCCGTAACGGGCGGCGGTGCGCGCCAGCGCCAGAAGACGGATGGCGGCCGAAGGGGCAAAGACATCGAAAGCATAGGCCGTTGCGGGCAGAAGACCGGCAATCGCCGTTGCGGTGATGAACCAGCCGGAAACGCCGAGAAGACCGATACCCGCCAGCACCGTCGTTACCGCCAGAACCGCGCCCGCCAGCAGCATGCCGCGCCGCGCCGACCAGAACAGGGCGATAACGGGTCTCAATATCGCAAAACGCGCGATCATGGCTGCCCCCTCGAATGGATCGCCGTCATATCCACGATCCTGTCCATGCGCGCCGCAAGCACCGGATCATGGGTCGCGACGATCAAAGTCCTGCCATTTGCCAGTTGCAGCAGGTTATCCGTGACGAGAGCAGCCGTTTCCCGGTCGAGATGGGCTGTCGGCTCATCGGTCAGAACTAGCTGCGTGGCGGGGTCTGCGAAAGCACGCGCAATGGCAAGCCGCACCGCCTCCCCACCCGAAACGCCATATCCGCCATCACCGATCTGCAGATGCCGGCGTGCATGCCCCAATTCATCGAGCCCTGTGCGGCGCAGCGTCTCTTCCACCATGCCGTCACTGACACCGGAACGACCGAAACGAATATTTGCCTTCAGCGAACCGGCAAAAAAGAACGGCCTCTGGCTGACCCAGCCGATCGTCCTGCGCAGCCCATCGGCCGTCGCATGATCGAGCTTTACGCCGCCGATCCTGATCGAACCCTCTCCAGCCTCGGCCAGCCCGGCAATCAAGGAGAGTACAGTGGATTTGCCACAACCGGAAGGCCCAAGAATCGCAACTCGCTCACCCTGTTGAACCGTCAGGTTGAGATTTTGGATGACCGGTGGGGTGTTCGGATAAGCAAAGGAGAGATTGTCCATCTCCACCAGGCCGGACTTCAGGGATGGAACAGACGCCACATCCGCGCCCTCGCCCGCGATGGCCGCACCGCCAGCTGTCAGTTTGCCGAGCGCTTCAAGCGCCGCTTCGCCGGCCGCGCGGTCGTGCCAGACGGCGGAGAGTTCCCGCAGCGGTTCGAAAAAGGCCGGCGCCAGAAGCAGGATGAAGAGACCTTCGGCCAGCGTCAGCTTGTGGCCCCAGGCGCCGAAATCCAGAAATCCGAGCAGATGAAAACCGATATAGACGGCGGTCATGGCAACGCCGAGCGCTGCGAAAAGCTCCAGCACCGCCGAGGAAAGAAAGGCGATCCTGAGCACCGCCATCGTCCGCTTCTTGAGGTTCTGCGCATCGACGCTCAGGCGCTCCGCCGTCAGATTGACGGCTTTAAGCGTGCGGATCGTTTCCAGCCCGCGCAGGCGATCGAGCAGGAAGGCATTCATATTGCCCGTCTCGGCAAGCTGCTTTTCACTGGCGGCCTTCGCCTGCCAGCCGATGAGCGCCATGAAAAGCGGGATGGTTGGCATGGCGAGCAGCAGCACCAGCGCCGCGATCCAGGTGAATGGCAGGATCGCCAGCACGAAAACCAGGGGAATGATGGTGGCCTTCATCCGCGCCGGCTGGAAACGGGAAAGATAGGGCACCAGCGCTTCCGCCGCCTCGGCCAAAACACCCGCCGCCTCACCCGAGGCGGTGCGTGACAGATCGAGCGGGGAAACCTTCGCCACAGCCTGCAGCGCTTCCAGCCGCCGCTGCGACAGCGCCGCACGGGCGGCACGAAACGACAGCCGCGCCGCCATCTTTTCCAGCCACGCCTTGACGAGGCCGAGGATGAGAACCGCAGCGGCGGCTGGCACGATCGCCATCATCGGCGCGCCACCGGCAATTCTTCCGACGGAAAAAGCAAGCAGACCCGCCTGCGGCAGCCACAGCAAAGCCGCCAGCACATGCAGCAGGGCAACGGATCTCCCCACCACCGGCGCGCCTGTCATTTTCGCCCGCCCGTCAAGCCTGTCGCGAGAGGTTTTGCGGTTGGCTTTGCGCCGACCCATCGCATCGCGCGAGACTGCAGCCGGCGCGGGACAGACTGCCCCCTCACCATCGGGCCCCTGGCGGATTTCCACTGACATGCTCACGGCCGATCTCCTCACCCGTCCTTCTTCGCGCCACGGGGTCTGGCAAGGGAGACGATCCTGTCCTTGGCCTCCAGGAGCTTCGTGACCTTGGAACCAAGCGCCAGAAGCGACGCCAGCCTTTCCGTCTCCAGCCGCTTCACATCGTCATACCAGCCGGTAAGCTGCTCGATCAGCGTCTTCATCTCGTCGATGCGCTTCTGCGCATGCCGCTCATCTTCGTTTTCCGGCGTCTCCATCAGAATTTCACGCAGCACGCTGAGCGTGGGATCGATCTCGCGCTTCTTGCGCTCCTCGGCAAGGGTCCGGAGAATTTGCCAGACATCATCAGGCGTCGTGAAAAAATCGCGCCGGTCGCCGGGAAAATGCTTGAGAATTGCAAGGTTCCACGCCTGCAGCTCCTTCAGGCTCATCGACACGTTGGAACGGGAAATGCCAAGCGCTTCCACAATATCGTCCGCACACAGCGGCTGCGGCGAAATATAAAGCAAAGCATAGACTTGGCCGACCGTGCGGTTGATGCCCCAGCGGCTGCCCATCTCACCGAAATGCAGCACGAAGGACTGAACGAGCGGGGAGAGATTGGTTGGCATTTCTTTGTTTCCTGAATTTTCAGTAATTTCTGAAATTTCGATAACGCAAAAAAAGACAGGCGGCAAATCACCTTTTTGACCTGCGTCAAAATGTGCAGATGAGCAGAGACGACATCGGTGAAGATGCTCGTGGGTGCGCCCCGGGGCAAAATATGCGGCAGTCGTGTTGGGGCTTTATGACAGGCTGGGCGTTTGCTCGGGTTCGTCACCCTGAGCCGGAATACGCACCCAAAGCAGCTGATGATATCGATAACATCGCTGCAGGCCGCCGCGGGCAAAAGTCCACCCATAAAAAATCGGCGGCGGAATGATCCGCCGCCGATCGAAACGTCCGCACATTCCCTGTGCGGCAAAAGCGCTTACGAAAAAGCGATCTGCACCTTCATGGCGCGGCTGCGGTCCGAGGCGAATTCGAAGGCCGAGATGGCGTCGTCGAGATCGACGGTCTGGGTGATGAACGGTTTGACGTCGATCAGGCCCTTGCGCATCAATTCCACACCGGTGGCGAATTCCTCATGGAAGCGGAAAGAGCCGCGCAGATCCAGTTCCTTGGCGGTGATCGCCATCATCGGCAGGCTCATATCGCCGCCAAGACCGAGCTGGGCGATGATGCCGCGCGGACGAAGCGCCGTAATACCACCGGCAAGCGCCACGGCGGCACCCGAGCATTCATAGAGAACATCGAAAGTTCCCTTGTTCGCGCCATAAGCGGCAAGCGCGTCGGGCTCATCCCTGCTGTTGATGACACGATCCGCACCCGCCTCACGCGCCTTGGCAAGCGTGAAATCGGAAAGATCGGTGGCGACAATCTCGGCCGCGCCGGCACGGCGGGCCGCCAGAATGGAGAGGATGCCGATCGGGCCGCACCCCGTGACAAGCACACGTTTTCCCAGCAAATCGCCGGCGCGGCGGGTAGCATGCAGCGTCACCGCCAGCGGCTCGGCCATGGCGGCCTCGCCGGCGCTCAGGCCATCGGCCGGCACGCATTGCAGGGCGTCCGCCACCAGAACCTCACGGAAAGCGCCCTGAATATGCGGAAAAGGCATCGCGCTGCCATAAAAGCGCATGTTGAGGCACTGGTTGTGCAGGCCTTCCTGGCAGAAGCGGCAGGTTCTGCACGGCCGGGACGGCGAAACGGCGACCAGACCGCCGACCTTTAGCCCTTCCACGCCCTCGCCCAGTTCTTCGATGACGGCCGAGACCTCATGGCCGAGCACCATGGGTTCACGAAGCCGCACCGCACCGAAACCTCCGTGATTGTAATAATGCAGATCGCTGCCGCAAATTCCGCCCCGGACCAGACGAAGCCGCACTTCTCCCGCTCCCGGCGCTTCCTCGGGCCGTTCCTCGATGCGTACATCCTTGGCCCCATGGGCAACAATCGCTCTCATAAATATCTCCCGTTCGACATCGCGCCTGAGCGGCGCGACAAAATAATCCGCATCCCTGTCACCGCCGCCTGCCGTGCATTTGCACGCCGTGCGGCCTCCCTGCTCGCCCGATCCGTACCGAAACCGGGCGTTTAAGCCTTGACATCCACGTCTGAAAGGGATGAATGTTATCGATAACATAAACCTGTATGAATGCAATGTCGAGAGACTGGAGGAAACAGTGGGCCTTAATTTGTTCGATCTTTCCGGCCGCCGCGCCCTGATCACGGGTTCGTCCCAGGGCATCGGCTTCGCGCTGGCGCAGGGGCTGGCGGAAGCCGGAGCGGAAGTGGTGCTGAACGGGCGCGATGAAGCGAAACTGAAAGCCGCCGCCGCCGGCATCAAGGGTGCGAAAACGCTCGCCTTCGACGCCACCGATCATGGCGCGGTGCGCGAAGCCATCGACCGTTTCGAAGCGGAGGTCGGCGCGATCGATATTCTCGTCAACAATGCCGGCATGCAGCACCGCACCCCGCTCGAGGATTTTCCGGCGGATGCCTTCGAGCGCCTGCTGCAGACCAACATCGCCTCTGTGTTCCACGCCGGACAGGCTGCGGCGCGCCATATGATCAGCCGCGGCCGCGGCAAGATCATCAACATCGCCAGCGTTCAGACCGCCCTTGCCCGCCCCGGCATCGCGCCCTACACCGCTACCAAGGGCGCCGTCGGCAACCTGACGAAAGGCATGGCGACGGACTGGGCCAAATACGGCCTGCAATGCAACGCGATTGCGCCCGGCTATTTCGACACGCCGCTCAATGCGGCTCTGGTTGCCGATCCCACCTTTTCGGCATGGCTTGAAAAGCGCACGCCAGCCGGCCGCTGGGGCAAGGTCGAAGAGCTTGTCGGCGCCTGCATCTTCCTGTCGTCCGATGCCTCGTCCTTCGTGAACGGACACATTCTCTACGTCGACGGCGGCATCACCGCTTCGCTTTAAAGACGCTAGAACCGGATGGCCGGCTGCCGCCGCCATCCGGTTTTGAACCGATGACACCACGACACTTTGGGAGGAGGCCGTGAACACCATGACCGAGAAGAACAAAGTCGCCCTGATCGGCGCTGGCGCCATGGGGGGCGCGATCGGCACACGGCTCATCGAGACCGGCAATCAGCTGACGGTTTTCGATCTGGATGTGGAAAAGGTGGCGGCGCTGACGAGCCTCGGCGCGCAGAGCGCGGGCACGGCGGCGGAAGCGGCTTCGGTTTCCGATGTGGTGATCCTCAGCCTCAATTCTCCGAAAATCGTTCGTATTGCCGTCTTTGGCAAGAATGGCGTCGCGGCGGGGGCGAAGCCCGGCACGCTGATCATCGACATGTCCTCCATCGATCCGGAAGCGACCAAGGAACTGGCGGCAGATGCCGCGGAAAAAGGCCTGCGCTGGGTGGACAGCCCGCTTTCGGGCGGTGCGCCGAAGGCGCTCATCGGGCAATTGACACTGATGGCCGGCGGTAGCGAAAAGGATGCCGCCGATGCACATCGCGTGCTGCGCCATGTGGCCAGCAATTTTACCCACATGGGGCCCTGCGGCGCAGGGCAGACGACGAAACTCATCAACCAGGTTCTGTGCGGGCTGAATTTCCTTGCGGTGGCGGAAGCAACACAGCTGGCGCTGGATGCCGGCGTCGATGCCGCCAAGATCCCGCAAGCGCTGAAAGGCGGCCGCGCCGATAGCGCCATCCTGCAGGAATATATGCCGCGTTACGTGGCGAAGGATTATCGTCGCACCGGCCGCATCGACAATATGGTGAAAGACCTCAACGGCGCGCAGGATCTCGCCCGGCGCACCAACACAGCCATGCCGCTGACGGCGGTTTGCGCCGAAGTGCACCGTATGCTGACAGCGGCCGGGCTGGGTGGAGAGGATCAGGCAGCGTTGATGGAGTTTTTCAGCGGCGCGAAACGCACCTTTCCGGACTGAGTTGCCCGACGGGCATGGAATGGCAGGAGCCTGTTGATACGGCCCCCACGGGCCATTGCGAAATTGTCCTTCAGCGAAGATGATCGGGCGAATCGGCACGGCTGTTGCCCCGATCATCGCAGACGCATGCATACAAAGGACAATTTCCCGATGACTACCCCCACAACAGGCACGGGGATTGCCGGTCTGACCGTTTCCGGAAACGGTTTCATTGCCGAAATCGCTTATGAGGGTGCGACGCTTCTGAGCTGGCGGCCGATCTCTGCCGATGGCGGAGAAGGCGAAGATCTTGTCGACGGATATTCGACGCCTGCCGAACTGCAATCGCAAAACGGCGTGAGAAACGGCATTCTCGCGCCCTTCACCAATCGCATCCCGGATGGCCAATTCAGTTTTGGCGGGCAGGCGCACCGCATTGAACCGGTGCTTGCCCATGAAACGCTCGTCTTCCACGGATTTGCCAGAGCCCTGCCCTTCGCCCTCGCGCAATCTTTTGAGGAAAACGGCGCTCACATCCTCGTTCTGCGCACTGAAATATCGCCTGCGGATTTCAAGGGTTATCCCTACCGTCTCGCCATCGAGGTGGAATATCGCTTCGCCGGCCATGAGGTCACCATCGACATACGCGGCGTCAATCTCGACGACCGGCCCCTGCCTTTCGCCGCCGGCTGGCATCCCTATTTCCGCCTGCCCGGCACCACGTCTATCGATGACCTTCTTCTCACGCTGCCCTCACGAACGACGATTGAAACAGACGAAGATCTGATCCCCCTTCGGGACGCACAGGGCGGAATTGTGAAACGGGACGACACCCGCTTTCTTTACGCGCCGCTGTCCGGCCATGTACTCGATGTCTGCTTCACCGATCTCATCGCATCCGAAAACGGGCTTTACGAGACGAGGCTGGAAAACCGGCACGACGGTTCGAGCCTGACGGTATGGCAGGAGCGTGGACACATGCATGTCTTCACCGGCGATACGCTCGCCCGCGACAGGCGGCGCTCCATCGCGCTTGAACCCGTGGAAACACCAACCAACGCCTTCAACCACCGGGAACTTGCGGATGCGACTACCCTGCAACCCGGCGAGACGCGAAGCTTCCGCTTTGGCGTCCGTTTCAAGGCGGCGCGCTGATCAAGTCTCGATGAGCCCTCAGATATGCGTCGTCGGCAGCGAAGACGACAGCTTAACCGTCTCCATGGAGATATAGGCGGACATGTCGTAAAGCTGCACGCGGCGCAGGATCTGTTTGTAGACCGTGTCGTAATATTCGACATTCGGCAGCACGAGTTTCAGAATATAGTCGAAATTGCCCGTCAGCCGGTGAACCTCGACGATTTCAGGTATGGTGCTGACGGCGGCATGGAACTTGTCCAGCCAGTCCTCCGCATGCAGGCCCGTTCTCACCAGCAGAAAAACCGTGGTCGGCAGGTTGATCTTCCGCCGGTCGAGCAGCGCCATCGTGCCCGTCACGTAACCTTCCGTTCGCAGCCGTGTGATGCGGCGCGAACAGGCCGATAGCGACAGGGAAACCGCCTCTGCGATATCCGCGAATGGGGTTTCGGCATTCTCCTGGAGAATCGCAAGGATTCGGCGGTCACGGTCGTCAATCATCCACCAAGAATGCACCGGTTAACGCAATGGCGCAAGAAATTTGCACTATCTCTCCATAGGGCGCGTCAGATTTGCGCTCTTGCCGCGCAAACCTCCAAAAAACGCATGCCGTTTTCGTTGCAGCGATGGCATTCTTATGTTCAATCAAACTTGATAAGGGAACTCTTATGAAACGGATCGGCCTGATCGGCGGCATGAGCTGGGAATCTACCGCAACCTATTACCGCATGATCAATGAGGCCGTGCGCGACAGCCGCGGCGGCCTGGTCTCGGCCGATATCGTCATGCATTCGCTTGATTTTTCCGAAGTGGTCGCCCTTCAGAAAGCCGATCGCTGGGATGAGGCAGGCGCCCTTCTGGGTGCTGCCGGTGCGCGCCTTGCCAATGCGGGCGCCGATTGCGTGCTGATCTGCACCAACACCATGCATCTTGTCGCTGACACCGTCGCGAAAATGTCCGGCGTGGCGCTGATCGACATCATCGATGAAACCGCAGCGGCCCTGAAGGCGGATGGACGCCACAAGCCGCTTCTGCTCGCCACCCGTTACACGATGGAACATGGTTTTTACACCGAGCGCATGCGCCGCCACGGTGTCGACGTGGTCGTGCCCGATGCGGAAGACCGGGTTGCGATCCACGACATCATCTTCGGCGAACTCTGCCAGGGCGAGATCAAGTCCTGCTCGCGCGAGCGCTATCTCGCGGTCATCGAGAAGGCCCGCGCACTTGGCGTCGATTCCGTCATTCTCGGCTGCACCGAAATTTCGCTGCTGATCGATCCCGATGCCCTGCCGCTGCCGGGTTACGATTCGACCGCCATTCACGCGAAGGCCGCCGTCGGCTTCGCGCTCGGAAACAAGGCTTTCGACAGAGCCGCATGAATGTGTCGCCTCTTTGCCTATTCCGGTAAACCCGTCTGGCTCGACAGCCTGCTGATCGAGCCGGAAGCATCACTGGTCAGCCAGTCCATGGCCGCAAGGGAAGCGAAAACCGTCGTCAATGGCGATGGTTGCGGCCTTGGCTGGTATGGCGAACGCGGAACGCCCGGCGTCTTTCGTGATACCAGGCCCGCCTGGTCGGATGCCAACCTCGCGGCGCTCTGCCACCAGCTTCGCTCGGGCATGTTCATGGCCCATGTCCGCTCCGCCACGTCAGGCGAAGTATCCCGCGCCAATTGCCACCCCTTCGCCCATGGCCAATATCTCTTCATGCATAACGGCCAGATCGGTGGTTACGAGCAGATCAGGCGCGACATCGACTCCCTTATCCCCGATGATATCTATGCATCCCGACGCGGCACCGGCGACAGCGAAGCGATCTTCCTCATCGCCGCCGGCCTTGGCCTTGATGCCGATCCGGTGCGCGCCATTTCCACCGCCCTTCGTCTCTGCCAGGAAAAGATGATCGCAGCGGGCGTTTCCTCCGCCCTGCGCTTCAGCGCCGTGCTGATGGACGGGGATTGTGTGCACGCCTTCCGCTGGTCAAGCGATGACAAGCCGCCGACGCTCTACTGGCGCGGTCTGGAAGAAGGCATCGCATTGAGTTCGGAACCCTTTTCCTTCGATTGCACCCCCTGGTGCGCGGTTCCGCCGAATACCCGCGTGACGATCCGCGCCGGGGAAATGACGACAGAGCCTTTTTTCCTGCCGTAAACATCATCTTCGACGACAGTGTTGTCCGGTTTTCACACCGCCGCCACGCGAGACAAATATGGCTGTGGCGGCGACCCATTTATTTTCATTGAATTTTTGCGGCCGCGAAGGCTAGTGTGTGATTTAGAGCATCGGACCGAAACATGTGCGCGGTTTTCGGTCCGGCGCGTCAGGATAATAGAGCGAAACAGATTTCAGGACCGGTGAACCATTTAAAAGTGTTGCAGCCTCTCTCCCTTTTTTGAACGATGCCCGGCATCGCGACCACCACGCAAACCTCTTCAGGAACGGCGGATAAAGGGCCGGCAATGCCTTCGGCGATCCTTGGGACGCAGAAGAAAAAGTCTTATTTTTCATAAACCTAAGCCGTTCAACTTTCCGCAAAAAATGCTGTTGCCACACCTCTATATCGATGCATAAACTGGCATCAGCAAAGGCAACACGGATCGACCTCATCAGACCCTCTCCTCCCACCAAGGTGCTGACCGACCAATGATCAATAATCTAAACGCCGCCGATCTTCCCCGCCCCGCCCCGCGCAGTTCCAACCCGGAAATCATGGCGTCGGAAATCATCGAACGCCTCACCTATCGCATCGGCAAGGACGTCAAGGTCGCCAAGCCGCACGACTGGCTGACCGCAACCATCCTCGTCGTCCGCGACCGCATCATCGACAAGTGGATGGCCTCCACCCGCAAGGCCTATCAGAACAATTCCAAGCGCGTTTATTACCTGTCGCTCGAATTCCTGATCGGCCGCCTGATGCGCGACGCCATCTCCAATATCGGCCTGATGCACGAAATCCGCGATGCGCTGTCCTCGCTCGGCGTCGATCTTGACGTCATCGCCGGTCTGGAGCCGGATGCGGCCCTTGGCAATGGCGGCCTTGGCCGTCTCGCCGCCTGTTTCATGGAATCCATGGCGACCGTCGATATTCCCGCCTACGGCTACGGCATCCGTTACGTGCACGGCCTCTTCCGCCAGCAGATGGCGGATGGCTGGCAGGTAGAACTGCCGGAAACCTGGCTGGCGCATGGCAACCCCTGGGAATTCGAACGCCGCGAAAGCTCCTATGAAATCGGCTTCGGCGGATCGGTGGAGACGATCGGCGGTTATGAAGATCCGCAGCGCTTCGTCTGGAAACCGGCCGAACGGGTCATCGCCATGGCTTACGACACGCCGGTCGTCGGCTGGCGCGGCACCCGCGTCAACACGCTGCGCCTCTGGTCGGCGCAGCCGATCGACCCCATTCTTCTGGCCGCCTTCAATGCCGGCGACCACATCGGCGCATTGCGAGAGAGCAACAAGGCGGAAAGCCTGACGCGGGTTCTCTACCCCGCCGATGCGACGCCGGCCGGTCAGGAACTGCGTCTGCGGCAGGAATTCTTCTTCTCCTCCGCATCCCTGCAGGACATTCTGCGCCGTCATCTGCAGCAATACCCGGATTTCACCTCGCTGCCCGACAAGGTTTCGATCCAGCTTAACGACACGCATCCGGCCATTTCCATCTGCGAAATGATGCGCCTGCTCTGCGATGTGCATGGTCTGGATTTCGAGGAAGCGTGGAAGATCACACAGGGAACCTTCTCCTACACCAATCACACGCTGCTGCCGGAAGCGCTGGAAAGCTGGCCGGTGCCGCTGCTTGAGCGCCTTTTGCCCCGGCACATGCAGATCGTTTACGCGATCAACGCCAACACGCTGCTCGTCGCCCGCAAGGAAAAGAAGATGGCGGATCAGCAGATCCGCTCCATCTCTCTCATCGATGAAGGCGGCGAGCGCCGTGTGCGCATGGGCAACCTCGCCTTCATCGGCTCGCATTCCATCAACGGCGTTTCCGCCCTTCATACCGAGCTGATGAAGGAAACGGTCTTTGCCGACCTGCACAGCCTCTATCCTGATCGTATCAACAACAAGACCAACGGCATTACGCCGCGCCGCTGGCTGATGCAGTGCAACCCCGGTCTGACCGGATTGATCAGGGAAGCGATCGGCGACGATTTCCTCGATGATGCGGAAAAGCTGACAGCACTCGACCGTTTCGCTGACGATGCCGGTTTCCGCGAGAAATTCGCCGAAGTGAAGCGTCTGAACAAGGTGCGGCTTGCCAATACGGTGGCGCAGCGCATGGGTATCCGCGTCGATCCCTCGGCCATGTTCGACATCCAGATCAAGCGCATCCACGAATATAAGCGCCAGCTTCTGAACCTTGTTGAGACTGTCGCCCTTTACGACCAGATCCGTTCCCACCCGGAACTGGATTGGGTGCCGCGCGTTAAGTTCTTCGCAGGCAAGGCGGCGCCGAGTTATCACAACGCGAAGCTGATCATCAAGCTTGCCAACGATATTGCCCGGGTCATCAACAACGATCCGGCCGTGCGCGGGCTTCTCAAAGTGGTGTTTGTTCCGAACTATAACGTCTCGCTTGCCGAAATCATGGTTCCCGCCGCCGATCTTTCGGAACAGATTTCGACGGCCGGCATGGAAGCCTCCGGCACCGGCAATATGAAATTCGCGCTGAACGGCGCGCTCACCATCGGCACGCTCGATGGAGCCAATGTCGAAATGCTCGAACATGTCGGCGCTGAGAACATCGTCATCTTCGGCATGACGGCGGAAGAAGTGGCCAAAGCTCGCGCCGAGGGCCACAATCCGCGTGCCATCATCGAAGGGTCTGCGGAATTGTCGCAGGCTCTGTCATCCATCGCGTCGGGTGTGTTTTCACCAGATGATCGTTCGCGGTTTTCCGCCCTCATCGACGGCATATACAACAGCGACTGGTTCATGGTCGCCGCCGATTTCGACGCCTATGCCGACGCACAGCGCAAGGTGGACGCGATCTGGAGCGATCAGGATAGCTGGAACACCAAAGCAGTGCGCAACACGGCGCGTATGGGCTGGTTCTCGTCCGACAGGACGATCCGCCAATATGCCACCGAGATCTGGAGAGCCTGATGAAAAAACCGCTCAATTCGGCCGAAGAGAAAAAGACTGGCGAAATCACGAAGGCTGAAATCGAGGCGATCAAGAGCGGTTTGCATTCCAATCCCTTTGCCCTTCTCGGCGTTCACGAAACGCCGGAAGGGTTTTCCGCCCGCTGTTTCATTCCGGGCGCCGAGGAGGTTTCCGTCCTCACGCTGGATGGAAATTTCGCAGGTGAATTGAAGCGGCTTGATCCTGATGGTTTTTTCGAAGGCCGGATTGATCTTTCAAAGCGCCAGCCGGTGCGATACCGCGCCAGCCGCGACGATGCCGAATGGGCCGTGACCGACCCCTACAGCTTCGGTCCGGTTCTCGGACCCATGGACGATTATTTCGTCCGTGAAGGATCGCATCTCAGGCTCTTCGACAGAATGGGCGCGCATCCGCTGAAACTCGAAGGCGTCGAAGGTTTTCACTTCGCCGTCTGGGCGCCCAACGCGCGGCGTGTTTCCGTCGTCGGCGATTTCAACAATTGGGATGGCCGACGGCATGTGATGCGGTTCCGCAAGGATACCGGCATCTGGGAAATCTTCGCGCCCGACGTCTATGCCGGTTGCGCCTACAAGTTCGAAGTCCTCGGCGCCAATGGCGAGCTTCTGCCCCTGAAGGCCGACCCCTATGCCCGCCGCGCCGAATTGCGGCCGAAGAACGCTTCCGTCACCGCGCCGGAACTGACGCAGAAATGGGAAGATCAGGCCCACCGGGAACATTGGGCGCAGGTGGACCAGCGCCGCCAGCCGATCAGCATCTATGAGGTGCATGCCGGCTCCTGGCAGCGCCGCGAGGACGGCACCTTCCTCAGCTGGGATGAACTCGCCGCCCAGCTCATTCCCTATTGTACGGATATGGGCTTCACCCATATCGAATTCCTGCCCATCACCGAACATCCCTATGATCCCTCATGGGGTTACCAGACGACCGGGCTTTATGCGCCATCCGCCCGTTTTGGCGATCCCGAGGGCTTCGCCCGTTTCGTCAATGGCGCGCACAAGGTCGGCATCGGCGTGTTGCTCGACTGGGTTCCGGCGCATTTTCCGACCGACGAGCACGGCTTGCGCTGGTTCGATGGCACGGCGCTTTACGAACATGCCGATCCGCGTCAGGGTTTTCACCCCGACTGGAACACGGCGATCTATAATTTCGGCCGTATCGAGGTGATGTCCTACCTCATCAACAATGCGCTCTATTGGGCCGAGAAATTCCATCTCGACGGCCTGCGCGTCGATGCGGTCGCCTCGATGCTCTATCTCGATTATTCCCGCAAGGAAGGCGAGTGGATCCCCAATGAATATGGCGGACGCGAAAATCTCGAATCCGTCCGCTTCCTGCAGAAGATGAATTCCCTCGTCTACGGCACCCATCCGGGCGTCATGACCATCGCCGAGGAATCCACCTCGTGGCCGAAAGTGTCCCAGCCCGTCCACGAGGGCGGTCTCGGTTTCGGCTTCAAGTGGAACATGGGCTTCATGCACGACACGCTGAGTTATTTCTCGCGCGAGCCGGTGCATCGCAAGTTCCACCATCAAGAACTGACCTTCGGTCTGCTTTATGCCTTCAGCGAAAATTTCGTGCTGCCGCTGTCCCATGACGAGGTGGTGCATGGCAAGGGATCGCTGATCGCCAAGATGTCCGGCGATGACTGGCAGAAATTCGCCAATCTGCGCTCCTATTACGGCTTCATGTGGGGTTATCCCGGCAAGAAGCTGCTGTTCATGGGGCAGGAGTTCGCACAGTGGAGCGAATGGAGCGAAAAGGGCGCGCTTGACTGGAACCTGCGCCAATATCCGATGCATGAGGGCATGCGCCGGCTCGTGCGCGATCTCAACCTCACCTATCGATCCAAAGCCGCACTGCACGCCCGCGACTGCGAACCTGACGGCTTCCGCTGGCTTGTGGTCGATGATCACGAGAATTCCGTCTTCGCCTGGCTGCGCACGGCGCCCGGCGAAAAGCCGGTGGCGGTCATCTGCAACCTCACCCCGGTCTATCGGGAAAATTATTATGTGCCGCTGCCTCTGGCGGGGCGGTGGCGGGAGATTCTCAACACCGATGCCGAAATTTATGGCGGCAGCGGCAAGGGAAATGGCGGACGCGTTCAGGCGGTCGATGCCGGCGGCGATATCGGGGCGATGCTCGTCCTGCCGCCGCTTGCCACGATCATGCTCGAACCGGAAAACTGACAGACAGAGAGGGAGGACACCATGTCGGAAAAAAGAGTTCAGCCTTTGGCGCGTGATGCAATGGCCTATGTCCTCGCAGGCGGCAGAGGCAGCCGCCTGAAGGAGCTGACGGACCGCCGGGCGAAACCCGCCGTCTATTTCGGCGGCAAGGCGCGTATCATCGATTTTGCGCTTTCCAACGCGCTCAATTCCGGCATTCGCCGCATCGGCGTCGCCACGCAATACAAGGCGCACTCCCTCATTCGCCACCTGCAGCGCGGCTGGGACTTCTTCCGCCCTGAACGTAACGAAAGCTTCGACATTCTGCCCGCCTCCCAGCGCGTTTCCGAAACGCAATGGTATGAAGGCACCGCCGACGCGGTTTACCAGAACATCGACATCATCGAGCCCTATGCGCCGGAATATATGGTCATCCTCGCCGGCGACCATATATATAAAATGGACTACGAATACATGCTGCAGCAGCATGTCGATTCCGGCGCTGACGTGACGATCGGGTGCCTTGAGGTGCCGCGCATGGATGCGACCGGTTTCGGTGTCATGCATGTGAATGAAAAAGACGAGATCATCGATTTCATCGAAAAGCCGGCTGATCCGCCAGGCATTCCCGGCAATGAAGGCTTCGCGCTCGCCTCCATGGGCATTTATGTCTTCCACACGAAATTCCTGATGGAAGCGCTGCGCCGCGACGCCGCCGATCCGACCTCCAGCCGCGACTTCGGCAAGGACATCATTCCCTATATCGTAAAGCACGGCAAAGCCGTCGCCCACCGCTTCGCCGATTCCTGCGTGCGCTCGGATTTCGAGCATGGTCCTTACTGGCGCGACGTAGGCACCATCGATGCCTACTGGCAGGCCAATATCGATCTCACCGATGTGGTGCCTGATCTGGACATCTACGACAAGTCCTGGCCGATCTGGACCTATGCGGAAATCACCCCACCGGCGAAATTCGTCCATGACGATGAGAACCGCCGCGGTTCGGCCGTGTCTTCGGTTGTTTCCGGGGACTGCATCATTTCCGGTGCGGCCCTTACCCGGAGCCTCCTGTTTACCGGCGTGCGCGCCAATTCATACTCCCGCCTTGAGAATGCCGTAGTACTGCCGAGTGTTAAGATCGGGCGTCATGCCCAGCTCAGCAATGTCGTCATCGACCATGGCGTGGTCATTCCGGAAGGACTGATTGTAGGAGAAGACCCAGAACTGGATGCCAAACGTTTCCGCCGCACTGAAAACGGCATCTGCCTTATCACCCAATCGATGATCGACAAGCTGGACCTGTAGAGCCCATGAATGTCCTTTCGGTTTCATCCGAAATCTATCCCCTGATCAAGACCGGAGGGCTCGCCGACGTTGCCGGCGCGCTCCCCATCGCGTTAGAAGCCCTTGGCGTCAGGACGCGGACATTGATACCCGGATACCCGGCGGTGAAAGCCGCCGTGACGGACCCCGTCAAATGTCTGGAATTTGCCGATCTGCTCGGCGAAAAAGCCGATGTGCTCGAAGTGCGGCATGAGGGGCTCGATCTCCTCATTCTCGATGCGCCCGCCTATTACGAGCGCTCCGGCGGCCCCTATCTCGACCAGACCGGCAAGGATTATCCAGACAATTGGAAGCGCTTCGCGGCGCTGTCGCTGGCAGCGGCCCGTATTGCCGCCGGCGCTCTTCCCGGTTGGCGGCCGGATATGGTGCATGCCCATGACTGGCAGGCCGCCATGGCGCCGGTCTATATGCGTTATGCCGAAACGCCTGAGATTCCGAGCCTTCTCACCATCCACAACATCGCCTTTCAGGGCCAGTTCGGCGCCAATATCTTCAGCAAGCTGGCGCTGCCCCCGCATTCCTTCGGCATGGAAGGCATCGAATATTATAATGATGTGAGCTTCCTGAAGGGCGGCCTGCAGACGGCGACGGCGCTCAGCACCGTCAGCCCGTCCTATGCCGAGGAGATCCTCACCCCGCAATTCGGCATGGGCCTGCACGGCGTCATCGGCAGCCGCGCCCATGTGCTGCACGGCATTGTCAACGGCATCGACGCCGATGTCTGGAACCCGGCAACGGACCATCTGATCCACGACAATTATTCGGTCGCCAATCTCAAGAACCGCGCGCTGAACAAGAAAGCGGTCGCCGAACATTTCCGCATCGATGATGATGACAGCCCGCTGTTCTGCGTCATCTCCCGCCTCACCTGGCAGAAGGGCATCGACCTCATGGCGGAAGCCGTGGATGAGGTTGTTTCGCTCGGCGGCCGTCTCGTGGTGCTTGGCGCGGGCGATGTGGCGCTGGAAGGCGCGCTTCTGGCGGCGGCATCCCGCCACCATGGCCGCGTCGGCGTTGCCATCGGTTACAACGAACCGCTCTCGCATCTCATGCAGGCGGGCTGCGACGCAATCATCATTCCCTCGCGTTTCGAACCCTGCGGCCTCACCCAGCTTTACGCGCTGCGTTATGGCTGCATCCCGGTCGTCGCCCGCACCGGCGGCCTTGCCGACACGGTGATCGACGCCAACCATGCCGCCATCGCCAATAAATCGGCGACAGGCGTGCAATTTTCACCCGTCACGCTTGATGGTCTGAAACAGGCGATCCGCCGGACCGTCCGTTATTACCACGACCCGAAACTGTGGACACAAATGCAGAAACTCGGAATGAAATCCGATGTTTCCTGGGAAAAGAGCGCCGGCCTTTACGCCGCGCTATATAGCCAGCTTATTTCGAAAGGCCATTGAAACAATGATCAAGACCATCAAGACGACCCCCTTTCAGGACCAGAAGCCGGGCACATCCGGCCTGCGCAAGAAGGTGCCGGTCTTCGCCCAGGAAAATTACGCCGAGAATTTCATCCAGTCGATCTTCGACGCGCTTGAAGGCTTTCAGGGCCAGACGCTGGTGATTGGCGGCGATGGCCGTTATTACAACCGCGAAGTCATCCAGAAGGCGATCAAGATGGCCGCCGCTGCCGGTTTCGGCAAGGTTCTGGTCGGTCAGGGCGGTATTCTTTCCACACCCGCCGCCTCGAACGTCATCCGCAAATACAAGGCCTTCGGCGGCATCGTTCTTTCCGCCAGCCACAATCCCGGCGGCCCGACCGAAGATTTCGGCATCAAGTACAATATCGGCAATGGCGGCCCCGCACCTGAAAAGATCACCGATGCGATCTATGC
Organism: Agrobacterium sp. M50-1; assembly: GCF_049843495.1. Classification (NCBI taxonomy): domain Bacteria; kingdom Pseudomonadati; phylum Pseudomonadota; class Alphaproteobacteria; order Hyphomicrobiales; family Rhizobiaceae; genus Agrobacterium; species Agrobacterium sp. M50-1. The sequence continues at coordinate 169,529 of NZ_JBBHZH010000008.1, read as the reverse complement.
CCGCTCGAAAGTCATCGACAGCTACAAAATCTCTGACGCCGCCGATATCGATCTCGACAAGGTGGGCAGCTTCAAGGTGGACGAGCTGACGGTCGAGGTGATCGATCCGGTCGCAGATTATGCCGCCCTGATGGAAGAGCTGTTCGACTTCGACGCCATTCGCGCGCTCATCGCCGGCGGCTTCAAGGTCGTGGTTGATTCCATGAGCGCCGTCACTGGCCCCTATGCCGTCGAGATCATCGAAAAGCGCCTCGGCGCGCCGAAGGGCTCCGTCCGCAACGCCACACCGCTGCCGGATTTTGGCGGCCATCATCCCGACCCGAACCTTGTCCACGCCAAGGAGCTTTATGACGATGTCATGAGCCCGGAAGGCCCCGATTTCGGCGCCGCTTCCGATGGCGACGGCGACCGCAACATGGTCGTCGGCAAGGGCATGTTCGTCACGCCATCAGACAGTCTGGCTATCATCGCCGCCAATGCCAAACTCGCCCCCGGTTATGCGGCCGGCATTTCCGGTATCGCCCGCTCCATGCCGACAAGTGCGGCAGCGGACCGTGTCGCCGAAAAGCTCGGCCTTGGCATGTATGAGACGCCGACCGGCTGGAAATTCTTCGGCAACCTCATGGACGCCGGCAAGGTGACGATCTGCGGCGAAGAGAGCTTCGGCACCGGCTCCAACCATGTGCGCGAAAAGGATGGCCTCTGGGCCGTGCTCTACTGGCTGAACATCGTCGCCGCGCGCAAGGAAAGCGTGAAAGACATCGTCACCAGGCACTGGGCCGAATATGGCCGCAACTATTATTCGCGCCACGACTATGAGGAAGTGGATTCGGATGCGGCGAACACGCTGGTCGCCACCCTGCGCGAAAAACTCGCGACGCTTCCCGGCACCAGCTACGGCAATCTGAAGGTCGCGGCGGCGGATGATTTTGCCTATCACGATCCGGTCGATCAGTCCGTCAGCAAAAATCAGGGCATCCGCATCCTCTTCGAAGGCGGTTCGCGCATTGTGCTGCGCCTTTCCGGCACGGGTACTGCGGGCGCAACGCTTCGCCTTTATGTCGAGCGTTACGAGGCGGATGCGGCCCGTCATGGCATCGAAACGCAGGAAGCGCTTTCCGACCTGATTGCCGTTGCCGATACGATCGCCGGCATCAAGGCCCATACCGGCCGCAACGCCCCGAGCGTTATTACGTAAGGGCTTGTCGCCCGCTCATGAGGGACGCACTGAAAGCGTCCCTCATTCGGCCTAGCCTCCCTTTTCCGTTCTGGAAGAGAAACACCATTCCCCGGAGAGACAGACCATGCAGATACCTTCCGTTTTCCCCAAAGGCGCAATCCAGATGGAAAACGGAACGGAATTCACGGTCTATTCCAGGCATGCCTCCCAGATCGATCTCTGCCTTTTTGATAAAACCGGCGAAAAAGAAACGGCGCGCCTGCCGATGGTGCGCGGCGAAGACGACATTCACAGATTAACCGTCGCCGACGCCAGCCCCGGCACGCGATACGGCTTTCGCGCTCACGGCATTTACGCCCCTGAACATGGCCTTTGGTTCGATCCTGCAAAGCTGCTGCTCGACCCCTATGCCACGGAGATCGACCGCCCCTTCCGGCACGATCCGGCGCTTTACGCCTTTGGCGCGGAGACCGGCGGGATCATGCCGAAGGCGGTCCTTTCCCAATATGAGCCGGTCAAGCGCCATCAGCCGCTTTTTGCCGAAGGCGGGCTGATTTATGAGCTTGCCGTCAAATCCTTCACGCAATTGCATCCCGATGTGCCGGAAGAAATCAGAGGCACCGTCGCGGCACTTGCCCATCCCGCCATTCTCGCACACCTGAAAAAAATCGGCGTCGATGCGGTGGAATTGATGCCGATCACCGCATGGATCGACGAGCGCCACCTACCGCCGCTCGGCCTTTCCAATGCCTGGGGTTACAATCCCGTCGGCTTCATGGCGCTCGATCCGCGCCTCTGCCCCGGCGGCGTGCGGGAATTGCGAGATACGGTTGCGGCGCTGCATGCGGAAGGCATCGGCGTCATTCTCGATCTTGTCTTCAACCATACGGGTGAAAGCGATATCGAGGGCTCGATCCTGTCGTTGCGCGGGCTCGACAATCTCACCGCCTTCCGCCACCCACAGGGAAAACCGGGCGTGCTGGTCAACGATACCGGCACCGGCAATACGGTTGCCTGCGACCATCCCTATATTCGCCAGCTCATCATCGATTCCCTCAGGCATTTTGTTCTCAGCGCCGGCGTGGACGGCTTCCGTTTCGATCTCGCGCCCGTGCTCGGGAGAACGGCCGCCGGTTTCGACATGGCGAGCGAGACGCTGGCCGCCATGCATTCGGACCCGGCGCTTTACGACCGGATATTGATCGCCGAACCCTGGGATATCGGTCCCGGCGGATATCAGCTCGGCAATTTCCCTGAAAGCTTCCTCGAGTGGAACGATCGCGCCCGCGACGACATGCGCCGTTTCTGGCGTGGTGATGCCGGCATGACCGGAGCGCTGGCCAATGCGCTGTCCGGTTCCTCGCCGATCTTTTCCCGGCATGGCCGCGCCAGAAGCCGCAGCGTCAATTTCCTTGCCGCCCATGACGGCTTTACCCTGTTCGATCTCGTCAGCCATGAACGCAAGCACAACGAGAGGAACGGTGAGAGCAACCGCGACGGCCACAATGACAACCATTCCTGGAACAATGGTTTTGAAGGCCTGACCGATGATCCCGCCATTGTCGCCGCCCGGCTTGCGGATGTGAAAGCGCTGCTTTCCTCGCTTTTTGTCAGCCGCGGCGCCTTGATGCTGACGGCGGGCGACGAGGGCGGCCGCAGCCAGCAGGGCAACAACAATGCCTATTGCCAGGACAATGATATCAACTGGGTCAACTGGTCATCGCTTGTCCCCGAACTGATCGACCACACGGCCTTTCTTAGCGCATTACGCAAACGTTTCGGCGTGTTTTCTGAGACAGGCTTCTTCTCCGGCCGGGGCGACGTGACATGGCTTGCCCCCGCTGGAGAACCGATGACGACAGCAGACTGGGAAAGACCGGATGGGCAGGCCTTCGCCATGCTGCTTTCCACCCCGGACCGGGAGACCGGCGAGGATGCCGAGCTTGCCGTTCTCATCAATCGCGGCCGCGAGATCGTTCCCTTCACCCTGCCCGGCGATGGCTGGCGCGCCATCGGCACGGATTTCGGCAATCCCGCCTTCCTGCCCGCCCGCTCGGTGGTGTTTTATCTGCGCAGTTGATCCCTTCGCGTTACGAGCCGTATAAGTCGCGGGAAACAATGCGGACGAGGTAACATGACAAAAGAAATCGCGCTGGCGGAAATGAAGGATCGCGTCGGCACTGAAATGGGCGTTTCCGACTGGATCACCGTTGACCAGACGATGATTGATGCCTTCGCAAAAGCAACGCTGGACGAACAGTTCATCCACACCGACCCGGAACGCGCCAAAGCGGAAAGCCCCTTCGGCGGCACCATCGCCCATGGCTTCCTGACGCTCTCCCTGCTTTCGGCCCTGAATTATGATGCCCTGCCCCGCATTCGCGAGCAGACCATGGGCATCAATTACGGCTTCGATGCCATCCGTTTCGTCACGCCGGTCAAAAGCGGTGCGCGGGTGCGTGGCCGTTTCACGCTGGCGGAGGCACGTTTTCGCGGAGCCGCCATGCTGATGACGACTTATGACGTGACGGTGGAAATCGAAAACGAAAAAAAACCGGCGCTTACTGCACGCTGGACCACCATCAGCCAGTTCAATCCGGAGGACAGGCCGCAAGACGCCTGAAACCACCGCAAGGGAGAGAGCGCATGCATGACGACGCCGTAAGGAATGCGTTTCTCGTGCAGGCAAAAGCCTGCGACAGCCTCGGCTCGCCCTTTACCGCACGGCTATGCCGCGCGGTGGCGGCAAGGCTTGACCGCCAGACGGAGGTGGGCGAGCGGATTTTATCCTGGCCGGGCGATGTCGGCCCCTCCGGCGATTCCGTTCCCCTGCGGCTGGCGGGTGCGCTCCATGCGCTTGCCATCAAGGAAAAGATCGCGCCGCTTGTCGATGTCCCGCCGGAAGACGACGAGGCTCTCTGGCAGGCTTGCGCCGGCGCCCTGCGTTTTCATTCCGCCTTCATCCTTGAAAGGTTGAAATCACCACCGCAGACCAACGAGGTTCGCCGTTCCGCCGTTCTGCTGCCGGGCTTTCTTTCGATTGCGGCATTGACCGGTAAACCGCTGGTGCTTTCCGAAGTGGGAGCCAGCGCCGGCCTCAACCTGCAATTCGACCGTTACCAGTATCGCCTCGGCGAACTCATCTGGGGCGAACAATCCGATGTTATCCTGTCACCAGAATGGCGCGGCAATACCCCATCCCATGAGCGGATCGAGGTTATCGAGCGCGCCGGCTGCGATCTCAACCCGCTTGATCCGTCATCCGTTGAAGACCGTCTGCGGCTGATGTCATATATCTGGGCCGACCAGACCGACCGGCTGGAGCGCACCGCCGCCGCGTTACGGATCGCGGTGGAGAACGGCCTGCAGGTCGAAAAGGCCGACGCCATAGACTGGCTGAAACGCCGCCTTGCCACACAATATCCGGGTACTGCCCACGTCGTCTATCATTCCGTCGCCTGGCAATATCTCCCCGATGGCTTGAAACAGGCAGGCGAAGCCCTGATCGCCGAGGCCGGAACCCGTGCGACGCCGGAGGCCCCGCTTGCCCGCCTGCAAATGGAGACGGATACGACATCCGGCAGTGCCGCCATTACCCTGCAAATCTGGCCGGGCGGCGGAAAACAGGAAATCGGCCGCGCCGATTTCCATGGGCGATGGGTGGAATGGCGGGGCTGGATGGCGGGTTAAACCGCCACGTCCTCAGCCGCCTCCAGCAGCAGCCCGCCGACATATTCGGCAAAGGAGCGCCAGCACTCCACCCGGAACGTATCGTCCGCGGTGCGCAGCAGCACCACTTCCGCCTTGCCGAAGACGGTGCGTGAGCAAGCGCCGACAGGGAATTTTGCTTGAGAAAGGTCCTGCGGGCAGCCGGCATTGAGCGCTGCTTCCGCGCCAGCGCCGGAGACGATGACGGCCGTGTTGCGGTGGGAAACATCGGTTGCCGAAAACAGACCCGAAACATTGGCGAGTGCTGCCATCAGGTCGCTTTCGCCCTGATCGATCACCAGCCATTCATCCGGCCCGATCCACAGGGCGGAACGCAGGCCCGAGGTGACGGAACTCTTCGGGCTGGTGGGCAGCGCAAGACCGAGCGCTTCGGACAGCGCCGGTACGGCGCTTTCCCGCGCCCGCAGCGACAGCCGCGCGGCGGAAGCCGCTGGCTTCAGCGATACGAAGGGTGAGCCGCCGTGAAAATCCTCAAGCACGGATTTGCGTTTTGCGTGCAGCATGTCAGCCATTGAGACGGGCTCCTTCCTTGTCGAGGAAGACCATGTCGGTCACTTCGACGGCAATGGTTTTATCGGCAAGCGGAATGTAAAGCGTTTCGCCCATGCGCGCCCTGCCATCCGCCACCAGCGCGAATGCGATGGAATGGCCGAGATTTTCCGACCAGTAGGCTGAGGTGACATGGCCAAGCATGGTCATGGGTTTCGGCTGGTTCGGATCGACGACGATCTGGCCGCCCTCGTCCGGAACGGTCAGCCGGTCCTTCGTCTTCAGTCCCACAAGCTGCTTGCGGCCGGCGCGCATGAGATCGGGGCGTTTCAGGCCACGAATGCCGACGAAATCCGTCTTCTTTTTCGAAACGGCCCAGGCAAGCCCGGCATCGTCAGGTGTCACCGTTCCGTCCGTATCCTGTCCGACGATGATATAGCCCTTCTCGGCACGCAGGATATGCATGGTTTCGGTGCCATAAAGGCAGCCGCCGACGGCTTCCGCCCTGTCGCGGATCGCATTCCAGACGGCTGGGCCATAGTCGGCCGGCACATTGATTTCGAAGCCGAGTTCGCCGGTGAAGGAGACGCGGAAGAGGCGCGTCGGCACACCGCAGAACTTGCCTTCGGCCACCGCCATATGCGGGAAGGCCTCCGGCGACAGATCGATGCCCTCGACGAAAGGCGCAATCACGTCGCGCGCCTTCGGCCCCTGCACGGCAATGACAGCCCACTGTTCGGTTGCCGAGGTGAGCCAGACGTTGAGATCGGGGAATTCGGTCTGGAGATAATCTTCCATGTGTTGGAGAACGCGCGGCGCGCCGCCCGTCGTGGTCGTGACATGGAACCGGTCTTCGGCAAGACGGCCAACGACGCCGTCATCGTAAACAAAGCCGTCTTCGCGGGTCATGATGCCGTAGCGGCAGCGGCCGGGTTTCAGCGTATCCCAGGCATTGGTGTAGATGAGGTTGAGGAACTTCGCCGCATCCGGGCCGACCACCTCGATCTTGCCGAGCGTGGAGGCATCGAACACGCCGACGCTCTCACGCACCGTCTTGCATTCGCGGTTGATCGCCTCATGCATGTCCTCACCCGCCCGCGGGAAGAACCAGGCGCGTTTCCAGTTGCCGACATCCTCGAACATCGCGCCGGCCGCCAGCTCTTCCTCGTGCATCGGCGTCTTGCGGGCGGGATCAAACAGCGCGCCGCGCGAATGGTTGATGAGCGTGCCGAAGGTGACCGGCGTATAGGGCTGGCGGAAGGTCGTGAGACCGACCTTGGGCAAATCCCGGCCAAGCGCCTCCGATGCGATGGCGAGACCATGCATGTTGGACATCTTGCCCTGATCCGACGCCATGCCATTGGTGGTGAAGCGTTTGATATGCTCGACCGAATGCATGCCTTCGCGCACGGCAAGGCGAATATCCTTGGCGCAGACATCGTGCTGGAAATCGATGAAGGCCTTGACGCCGGTGCCCTCACCCGCGCCTTCGGCAGCACCGATCATGCCGCCCGTCCAGGCGCGCGCATTCTCACCGGAAAACGCCACAGAACCGCCGCCGGCCGCTGCTGCGTCGGCAATGATTGCGGAAAGATCGTCCGTGCCGTTGCACGCGCCAATGGAAACACAGTTCTGCACATGGATATCCGGCAGGAAGCGCTGGTTAGCCGCGTCAAACTTCAGCTTGCCGCGCGATTGCGAGAAAAGATGCACAGAGGGTGTCCAACCGGCGGAAACGACAAGCGCATCGATGGCGATCCTGCGCTTGTTGGAACCGCCATTGCGGCCAACGGTCATCGAGGAGACGCGCAGGCGGCCGGCGGTGTTGTAAACACTGTGACCCGCCAGCACTTCAATGCCGAGCGCCCGTGCCTCGTCCAGCAGGCGCTGATCCGGGTTCTCGCGGCAATCGACGATGGCGGCGATCTTCACCCCCGCCTTCTTCAGGTCGAAGGCCGTCTCATAGGCCGAATCATGGGCGGTGTAGACCCCGACATTGTGGCCGACGGCCACACCATAATGGTTGAGATAGGTGCGGGCGGCCGCAGCCAGCATGATGCCCGGGCGGTCATTGTTAGCGAAGACCATGTGGCGCTCAATCGCCCCTGCCGCCAGCACGACTTTCTTGGCACGCACTTGCCACAGCCGCTCACGCGGCTGGTGTCTGGCGGGCGTGGCGAGATGGTCGGTCACGCGCTCGGCCAGCGCCACGAAATTGTGGTTGTAATAACCAAAGGCGGTGGTGCGCGTCAGAACCCGCACATTGGGCAGGGCTTTCAGTTCGGCGAAAACCTTCTGCGCCCATTCATAACCGGAAAGACCGTCGATGACCGCACCGGTATCGAAGCGCAGCGCACCGCCGACTTCGGCATTCTCGTCCACCAGAATGACGCTTGCGCCGGTCTTTGCAGCAGCAAGCGCCGCCGTCAGGCCGGCAACGCCGGCACCGGCGACGAGCACATCGCAATGGGCATAACGGCCGGAATAATGATCCGCATCCGGTTCGCCCGGCGCCTTGCCGAGACCGGCGGCGCGGCGGATCAGCGGTTCGTAGATCCTGTGCCAGGCGGCCTTCGGCCACATGAAGGTCTTGTAATAGAAACCGGCCGCGAACATCGGCGACAGAAGATCGTTGATAGCGCTCAGATCGAAGGACAGCGACGGGAAACGGTTCTGCGAGGCGATGATCGCGCCGTCGAAAACCTCCTGCACCGTGGCGCGCACATTGGGCTGCTTGCGCAGGCTGTCGCGCGAAACGTCGATCAGGGCGTTCGGCTCTTCCGGCCCGGCAGACAGAAAGCCGCGCGGGCGGTGATATTTGAACGAGCGGCCGATCAGATGCACGCCATTGGCCAGAAGCGCTGACGCGACGGTATCGCCCTCCAGCGCCGGATAGATCTTGCCGTCGAAGGTGAAGCGTGCGGTTCTGGCTGGCGTCAGGCGGCCGGCGCCCTTGATACGATAATCGCCGCTCATTGCCCGGCTCCCTTTTCTGCGGAAAGGACCGTTTCGGTATCGGGTTTCGGTTCACCCGCCTTGTAGGTCATCAGGAATTTGTCGCTCACCGAATCGCGGGCGGCGTTGAAGAAGCGGCCGCAGCCGTGAATGTGACGCCAGCGCTCGAAAACGAGGCCCTTGTCATTGTCGCGGATGAAGAAATACTCCGCGAAGGCCTCGTCGGAGATATCGGCGATGTTTTCCGGCCGGGCAATGTGGGCTTCGCCCGCCCAGCGGAATTCCAGTTCGGAACGGTCTTCCCCGCAATAGGGGCAATGGATCAGAAGCATCGTCGCTCCACCTAGAGAGAATTTTCCGGAAGCGCTGTTCCGGCGGGTTGGTCACACAGCCGTCTGCCCATCGAAACGAACGGAGAAAGCCGCTTTAAAAGTTGCTCGAAATTATCGAATGGCCGCAGCGCCGAGGCCCGGCCCATATTGACGATGGCAACCGCCATCATGTCGGTGTCGATCGCGAAGGGGTAGTCCTGCTTGCCGTCCTCCTGTTCGCCGACGAAATAAACCATCTTCGTCGTAAGGCTGGGCGCGCAGAGAAGCAGGCCTTTTTCCGCCACGAAGGGCCAGTCTTTCTCACCCTGCATTTTCGCAATCTTCTGGCTGCGAAAATCCCTGGCCTCGGGAATGACGCTGCCGGCGGGCACGGCTGCAGCCGCGCCAGATATATTGAGCGCAAGCACAGCCGCCGCCAGCATCAATGCGCCACCGCAGCAGCGGCAGCCTCGTCGATGAGACGGCCGGTACGGAAACGGTCAAGGGTCAAACCGGCCGCCAGGCGATGCGGTTCGCCACGGGCGATGAGATGCGCGAAGAGATTGGCCGAACCCGGCGTCGCCTTGAAACCACCCGTGCCCCAGCCGCAATTGACGAAGAGGTTCTGCACCGGCGTCACGCTCTGGATAGCCGAGCGGTCGGGTGTGTTGTCGGTGATCCCGCCCCATTGCCGCATCATCTTGACGCGGCGGAAGATCGGGAACAGCTCGCAGATGGCGTCAAGCGTGTGGGTGATGATCTGCAGACCGCCGGTCTGCGAATAGGAATTATATTGGTCCGTGCCAGCGCCGATAACCAGCTCGCCCTTGTCGGACTGCGAAATATAGGCATGCACCGTGTTGGACATGACGACACAGGGGAAGATCGGCTTCAGCGGTTCCGACACCAGCGCCTGCAGCGGGTTGGAATGCAGAGGAACACGCACGTCCGCCATCTTCATGATGACCGAGGAATGACCGGCGGCGGAAACGCCGATTTTTTTCGCGCCAATGAAACCGCGATTGGTCTCCACGCCCGTCACCGCGCCATCAGGCCCGCGGCGAATGCCCGTGACCTCACAATTCTGGATGATGTGCACGCCACGGTCTGAAGCCGCGCGCGCATAACCCCAGGCCACCGCATCATGGCGGGCCGTGCCGCCGCGGCGCTGAAGGGCTGCACCATTGATCGGGTAACGCGCATTGCCTGATATATCGAGCGGCGGGCAATAGGCTTTCGCCTGCTCCGGCGTCAGCCATTCATTGTCGATGCCATAAAGACGGTTGGCGTTGATATGGCGGCTGAAGGACTGCCGGTCATGGATATTGTGCGACAGCATCATCACGCCGCGCGCCGAATACATGACGTTGTAATTGAGATCCTGGCTCAAGCCTTCCCACAGCTTCAGGGAATGCTCATAAATATCCATGCTCTCTTCATAGAGATAATTGGAGCGGATGATTGTGGTGTTGCGGCCGGTATTGCCGCCGCCGAGCCAGCCTTTTTCCAGAACGGCGACATTGGTAATGCCATGTTCCTTGGCAAGGTAATAGGCCGCTCCGAGCCCATGCCCGCCGCCGCCGATGATGATGACATCATAATCCTTGCGCGGCTCGGGTGAAGCCCATTGCGCATCCCACCCTTTATGACCCCGCAACGCCTCACGCGCCACGGCAAAAACGGAATATTTGCGCATTCGCAGTCTGCTCCTCAAGAACCGGCCAGAGGCCGTAAACATAGTCCCGGCCCGTATCATACACATGGCAAATCGGGATGGGAGGCAATATTCATTTTGCGACGCCGCAATGATTTTGTTTCGACATCGCAGGCGGAATTCCGGGCAGGCCGCATTTTGCTGGCTGATTGTGCGCTAGCGGCTGGACTTGCTGCAAATGATCTGTTATTGCACGTCACCAATCGCCCAGCTCGACAGCCGGACGAACCATTTTTTGTTTGCGTGTGAATGCCTTTATTCACACAGCAAGATAACCAAACTAAAGGAACGGGTTTAACGTGCAGGTACTAGTCCGCGACAATAACGTTGATCAGGCGCTCCGCGCCCTGAAGAAAAAGATGCAGCGCGAAGGCATTTTCCGTGAAATGAAAATGCGCGATTACTACGAAAAGCCCTCCCAGAAGCGCGCCCGCGAAAAGGCTGAAGCCGTTCGCCGCGTTCGCAAGCTGGCACGCAAGCGTGCACAGCGCGAAGGTCTGGTTGCTGGCCCCCGCGCAGGCCGTTAATAGGCCGTCTTTTGGACGTTTTTGAATGCTTGTTGGGCGGGGGCGATCAATTCGCCGCCGCTCTTTGTGTTTGTGGCCGGAGAATGTTCTTGAGAACGATCGTGAGACCGGCCTGCGAGGGAACCCACACCGAATGATCGCTGTCGACGCCTGTGTTGTGAAAAACTCCGATGCCTCCACGCGCCGGGTGCCATTAAAAAACAACAGAGGGTTCCGCGCTTCTCTGGTCATCTGTACCGTCCTTGCCGGTCTTTCCGGCTGCGCGACTTCCAACCAGACGGAAGATGTGTTCAGGATCGACCGCGCCCAGGGTTCGCAGGAAAACATCGCCTCGCTCACCTCGGTCATCAACGCCAATCCGCAGGATCCCGAAGGCTACAATGTCCGTGGCTCGGCTTACGGCCGCGCCGGCGATTCGCGCCGCGCCATTGAAGATTTCAACAAGGCGCTTCAGCTGAACCCGCGCTTTTACCAGGCCTATGCCAACCGCGCGCTGGTTTACCGCAATAGTGGACAGCAGCAGCAGGCCTTGCAGGACTACAACGCCGCCCTGCAGATCAATCCGAGCTATGACGTGGCGCTGATCGGCCGTGGCAATCTTTACCGCCAGTCCGGACGCGTGAACGAAGCTTTCAACGATTTCTCCCGCGCCATCGAGCTTGAAACCACCGACGGACGCGCCTGGCACAATCGCGGCCTGATCTATCAGTTGCGCAACCAGCACGCCCAGGCCATCGAAGACTTCTCGAAGGCTATCTCGCTGTCGTCGACATCGCCGGAGCCCTATAATGGCCGCGGCCTTTCTTACGTCGCACTCAACGACGACGAAAACGCCTTCGCGGATTTCAACCACGCCATTTCGCTTGACGGTAATGTGGCAGAATCCTGGGCCAACCAGGCGCTGGTCTATGAGCGGCGCGGCGAGATGGCCAAGGCCGCCAAGTCCTATGGGCATGCGGCCCGGCTCGACCCAAAATACAAGCCGGCACTTGACGGCGTTGCCCGCACACGCGGCGCCGGCGCCTCCTGATCAAACGGGCACGAACAAAAAAGCCGGCGGGTCTGTCACCCGCCGGCTTTTTTTATGGAAAATGCTGAGCTTCAATGGCTGTCGCGACGTGCTTCGGGCGTGGCGTCACCCGCCCACAATTCCGCCTGCACCGCATTTTGAAACTCCATGACTTCACGCCGCATGGCGGCGTCCTCATAACCGAGTTCCGTCAGATAGGCGGCCAGTTCACGGCACTCCCTGCGCCAGAAATCATTCGCCTCCACACCATGCAGCCGGTCAAGCATGGTTGCACATCGTTTAACGTCGGCAATACGGTTCTTTGCCGGAAAGGCGATTACTTCTGAACTCGTTGTCACGCGGGCACCTTGCTCTTGCTGAGGAATCAATACCGACTTTTTAAAGGCGAGATGGTTAACGAAGTCTGCAGAGGACGAAAGACAGCGAGCAATGGCCGCAAGAGAAGGATTTTACTGCTCTTCAAAGCACGAAATCGCATGGTAAGGCAGCCCCGATCGGGGGAAGTCATCAATTACCGAGGAATTTACCAATCAAGATTACCGAAATTTCATGCCGCAACCGTTAGAAGAAGTATATGTGTGTTGAAACAGCACCGGTCTCATCGTATATTTCTTGCAAAGAAGAAAAATGCCGCAGCGCAGTCAAAAATGGAGAAATCGTTCTCGGGAGGAGAGCACCATGTATGCACCTCGTGTTTTTTTCAGCATGATCGGTGCATTGCTTGCCTTTGCGGTTGCGACATATTTCATCCACGGCTCCTTCTACACGGCATTCATCCAGACCCTCATCTGTGCAGTCATTCTGCAAGTCGGTTATTTTATTGGGATTCTCGTTCTGGTCGCCCGGGAAAAACGGCGCATGCGGGAAACCTTCGCGCGGGACCGCGGCGCCGAGGCAATACAGGCGGACGCCGTAAAAAGCCCACCGCCGCATGGCGCCAAACTGACCGATATGTGAGTTTTTACGCAGCTTCTTTTATTGCGCCGCAAAAAAATCGCTTGCATCCACACGCCTGACACTTTCTGCTGGCCAAATCCTGACGGTTGGTCAAAGCAGAAGGACAACACATGGTGAGCGGTTCACAGCCCATTTGCGTCATCATCGCTGCGAAGAATGCATCCGAAACGATCGATATAGCCATCCGCTCCGCCCTTGTGGAGCCGGAGGTCGGGGAAGTCGTGGTTATCGACGACGGTTCCACCGATACGACGAGCGATGTGGCGCATGCCGCGGATGATGGCACGGGCCGTCTGCGGGTCGTCCGATTCGATGTCAACCGCGGCCCTTCGGCTGCACGCAACCACGCCATCTCGATTTCATCCGCGCCGTTGATCAGCATTCTCGATGCGGACGACTTCTTTTTCCGGGGTCGTTTCGCCGCCATGCTGGCCGATGACGACTGGGATCTCGTCGCCGACAATATCGCCTTCATCCAGCAATCGGTTCCCGGCGCCTCCTCCATGCAGCCAACCCGTTTCGAGCCGCAGGCGCGGTTTCTGTCGCTCACGGAATTTGTGGAAGGCAATATTTCCAGGCCCGGTGTGGAGCGCGGGGAAACCGGGTTTCTGAAACCGGCGATACGCCGCGCTTTTCTCGACAAACATGCACTGCGTTACGATGACGGCCTGCGGCTTGGCGAGGACTACGAGCTTTACGTGCGGGCGCTGGCCGCCGGTGCGCGTTACAAGGTCATCCGCCATTGCGGTTACGGCGCGATCGTGCGCGGCAACTCGCTGAGCGGCCGTCACCGCACCGAAGATCTTCGCCGCCTATATGAGGCGGACAAGGCCATTCTCGCCGGTTGCCGGCTTTCGGCAGAGGAAACGGCGATCCTGCGCGAACATGAAAAACATATCCGCGCCAAATTCGAACTCCGTCATTTTCTCGATACGAAAAAGCAGAAGGGCATGGGCGGGGCGCTGAGCCACGCTCTGGCGCGGCTGCCCGCCCTGCCCGCCATCACGCGCGGCATCTGGAGCGACAAGACCGCCCGATTCCGGAAATCGCCGCCGGTGCGGGATGTGCGTTATCTGCTGGACGGTACGCCGGTTTCGTAGGGGAAAAGACGACCTCCGCCAATTCTTTGCCGTCATCCTCGGGCTTGTCCCGAGGATCTACTCACGTATCGTACCATCAGTCGGTTGCAGATGCTCGGGACAGGCCCGAGCATGACGATAGAGACCCTAGAGGATGGCATCCTCAAGCGAAGGCGGCAGAAAATTCTCTGCCGCATCCACTCTTCGCCCTCAAAGATAGTCCCGCTTCACCGTTTCCAGAACGGCGGCGAAACGCTCCTTGCGCTCCTCCAGCCGGCCATCCGGGCTGAGACGCGGCTCAGCACGGCTTGCCTGCCAGAGCGCCAGCGTGGAAGGCGCGGCCAGCACCTGCTTGGCCAGTTTGCGCAGCGACCGGGATTGCGTTTCCTGCGGCCGCACCAGCACATCACCCTCATGCGTCGGAACGGAACCGACCTCGGCAATCACGGGGGCTGGTGGCGGGAAGCTCATGCCCCAGAAGCGCGAACCCTTTTTCGCTGCCTCGGCGCGGGTTGAAACCGGCACGTAGCGCGGCTGATATTCGACACCCACGCTGCCGGCCCAGTCGCTCCATTTGAAGCTGTTGATCGACGGCGAGGTGCTGACCGCGACCCACGGCACGCGGAAGGCATCGGCAAGGATTGCGCCATGCATGGATTCGGCAACGATGAATTCCGACTGGGCGATGGCGCGGATGACGGCCTTCGCCTCGCCGCGCGGATCGAGATAGGTTAGCCCGGCCGGTTCGCAGACCGTTTCCCACATGCCGAATTCCGCCGATTCCCAATGGGGAACGAAGGTCTTCTTGTAGAGCTTCGGCAGGTCTTTGAAGTCAGGCATCTCGGTGACCATGACAGCCGGGTCGACAATGCCCTTTTCAGGGGCGAGCCCGAGCTTGGCGGCGGTTTTGTCGCCGCGCACACAGCGAATATCCCAGAACTCGGTGCTGGTATCCGGCACTGCGCCATAACCATAGCCGCTGCCGATCACCAGCTTGCGCTGCTTTGCGGGCAAAAGAACATCGTTCAGCACGGTGCCGACGCCGACCAGCATGACATCGTCATGCACATCACGCAGGCCCGGAAGCAAAAAATCCCACAGCCACAGGTTGAGATCGTCACCGAAATTGCCGTGATGAGATTCCCAGTGGTAAGGTTTCATGAGGTCACTCCTGGGTGAAAAAACATATAAATTCTTGCAGGCGAGAATTCGCTCATCTCGAGCGGACGATTTTTCCGGCGCCGAGTTCGAAAGCGGCACGCAGCAGCGCCGGATCGCGCATCGCCCATTTCAGAAGCAGTCCGAATTCGGGCGTCTTGCGCCGTTTCAGATTGCCCGCCTGGCTCCACAGCGCCTGTTTGCGCGCCGTATTTTTATAGGAAGCGATGGAGGCGACATCGTCCGGCCGGCGTGAAAAACGGCCCTCCAGCGTATCGAGCGCCACCCAGGTATTGAACTGCTGACGCAGGAATTCGGGCGAGGTATTGTCGATGCTGTGGAAGATATTGACGCCCATGCCGCGCATCGCGCCGGCGTCATCACACAGAAGCGTCCGCTTCGATGCGAGGATGGAATCGCAGAAAAACAGCACGTCTTCCGCTGCCAGACGCAGCGCCGGGTCGAAGCGAATCTTCTCGAAAAGAGGACGGCCGATCACCATGCAGGAGAGATGCAGGAAGCTCCAGTTGCGCAGCATGACACTTGCGAGATCCGGCAGTTCGATCACCAGCGGCTTCTCGGAAAGCCTTGCCGCACCCTCATTTTTCTCCAGCTCAGAAATGGCGAAATGATAATAAAATTCGTCACTTGCCTGCATTGAGGCCCAGTAGCACTCGCCGCCATAGGTCTGGAGCGCGAAGGCAGCATTCTGCAGATGATCGGGTGTCCAGATATCGTCGGAATCAAGGAAGGCGACGTAGTCGGTGCCATCAGGCACATTGTCCAGACCGGTATTGCGGGCGCCGCCCGGCCCGCCGTTGGACTGTTTAATGACGATAATCCGGTCTTTCTGTTCCTGCGAAATTTCCGCAAGTTCCTGATCGATCGGGTATGGCGATTCGTCATCGACGATGACAAGATCGAAGTCCTGGTAAGTCTGCGCAAAAACCGATGCGAGTGCACGTCCCAAGATACCGTGCTGCTTTTGGTAGTAGGGAATGACGACAGTAAATCTTGCCATTGTTTCGCCCCTTGCGTTGATCAAGAAGTGTCGGGCCCGATCCTAAAAGCGGCCCCGATGGTATCGGCAACTCCCAACCGGCTTCCTCCCGCCGGCCTCCAGAAACAGGATGCTTGTATGCCCCCAGCGCCAAATGTAAAGACCATCACCACGAATGTCGGCTGGAGCGTTTTATCAAAAACAGGTACATTCGGGCTTAAATTTGTCACGGTCCCCATTCTCGCACGGCTGCTTTCCCCGGAGGAATTCGGGGTCGTGGCGGTAGGACTAACGGTTGTACAGTTTCTGACCATGATCGCCGGCGCGGGGCTCACCTCCGCCCTCATCGTCGAGAAGGAAGAGGATATGGAAACGATCCATACCGTCTTCTGGGCCAATCTGGCGATCTCCTGCACCATGGCCGCCGTCCTCTACATCTGGGCGGAGTTTTTCGGCGGGTTGCTGGGGGCGGTGGAAAGCGCCTATCTGCTGCGCATCATGGCTTTCCTCATTCCGCTGCAGCTTGCCGGCGATGTCGCCTATTCGCTGCTCGCCCGGCGCATGAATTTCAGCAAGGACGCGCTGTGGAGCATGGCGTCGGAAAGCATCGCCGCGGTTGTCGCCGTGGCGCTCGCCCTTTTCGGCTTCGGCGTCTGGGCGCTCATCATCCAGCTTTTCGCCGCCGCCCTCATCCGGCTTGTCGGGCTGTATGCCGTTTCCCGCTATTGCCCGCGTTTCGTCATGAAACCGCGCCGTCTCGTGCCGCTTCTCGGCTTCAGTTCGGGGCTGATGGGATCGGAAATCGCCAATTTCGTCACCTTCCAGTCACCGATGGTGGTCATTGCCCGGCACCTCGGTCTGGCGGATGCCGGCGCCTATTCCGCCTCCAATCGTTTCGCCAGCATTCCCAATCAGGTGGTTCTGTCGGCCGTCATGGGCGTTCTGTTTCCCGCCTTCAGCCGCATGATGGACGATCCGCAGCGGCGTCGTGATGCGCTGATGTTCAGCACCCAGGTGCTGACCGTGCTCTTGGCGCCAATGATGTTCGGCCTCTGGGCCGTGGCCGAACCCGCCATGCTTGTCATTTTCGGGCAGAACTGGGCCTATGCATGGCCGGTTCTCGGCCTGCTGGCGCTATCGAAGGCCATTTTGACACCATGCAGCACCTTCATCCCCTACCTGAAGGGTGCAGGTTACGGTCGTGTATTGTTCTGGTCGGCGACCATCCGCGCCATCGTCACCACGGTGGCAGTGTGGCTCGCAGCACTTTATGGCACGCTGATCGACGCCATGGTCTGGCTCTGCATCGTTAATGCCATAACGCTGGTCGCCTATTCCTGGGCGGTGTTCAAGGCGAGCGACACACCGTTCTTCCGCGGCCTTTATGTCAGCAGCAGGCCGATGATCGCGGCACTCGTGATGGCCGTTGCGGTACGTTATCTGCTTCACGTTCTGGCTGAGCGCATTCCCAGCGCCACCCTTCAGGTTCTCATCGGCGCAGCCGTGGGCGGCGTCATCTACGGGGTGCTGATCCTTCTCACCGAACGCGCACTGCTCGGGAAAATCCTAGGCATGGTCAAATCGCGGCGTATGCGGGACGCTGCAACCCAAGGTTAGAAATATCGCGGAAAAATGCGCCTCATTTCCGCCGTTAAGCGCCCCTGCCGCGGTGTTTTCATTCACCGCGGCAGGGGCGCGTCACCTATCTTTTTGCGATGCAACATCACGACGAATGACAAATTCACACGCTTCAGCGATTTTTAACGATGCGCGATTTTATAAAAATTATAATTATTTCAATTATTTGATCTCTTGACGCCGAAGAAATGTCGCTGACGCCAGACATTCACCCGCAAAATCTAATCTTGTGTTTTTCCCGCGTCGCCACATTTTATCCCAAAGTCGAAACCAGACTTCCCAGCGCGGGCTTAAGTTCGCTCTGGTTGCAACGCGGCGTGGGTGGACGCCGCCCAATAGGGGTGACTGATGTGACTGTCGATCAGAACCTATCCTCCCGTATCAACTTGATGCGTATATTGCTGATATCAGGGATCGTGTTCGTCCATGTGCCGCACGATGCGGAAACCAGCCCGTTTCTTGGCCTTTACGGCTTCTTCGACTGGCTGCGGGTTTTTCTGGGCGATGCGCTGTTTCGCATCGGTGTTCCCTGTCTCAGCGCCATTTCCGGCTATCTGCTGTTTCGCCGCGGCATGAGCGGGTTCGATTATCCGGCGACGATCCGCTCCAAGTCGAAAACCGTACTGCTGCCTTTCCTTCTGTGGAATGGCGCGCTGTTTGCGGCCGTATTGCTGATCCAGCTCTTCGATATCGGCATCGGATATTTCCCCGATCTGTGGAACGCCAGCCCGCGTGAAATCATCAGCCATGGAACCGCGCTCGAAGAGCTGCCGGTAAATGTGCCGCTTTATTTCCTGCGCGACCTGTTCGTCTGCATCCTGCTGTCGCCGGTGCTCGCCTTTCTGATGCGCCGCTTCGCCCTGCCGACCCTCGCCATCCTGCTCTTCATCACCGCCATGCCTGACCTGACGATTTTCATCGTCCAGAAGAAATCCATTCTCTTCAGCTTCTCCCTCGGCATCGCGCTTGCCCTCCACCGTATCAACGTCAAGGCGCTCGACCCCTACGCCGTGCCGATCATGGCGTTGACCTTTGTCGCCTCGGCCATGCTGGCGACGGGACTTTATTTCACCGGGCCGGAATTCACCTTCTGGCTCAACATGTCGCGCAATCTGCTTGCCGTCTTCGGCGCTCTCGGCTTCTGGGCATCCTCCGCGCTGTTGATCCGCAGCCGGCTTGGCCAGCGGCTTGCCGAAACCGGCAGCCTGAGCTTCTGGATATTCTGCGCCCATTATCCCCTGCTGGTCATCATGTGGATGGTCTGGAACAAGGGCGGGCCGGACTTCTATCCCGCCTTCTACATCACCGCGACATTGTCCGCCTTCGTCATTCTGATCATCAGCAACGCGCAGACGCGGAAATATCTGCCCGCCGTCTATTCCGTGCTCACCGGAAGCCGCAACGGCAAACGCAAGACGATGACCGATTTTGCGACCAAACGGGCCTCCATGATCGGCCCGCCCACATCCGAAACGCTTTATTCGCAACGACAGAGGTGAACCAATGACAACATTTGTCACCCGCGTTCAGACACGCATTCTTCTTGCCACGGCCCTTTCGGCCGCAGCTTTTGCAACGCCGATCCACGCGCAGGAAGGCAACGGCGCGTCCTTCATCGAGAACTTCGATTCCATGGACCGATCTTTCTGGTACGTTTCCGACGGCTGGAACAACGGCGCGCACCAGAACTGCACCTGGTCGAAGAAGCTGGCAACGGTGGAAAACGGCCAGCTCACGCTCGGTTTCGAGGAAGCCAAGGCCGGTGATCGCAACTTCGCCTGCGGTGAAATCCAGACCAAGGGGCGCTATCGCTACGGCACCTATGAAACACGGATGAAGGCCGCCACCGGCTCCGGCCTGAACTCCGCCTTCTTCACCTATATCGGCCCGACCGACAAGAAGCCGCACGATGAAATCGACTTCGAGGTTCTCGGCAAGAACACGGGCAAGGTGCAGCTGAACCAGTATATTTCCGCCAAGGGCGGTAATGAGAAGCTGGTGCCTGTGGAAGGTGGCGCCGATGCCGGCTTCAATGACTACGCCTTCGTCTGGGAGCCGCAGCGCCTGCGTTATTACGTCAACGGCAAGCTCGTCCATGAAGTGACGGACGAGACAAAAATCCCCCAGAACGCCCAGAAGATTTTCTTCAGCCTGTGGGGCACCGACACGCTGAAGGACTGGATGGGCCGGTTCTCCTATGCGGGACCATCACAAATGATCGTTGACCGGTTTGCCTTCACGGCGCTCGGCGACAAATGCCAGTTTCCAGAGTCCATCGCCTGCGCCCTTAACTGACCGCATTTTTGAACCGCTCCGATTTCTTGCACCAAAACCTGAGCTGCGGCGTCTCTGACGCATGAAACCAACCGGAACCCTGCATGACCCATGTTCTTTATCTCGCGCATGATCTGTCGGACCCCGCCATTCGCCGGCGGGTGCTGACCTTGCTTGCGGGCGGGGCACGGGTCACGCTGGCCGGTTTTCGGCGCGGGCAGAACCGGCTGGCGGAGATTGAAGGCGTCGTGCCCGTTGTACTCGGGGAAACCGCCGACGGGCAGTTTCTGCAGCGCATGGCGGCGGTGGCGAAAGCCAGCCTCTCGCTGGGCAAAACCCTGAACGACATCCCCGCGCCCGATGTCATTCTTGCCAGAAACCTGGAAATGCTGGCTTTGGCAAAGCGGGCCATGTCGATCTATGCCGGGCAGCCGGCGCTGGTTTATGAATGTCTCGACATTCACCGCCTGCTTCTCAACAAGGGCAAGCCCGGGCAGATGCTGAATGCCGCCCAGCGTTATTTCGCCCGCGACGCGAAGCTGCTGATCACCAGTTCTCCAGCCTTCGTGGAGCATTATTTCAAGCCCGTGTCGGGCCTCGACCTTCCCGTCCTGCTGCAGGAAAACAAGGTGCTGGCGCTCGACACCGCCGTTGCCGCCGCCCCGCAACCGCGCCCGCCCGCCCCCGGCGAGCCGTGGAAAATCGGCTGGTTCGGCGCGCTTCGCTGCCGCAAATCACTTGAGATCCTCGCCGAATTTGCCGGACGCATGCAAGGCAGGGTCGAAATCATCCTGCGCGGCCGACCGGCCTATTCGGAGTTTTCAGATTTCGACGGTTTCGTAGCCGCCGCCCCGCATGTGCATTTCCACGGGCCTTACAAGAACCCCGAAGACCTCGCCGCCATCTATAACGATGTGCAGTTCACCTGGGCGATCGACTTTTTCGAGGAAGGCCAGAATTCGAGCTGGCTTCTGCCCAACCGGCTTTATGAGGGCTGCCTTTATGGCACCCTGCCGATTGCGCTTGCCGGCACGGAAACCGCGCGTTTCATCGAAAAGCGCGATATCGGCTTTGTCCTGCCAAATGCCGGCGCTGACGATCTCGCCGCCCTGTTTGCGGAGATGAACCCGCAAATCTATGCGGACGCCTTCAACACCCTCTCGACAACAGACAGGAAACAATGGCTGACCGACCGCGACGATTGCCGTCAGCTGGTCCAGCACTTGTCCTCTTTCGCCAAATCCGCCTCCGGCCACGCCCGCGAAGCGCAGTTTTCACCCGTGTAGTGCGTAGGGGGCAAATCATGGAAGGTCTTGGTCATTCCGGCATCAGAACGCTGATCGTCATACCCTGCCTCAATGAGGCGAAGACGATCGAGGGGCTGCTTGTCAAATTTACCGGTGCGATGCAGGGACGTCTCTTCCGCATCGTGGTTGCTGATGGCGGCAGCACGGATGGGACCCGCGATATCGTTTCCGCCTTTGCCGCAAAGGACGATCGCGTCACGCTTCTCGCCAATCCGAAGCGCATCCAGAGCGCCGGCATCAATCTTGCCGTCGCCACCTTCGGCGAGGATTTCGATTACCTCATCCGCATCGACGCCCATGGCGATTATCCCGATGATTATTGCCAGCGGCTGATCGAGGACGCCGAGCGTACCGGCGCTGATTCCGTCGTCGTCGCCATGGATACGGTCGGCCACGGCCTGTTCCAGAAGGCGACGGCCATCGCCCAGAATTCCAAGCTCGGCAATGGCGGCTCCAAGCACCGCGAGGGCGCGAAAGGCCACTGGATAGACCACGGCCACCACGCGCTGATGCGGATCGCCGCTTTCGATGCGGTGGGCGGTTATGACGAGAGCTTCAGCCATAACGAGGATGCCGAACTGGATTTCCGGCTGCGCAAATCCGGTTTCCGCATCTGGATGACCGACAAGACCCGCATGACCTATTATCCGCGCGCAAGCGTCATGCCGCTCTTCAGGCAATATCTCGCCTATGGCCGCGGCCGGGCGAAGAACCTCCTGAAACATCGCTCGATCCCGAAAATCCGCCAGATGATTCCGCTCGCCGTCCTGCCGGTTTTCATTCTCGCGCTGCTGTCGCTCGTGCATTGGGCCGCACTTATTCCGCTCGGCCTCTGGATCGCCGCATGTGTGGGTTATGGCTTGTGGATGGCAATAGGTCAGCAAAACCCATACGGCCCGCTCGCCGCCTTTTCGGCGATGGTGATGCATCTGGCCTGGTCCACCGGCTTCTGGCTGGAACTCCTGACATTCCGGGGAAGAAAGGCTGTCTCATGACCGACAACACCGTCACCGGCACGCAAAATCTCAAGACCATCGATATCGGCATCTGCACCTACAGACGCCCGGCGCTCGTCGCCACACTTCTGTCACTCTTCGAGCTGGACGTGCCGGAAGGCGTGAAAGTTCGCCTGATTGTGGCCGATAATGACGAGGAGCCGAGCGCCAGGGCAAGCGTCGATCGCCTGCGTGAAACCGCGCCCTTCGAGATCACCTATGTTCATTGCCCGAAATCGAATATTTCGATTGCCCGCAATGCCTGCCTGTCGGAATGCCAGGCGGACTATCTGGCCTTCATCGATGATGACGAGACCGCGCCGCCGCATTGGCTGGCCGCCCTTCTGGAAAAAGCCGACGAGACCGGTGCGGAAACCGTCCTCGGCCCCGTAACGGCGGTTTACCGGGACAATGCGCCGGGCTGGATGAAACGCGGCGATTTCCACTCGACAGTTCCGGTGTGGGTGAATGGCGAGATCATCACCGGCTATACCTGCAACACGCTGCTCAAGATGGATGCGCCTTCGGTGAAGGGCCGGCGCTTCGCGCTGGCGCTCGGCCAGAGCGGCGGCGAGGACACTCATTTCTTCTCGCATCTTCACGCCGCCGGCGGCCGCATTGTCTTTGCGGAAGACGCCGTCTTGTCGGAACCGGTTCCGGAAAATCGGGCAAGCTTCATGTGGCTTGCCAAACGCCGCTTCCGCTCCGGCCAGACGCACGGCCGGGTGCTGGCTGAAAAGAAACCGGGTGCACGCCGTGTGGTTCAGGTGCTGAAGGCCGGTTCGAAAGTGCTGTATTGCGGCGTATTCGCCGCCTTGAGCGGTTTCAACGCCGTGCGCCGCAACCGTTATGCGCTGCGTGGCGCGCTGCATATGGGTTCGATGAGCGGCGCCTTCGGTGTGCGCGAAATCCGCCAGTATGGCGCGGTGGAGGCGACCTGATGGAAAATCTCACCTCCCCGCCCGATATCAGCTTCGTCATCGCCGCCTATAACGCCGCCGATACGATCGAAGCCGCCGTTCAAAGCGCGCTCGACCAGCAGGGTGTGACGCTGGAGGTTATCGTCGTCGATGACCGTTCCGCCGACGATACCATCCCCTTCGTTGAGGCGATTGCCGCCATCGACCCTCGCGTCCGCCTGCTTGCGCTGGAAGAAAACCGCGGTCCGGGTGGTGCACGCAATGCCGGCATCGAGGCCGCGACGGGACGCTGGATCGCCGTGCTCGATTCCGACGACGTCATCCGCCCGGAGCGTTCCGCCTGCATGATGTGCCGGGCGGACGCCGCCAATGCTGACATCGCTGTCGATAATCTCGACGTGGTCTATACCGACGGCAGACCGATGGAGACGATGTTTCCGGAAGAGTTTCTGGAGGAACGATCCGCCCTCACGCTCGAGGACTTCATTTCCTCCAACATCCTGTTCCGTTCCACCTTCAATTTCGGCTACATGAAACCGATGTTCCGGCGCGATTTCCTCAATAGCGAGGCACTGCGCTTCCGCGAGGATATCCGCATCGGCGAGGATTATATCCTGCTCGCCTCGGCGCTCGCCGCCGGCGGCCTCTGCGTCATCGAACCGAAGCCGGGTTACATCTACAATATCCGCGAAGGCTCGATTTCGCGCGTGCTTGAACTTCATCACGTCGAAGCGATGATGCGGGCGGATCAGGAATTCCTGAGCCATTACACTTTGCTGCCCGCCGCCATGGATGCGCAGCAGGCGAGAAGCCGCAGCCTGCGGCTGGCGCATAATTTTCTGACATTGGTGGAAAACATCAAGAGCCGCTCGGTACTCGGCGCCTTGAAGACCACAATTCGAGATCCGGCCGTGCTGGGGCACTTAAGAATGCCGATTGCAGTGCGGCTGAGGAGGCTGCGGGACGCGATGTTTGCGCCCGGAGCGAATACAGGGGTGAAAAGACAGATTTCGTGAAATTGACGCGTAGACGAAATCTGCGCGGGGACTGGGGACAGATCAAACCTTGATGAAGGAGAACGCGATGGACCTGAACAAAACTGTCAGAAAAGCCGTCATTCCCGTAGCTGGCAACGGCACACGGTTTTTGCCCGCCACCAAGGCGATGCCGAAGGAAATGCTGACGATCGTGGATCGTCCCGTCGTGCAATATGCCGTTGACGAGGCCATGCAGGCCGGCATCGAGCACATTATTTTCGTCACGAGCCGCAACAAGACCGCCATCGAAGACTATTTCGACAGCGCGCCGGAACTCATCAATACGCTCACCCGCTCCGGCAAGACCGTGCAGGTGCTGCAGCTTGAAAAGATGCTGCCGGTTGCCGGCACCGTCAGCTATACGCGCCAGCAGGTGCCGCTTGGTCTCGGCCACGCCGTCTGGTGTGCGCGCGAACTGGTGGGCAAGGAGCCTTTCGCGCTGCTTCTGCCTGACATGGTGTCCTATGGCGCACGCGGCTGCATTGCCGGGCTGATGGAGCTTTACGATGAAGTCGGCGGCAATATTCTCGGCGTCGAGGAATGCCTGCCCGAGGAAGTATCGTCCTATGGCGTCGTCGGCGTCGGCCAGAAGGTCAATCACGGCTTTGCGGTCACCGAAATGGTCGAAAAGCCGGAACCATCCAAGGCGCCTTCGAATTATTACCTGAATGGCCGTTACATCCTGCAGCCGGAAATCTTCGACATCCTCGCCAAGCAGGAGCGCGGCGCGGGCAATGAAATCCAGCTGACCGACGGCATGAAACGGCTTGCGGAAAAGCAGTCTTTCCATGCGCAGAAATATAGCGGGCGCACCTTCGACTGCGGCAGCAAGCAGGGCTTCATCGCCGCAAACGTCGCCTTCTCGCTGCTGCGCGCGGACATGGAAGCCCAGGTTCTCGCTTCGGTGAAGGAACTGGTGGCGAACCACGAAAGCCGCGTCCAGGCGGCCTGATTTTAATCGCGCCGCCGGGGGAGGCGGCCGGCGCACCAATAACGGGAGGCGGGAAGGCGAGTTTGCTCGGCTTCCCGCGTACCATTTTTAATTCACAAGGTAGGTCCATGCACCACAAGACCTTTAAATCCAATATTGGTTTTCCGGAGTCCGGCAAGGATTCCGACACGTTCATCGACCTCGACCGCCTGTGGGCCGCCGTGGTGCGTCGTGCCAATGTCATTGCCGCCTCCGTCATTGCAGCCGTGGTTCTGGCCGGCCTTTATCTGGTGCTTGCGACCCCCGTTTACACCGCGATGACGCAGGTGCTGCTGGATGAAAGCCTTTCCCGTTATGCGGAAGAGGAATCGCCGGTGCCCGCCGCCCAGATCGTCGATAACCGCATCGCCAGCGCCGTGGAAATTTTGAAATCCAAGGAAATGGCGCTGACAGTGGTCGACAAGGCGAGACTCGATGAGAATGACACCATCGTCAATCCACCGATGTCGCCGGTCGAACTCGTCAAAACCTCCGTGCGTGGTATCCTTGATCTCGTCCTGCCGGGCGACCCACCCGTCTCCGAAGCCGCAATCCGCGCCGGACGCCGCGAAAAGGCCGCCGCCGTGCTGCAGCAGTCCTTGACGGTGGAACGTGTCGGACGCAGCTCGGTCATCGCCATTTCCACCCGCTCGACCGACCGCCAGCTGGCAGCGCAGATCGCCAAGACCTACGCGCAGGCTTACCTCACCGAACAGCTGAACGCCAATTTCGACGCCAGCGAGCGCGCTTCTGTATGGTTGCAGGAACGCATGACCGACCTCAACCAGCGCGCCCAGGCCGCCGAGCTTGCAGTTCAGAAATACAGGTCTGACAACAATATCGTATCCTCACGCGGTGAGCTTATGTCGGAAAGCCAGCTTGCCGATCTTAATGGCCAACTGATTTCCGCACAGGCGGATGCAGCTACTGCCTCTGCCCGCTACAGCCAGTACAAGTCGATTATCGACCGCGGGCCGGAGACAGCTGTCGACAATGCCGTCGTGTCGGCCCGTGATACCGACAACTCGGTCATTCAGGATTTGCGCAAGCGCTACATCACCATTTCCGACAGGCAGCGCGGCATCGTCCAGCAATTCGGCGCCGACCATCCGCAGGCGGCCGCGCTCGACGCCGAGAAAAAAGAGATTTCGCAGCAAATCTTCCAGGAATTGCAGCAGCTGACCGGCAGCTTCAAGAACGAGGTCGACGTTGCCAATTCGCGCGTGCAGTCGTTGCGTGACAGTATCGACAAGGTAGCTGGTCGCAATTCTCAAGCCAACATCACCATGGTGCAGCTGCGTGAACTCGAACAGCGGGCAACGGCGTTGCGCACGCTCTACCAGTCCTATCTCGGCCGCTTCGAGGAAGCGTCGCAGAAACAGTCATTGCCGATCGCCAAGGCGCGCATCATCTCCGAAGCGGGCCTGCCGACATCGCCTTCCAGCCCGAAAAAGACCATGACCATGGCGCTTTCGGTCGTTCTCGGCCTGATGCTGGGCGGCGGTATCGCAGCGCTTCTCGAGTTCCGGGATCGCTTCTTCCACACCGGCAATGACGTGCGTGACAATCTGCGCATGCGCTTTCTCGGCTACCTGCCCTTCATCGGTGAAAGGGGTGTGGAAAACGCCAAGGCCGGCACCAGCGCCGCCACCCCCGGCGGCGAACATGCCACGCTTGACGAAAGCGGGCAGGTCTCGTTCCAGAAAATGCTGCGCCTTGCCGTCGACAGCCCGCGCTCCAGTTTCGCGGAAACGCTGCGCAACGTGAAGCTGACCGCGGATGTCGTCATTCAGGAACGTCAATGCCGGGTCATCGGCGTCATTTCCTGCCTGCCGAACGAAGGCAAGTCGGTCGTGGCGCTCAATCTCGCCGGTCTGATCGCCTCCACCGGCAAGCGCACCCTCGTCGTCGATGCCGATATCCGCAATCCCGGCCTCAGCCGCATGCTGACGACGCGGCAATCCGCCGGTCTGGTGGAAGTTGTGCTCGATGAAATTCCGTGGACGCAGGCGGTAAAGGTCGATACGCGCACGAAAATGGGCATCCTGCCGGTTTCGACCAGCAACCAGTTCGCCCATTCGAGCGAGTTGCTCTCCTCCTCCGGCATGCGCAAATTCATCGATTCTGCCCGTGAGGCCTGCGATTACATCATCGTCGACCTTGCGCCCGTCGTCCCCGTCATCGACGCCAAGGCCTTTGCACCACAGGTGGACGGTTTCGTCTTCGTCACCGAATGGGGCAAGACGCCGATCCAGATGGTGCAGAACCTGATGGCCAACGAGCCGCAGATCGCCAACAAGACGCTCGGCATCGTGCTCAACAAGACCGACATGACGGAACTGCAGCGTTATGCCGGCCCCGGCGGTTCGGAGCATTATCACGAGAAGTTCTCGGCCTATTATGGCGATGCGAAGCCGCCGGTGAAGGAAGAGGCGTAATCGTGAAACGGCCCGGTGAAAACCGGGCCGTTTTATTCTGTGGAAGATTCGAACGATAAACCCATGGCATTGCCCCCCGAAATTGCGCATTGATGGCGGAAAGCCAACCGCAAGCAGGACCAATGCCATGCCATCACCCATCGCCTTTGTTTCACGGATGAATGCGGAGACGGAAGCCGTCTGGAAACAGGCGCTGCGCGCCGCCATGCCGCAGGAGAACATCCTCTCCTTCTCCGAATTGACGGGTGAACAGCGACGGGCAGTGGATTTCGCCATCGTCGCCAATCCCGATCCGGCCGACATTGCGGCACTTCCGGGCCTCACATGGATTCACAGCCTGTGGGCGGGCGTCGAGCGGCTGGTGCTGGAGCTGGGCGACAAGGCTCCCCCCATCGTCCGGCTGAAGGACCCGGAGCTTTCCCGCGTGATGGCCGAAGCCGTGCTGGCATGGACCTATTATCTGCAGCGCGACATGCCGGCCTATCGTGAAAACCAGCAAAAGGCCGTCTGGCAGGAGCTGGACTACCGCCATCCCGGCGAGATGACCATCGGTCTCCTCGGCCTTGGAGCGCTTGGCACCGCTGCAGCCGAACGCCTCATCCATGCGGGCTTCAACGTCGCCGGCTGGAGCCGCTCGGCCAAGGTGATCGAAGGCGTGGAAACGCTGACCGGCGATGCCGGGCTGCAAGCCCTGCTGGAAAAAAGCGACATTCTCGTCTGCCTCGTCCCGCTCACCGACGCGACGCGTGGCCTTCTCGATGCTGGCCGTCTCGCCGCAATGAAACAGGGGGCGGCGCTCATCAATTTCGCCCGCGGTGCGGTCATCGTCGCCAACGACCTGATCGCGGCGCTCGATGCCGGCCGCCTTTCGCATGCCGTTCTCGATGTCTTCGAACAGGAGCCGCTGCCGACGGCTTCGCCATTCTGGCAGCACCCGAAAGTCACCGTTCTCCCGCATATTTCCGCGCCGACAAGCCGGGAGAGTTCGGCCCGGATCGTCGCGGGCAATGTCCGCGTATGGCGTGAGACCGGCAGGCTGCCGGAAACGGTTGACATGATCAGAGGTTACTAAGCCGGCCACGAAGCGGCAGGCGGACTATTCCGCCACCGCGCTCTTTGCCGTGTGGGCCTGTTCGACGGCCGAGACGATCTGCTGTTCGTCATAGGGCTTGGTCAGCAGCACCGCGCTTTCGGGCGCCCCTTCCGGCAGATGGCTGTCGCCCGTCGCAAACACGATGGCAAGCCCCGGCTTGCGGCGCAGAGCCTCCACCGCTAGCTCGCCGCCCTTCATGTCTGGCAGACCGAGATCGGTGACAAGAACGTCTATGGGATCAGCCTCGATCACCTTAAGGGCCTGGGCCGCATTTTCGGCCTCGACGACCGCAAAGCCGCTATCCGACAGCATTTCCGTCGAATTCATCCGGATCAGCTCGTCATCTTCGACCAGAAGGACACGTATGGACTGGTTTTCGTTTTCGACAGTCCTCACCGGTTCGGAAGGCTTGGAATAACCCGGCGCAGCTGCCGGCCGCGCTCTCGACAGGGAAACCTGCTTGCGGTTGGCAATCACATGGCGGATGCGCCGCGCCAGCGCTTCGCGCGTATAGGGCTTGGAGAGAAGCTCCACCCCGGCATCCAGCTTGCCGCCATGCACGATGGAGTTTTCGGTGTAACCGGAGGTGAAGAGAACGGCGAGATTGGGCAGCCGTTCCTGTGCGCGGCGCGCCATTTCCCGACTTTTCAAAGGCCCCGGCATTACCACGTCGGTGAAGATGACATCGATCGGAATGCCGCTTTCCACCACCGTCAAACCGGCCTGCGCATCACGGGCGGTGAGCACGCGGTATCCGAGATCGCTCAGCGTCTCGACGACGGTGTTGCGCACTTCCTCGTCGTCTTCCACCACAAGAATGGTTTCCGTTCCGCCCTCCACCGGGCCGGTCGGCATCACTACTTCCCGGTCCTCATCGGCGGCGGAGCGCGGCAGATACATCTTCACCGTCGTGCCCTGCCCCACCTCGCTATAGATGTTGACGTGGCCGCTGGACTGTTTTGCAAAACCATAGACCATCGAAAGGCCGAGACCGGTGCCCTTGCCCTCCGGTTTGGTCGAAAAGAACGGCTCGAAGACCTTCTCAAGGATTTCCGGCGACATGCCCGAACCCGTATCGGTGACGGCGAGCATGACATATTGCCCCGCCGAAACCTCCGAATGCTTGCGGGCATAATCGCGGTCAAGCACCGCATTGCCCACTTCAATGGTCAGCTTGCCTTGCCCTTCCATGGCGTCGCGCGCATTGATGGCGAGATTGAGAAGCGCATTTTCCACCTGGTTGGGATCGGCATAGGTATTCCAGAGGCCGCCCGAGGTGATGACCTCCACCTCGATCGCCTCGCCGAGCGAACGGCGAAGCAGATCGTCCATGCCGGTCACGAAACGGGAAATATTGATGACGCGCGGTTCCAGCGCCTGGCGGCGGCCGAAGGCCAGCAGCTGGTTGGCCAGCTTTGCGCCGCGATGGACGCCGGCCAGCGCATTTTCCAGCCGCCTTTCGGCGCGCTCATTGCCGCTCACATCCTTGGAGAGCAGTTGCAGATTGCCGGCGATCACCTGCAGCAAATTGTTGAAATCATGCGCGACGCCGCCGGTCAGCTGGCCGATGGATTCCATCTTCTGCGCCTGTTGCAGGGCCTTTTCGGTCTGGCGGCGCTCCGCCATTTCCGCTTCGACACGGGCTTCAAGGCCTTCATTCAATTGCCGAAGCTGCTCTTCCGCCCGGATGCGGTGGCGAATTTCGCGCTCGAGATTGCTGGCGTGTTCCTTGAGCGTATCCTCGGCACGCCGCTGCTCGGTTATGTCGGTGTGGACGCCGACCCATTCCGCAATCGCGCCGGACTTGCCAAAAATCGGCACGCCGCGGATCGAAAAAGTACGGTAGACGCCGTCATGACGGCGCACGCGGTGCTCCCAGACATAGGTCGACTTTTCCGCGACCGCGCTGTTCCAGCTTTCGACAGACCCCTGCCTGTCCTCCGGGTGGACGGCGTCCGCCCAGCCAAAACCCTGATATTCTTCCGGCGTCTGGCCCGTCAGCGTGGCCCAGGCGGGCTGCTCGCCCAGCATCCTGCCATCGGCGCTGTTGGTCCACAACACGCCGTGCACCGCATCCACCGCCGCACGGAAACGGTTGTTGCTGATGAGGATTTCCTGTTCCGAGCGCTTGCGGTCCTCGATATCGATGATCAGCACATAGATGCCATCGATGGAGCCATCCGTAATATAGCGCGGCACATAGCGGATTTCGGCGGCGCGCATGGTGCCGTCTGGCCTGTGGATCACGGTGTCGGAAACGATCTTTTCACCGGCGAGCGCGCGGTCCAGATAGGCCCTGCGCGCCTCGAAAAACGCCTCGCCGACGATTTCGGGAACGCTGCGGCCGATCACCTCGTCGGCGCGGCGGCCAAACCATTCCAGATAGCCGTCATTGGCGAATTTATAAACGTAATCACGATCGACATATCCGACCAGAATGGGCAGGGCATTGGTGAGCCGGCTTAGTTCCTTGCGGCTCTGCTCCAGCGCCTCCACGGCCTTCACCTTGTCGGTATTTTCAAGCACGGTGCATAAAACGCCGTCCACCGTGCCGCCCTCATTGTAGATCGGCGTGTAGAACAGATCGAAGATCACCTCTTCCGGCAGGCCATGTCGCATCAGCGTCATCGGCTGGTCGCGATAGGCCATGACCTCACCGCGAAAACCGGCTTCCAGAATACGGCTGTTCCAGTCCCATATTTCCGGCCAGATGCCGGGCACCGTTCCGCCCAGTGCCTGCGGGTGATAATTGCCGGCGATCTCCGCATAGCCGTCATTGTAGATCATCACATGATCCTTGCCCCACATCAGCACCTGCGGAATGGGGGAATTGACGACTGAATTGGCTTTTTGCCTCAGATTTTGCGGCCATTCGCAAATAGGACCCAGCGATGTCTTCGACCAGTCGAAGCGGCGCACAAGCTCACCCGTTTCACCACCACCGATCGGCCATACCGGGGCAGCACGAAGATTGGTCATTCAACATCACCACAAAAACCGAGAGAAAATCTCCCGTAATACAGAACAGGATAAAAGTCCAAGAAAACAGAAACTTCCGCTTATTGTTCCCAAGCTTTTGAGAAAATTGAAAAAGTTCCATCACTGCGTAAATGTCGCAGGACGAGTACAAAACCATCAGACATTTCAGCACCTTCGTACCAGAACTTTCTCTAATATATCCCCGCGATCCCGCCTTCGTTTGACGATTGCCATCCTCAATACGCCAGAAATTGCCGCAAACGGGATGGCGACAAAGGAATTATTAAGCCTCAATAAGGGTGCTGGCGGTCGCGGTGCCGTCGGCGCCCGGGTCTTCGCCACACCGCGACCAGAGGGAACAAAAATGAAAATACTTTTGGGTGCCACAATTCTTTCCGCCGGCTTCGCCTTTTCAGGCGGCGCAGCCTATGCCGCCGACTGCGGAAACGTGACAATCGCCAGCATGAACTGGCAATCCGCCGAAGTTGCCGCCAATCTCGATAAATTCATTCTTGAAAAGGGCTATGGTTGTTCCGCCGAAATCGTGACCGGCGACACCGTGCCGACATTGACCTCCATGGCCGAAAAAGGCCAGCCGGATATCGCGCCTGAGGCCTGGGTCAGCCTGCAGCCGGAAATCGTCAAACAGGGTCTGGAAGGCGGCAAAGTGGTCGCGGCCGCAAAAATCCTCTCCGATGGCGCTGTTCAGGGCTGGTGGATTCCGAAATACGTCGCCGAAGCCAACCCCGATCTCAAGACCATTCCTGATCTCTTCAAACACCCCGAACTCTTCCCTTCGCCCGAAGACAAGTCCAAGGGCGCCGTGTTCAACGGCCCGCAGGGCTGGGGCGGCACTGTCGTTACCGCGCAGCTGTTCAAGGCTTTCGGCGGTGAAAAGGCAGGCTTCACCCTCGTCGACACCGGTTCCGCTGCGGGCCTCGACGGTTCCATCGCCAAGGCTTACGAAGCCAAGCAGCCCTGGGTCGGCTATTATTGGGCGCCCACCTCGCTTCTCGGCAAATACGAGATGGTGAAACTCGGTTTCGGCACCGAATATGACGCGGCCGAATGGAAGCGCTGTACCTCCGTCGC
Source organism: Agrobacterium sp. M50-1 (assembly GCF_049843495.1). Lineage (NCBI taxonomy): Bacteria > Pseudomonadati > Pseudomonadota > Alphaproteobacteria > Hyphomicrobiales > Rhizobiaceae > Agrobacterium > Agrobacterium sp. M50-1. The sequence continues at coordinate 136,657 of NZ_JBBHZH010000008.1, read as the reverse complement.
CGATTGCGCCGATCCCAAGCCGAACGCCTGGCCGATAGACGACGTACAGACACTGGTGAGCAAGACATTTGCCGATCGTGCCGGCCCCGCCATGGATTATCTCAACAAGCGCGCCTGGACCAACAGCACCGTCAACAAGCTGATCGCCTGGATGACGGATAACCAGGCGACCGGCGAAGATGGCGCCAAGCAGTTCCTGAAGGAAAACGAAGCTCTCTGGAAGGACTGGGTTTCTCCCGAGGTCGCGGAAAAGGTCAAGGCCGCCCTTTAAAAGCCGGTCCTTACATATCTGCCCGGCAACCGGCGTTCGCCAGCGGCGACGCCGCACCGGCTCCGAAACGCCCAAGGCTTTCGGTGGCGATGCGCCGGTTCAGCAGAGCGTTCCGCCCTGCATCCTGAAGGATGCGCGGCGCTCTGGCGATTTTACTCCCGGAGTGCGGAGGATATCGATTCCCGCCTCCGGTTCGTCATGGAGAACAGGATATGGAATGGCTTTTCAAATTTCCGACCATGAATGACGATGCTCTTCGCGCGATGAAAAAAGTCATCGACGAGGGGTTCCGGGGTTTCACCCGAACCTATGGCGGCGCAATCGAGGGGCTGTTTACCCCCCTTCAGAGCTTCCTCATCTGGGCGGAAAGGCTTTTGATCGGCGCACCCTGGCCGGTCGTTATTCTTATTGTCGGCGCGCTCGCCTGGTTCGGCAGCCGCAGCGCCACCATTGTTTCGCTGTGTTGCGGCATTCTCTTCGCCATCGGCTGGTTCGGCATGTGGGAAGACACGATGAAGACGGTCTCGATGATCTTCGTCTGTGCGGTGCTGTCCATCGTCGTCGGCCTGCCGATCGGCATCGCCATGGCGCGCTCCAACCGCCTGCAGAGCGTGGTCAATCCCGTTCTCGACGTGATGCAGACGATGCCGAGTTTCGTCTATCTCATTCCCGTCGTCATGCTGCTCGGCATCGGCCGCGTGCCTGGCGTTATCGCCGTCGTCATCTATGCCATTCCGCCGATGATCCGGCTCACCAATCTCGGCATCCGCATGGTCGACCACGACGTGCTGGAGGCTGCCGATGCCTTCGGCTCCTCGAAGCGCCAGAAGCTTTTCAAGGTGCAGCTGCCGCTCGCACTCCCCACCATCATGGCCGGCATCAACCAGACCATCATGATGGCGCTCGCCATGGTCGTCATCGCCTCCATGATCGGTGTGCAGGGCCTTGGCCAGCCGGTACTGAAGGCCATCGCCAACCAGTATTTCACGCTCGGCGTGTTCAACGGGCTTGCCATCGTCGGCATCGCCATCATCTTCGACCGCATCAGCCAGGCCTATGGTCTTCGCCTGCAAAAACACCGGGAAGTGGCGCATGGCTAGTCAATCGATCGAAATTCGCAGCCTTTACAAGATTTTCGGCCCCAAGGCGGCCAGCTATGTCGACCCCGTCAAGGCCGGCATGTCCAAGGCGGATCTCAATGCCAAACATGGCCACGTGCTCGGTCTGCGTGATATCAACATCACCATGCCAGGCGGGCAGATCACCGTCATCATGGGCCTGTCCGGCTCCGGCAAATCGACGCTGATCCGCCACGTCAACCGGCTGATCGACCCGACCGCCGGCGAAATCCTCTATGGCGGCACCGATGTCTGTCGCCTCAACGAAGCGGATCTGCTGGAATTTCGCCGCCACAAGACGGCAATGGTGTTCCAGAAATTCGGCCTCTTGCCGCACCGCAACGTGCTGCAGAATGTCGTCTATGGCCTCGAAGTGCAGGGCGTCGACAAGCGCGAACGGGAGGAAAGGGCGGAAGTCTGGATCAGGCGCGTCGGGCTGGAAGGCTTCTCCAACCATTATCCCAACCAGCTTTCCGGCGGCATGCAGCAGCGTGTGGGTCTGGCGCGGGCGCTCACCAACAATGCCGAAATCCTTTTGATGGACGAAGCCTATTCGGCGCTCGATCCTCTCATCCGCGTCGACATGCAGACGGTGCTCCTGGAACTGCAGAAAGAACTGAAGAAGACCGTGGTCTTCATCACCCACGATCTCGATGAGGCCCTGCGGCTGGGAGACAAGATCGCCATTCTGCGCGATGGCGAAATCATCCAGCAGGGCACGGCTGCCGAAATCGTCATGTCGCCGGCTGACAGCTATATCGAGGCCTTCGTGGAGGAGGTCAATCGCGGCCGGGTCATTCGCCTCGGCGCCATCGTCCAGCCGGAATTTTCCGGCCAGTCGCGGCTTCAGCTCAATGCCGATATGACCGTTGAAGAGGGCCTGCGCGCGCTCGTCCGGGAAAATGTCAGCAGCGCCACGGTCGTTGGAGAAAATGGCAAGGCGCTCGGCGCCGTCACCACCGACGCCATCATGCGCTGCCTCGTCAGAACCGCTTCGGGTGAGGAAACGGGCGCGGCAGAACGGCTCTCAGGCTGAGCCTTCAAGCCACGCGGCCATGCCTTTTGCGGCGGCCTTGCCGGTGGCGAAACAGGCGGTGAGCAGATAACCGCCGGTCGGCGCTTCCCAGTCCAGCATTTCCCCGGCAGCGAATATGCCGGGGAGCCTTTCCAGCATGTAGCTTTCATCAAGGCCGCTCCAGGCGATACCGCCGGCAGACGAAATCGCCTCGGCAATCGGTCTCGCCCGCAAAAGCGGTATCTCCGCATGTTTTATTCTCGCGGCGACAAACTCGTCCGGCATGGCGGCGATATCGGGAAAGATTTCTCGCAGAAGCCCCACCTTCACCGCCGACAGGCCGGCCGCCTTGCGCATGCGGTTTGCAAAACTCTCCTTCCGGCCGAGCTTCCCCAGATCCAGGCTGAGGCGTTCCACCGTACGCGCCGGCGCAAGATCAATCGCGAGCGATACTTTGCCCGCCTGTGCCAGCCGGTCGCGCAGGGCGGCGGAATGGGCATAGATCACGCTGCCCTCAATGCCATGCTTGCTTATCACGAATTCGCCCTGAAAGGCTCCTGCCGGCGAAATGGTGACCGTGGATTTCACCGCTTCACCCGCAAAACGCTCGCGGAAGACATCACTCCAGTCAACGTCGAAACCGCAATTGGCCGGGCGGAACGGGGAGAGCTCGACGCCTTTGGCCGCAAGCGCCGGAACCCATGCGGCATCGGAGCCGAGACGCGGCCAGCTGGCGCCGCCCAGCGCCAGCAGCACGGCATCGGCTTTGATAGTGATCTCGCCCTCCGGTGTCGAAAAAACCAGGTGCTCGCCGGAAAAACCCGTCCAGCGATGCCGCGTCCTGATGGTTACGCCCTGCGCCTCCAACCGGGCGAGCCATGCTCGCAGCAGCGGCGAGGCTTTCATGACCATGGGAAACACCCGGCCCGAGGTGCCGACAAAGGTTTCCTGCCCCAGCCCCTGCACCCAATCGCGCAGCATGTCAGGCGTGAAATCATCGAGGGCCGCACGCAGCTGCGGTTCCGCCTCGCCAAATCGCTGACGGAAACTGTCATAGTTTTCGGCATGGGTGATGTTGAGGCCGGATTTTCCGGCCATCAGCAATTTGCGCGCCACCGTCGGCATCGCCTCGAACACCGTCACGGCATGGCCCGCGGCCGAGAGCACCTCTGCCGCCATCAGCCCCGCCGGCCCGCCACCGATAACAGCAACCTGCCTCGCCTTCCTCAAAACCTTCTCCATCGCCATCTTCGCCATTCCGAGCCTTATACCGATTTCCGCATGCGAATATATGCGTTATTGAAACGCCCATGTTCACGCTCGACCGCCCCGTCACCTTTTCGCAGGATATCAAGAAAAGCCGCTTCATCGCCTTTGCCGCGCCGGTGACGGGCGAAGAGGATGCGAAGACCTTCCTTGCGGCACATTCCGATCCCGACGCGAACCATAATTGCTGGGCATGGCGAAACGGCCAGACCTATCGTTTCAGCGATGACGGCGAACCCTCGGGAACAGCCGGGAAACCGATCCTTCAGGCCATCGACGGCCAGGCGCTGGATAATGTCGCCGTTCTCGTCATCCGCTGGTTCGGCGGCATCCTGCTCGGCAGCGGCGGGCTCATGCGCGCCTATGGCGGCGCGGCGGCGGCCTGCCTGCGGTTAGGCGAGACGTCACCGGTCATCGCTTACGTCAGCGCCACGCTGAGCTGCCCCTTCTCCGATCTGGCGCTGGTGAAATCACGCCTCTCCGCCACGCAGAACCTGCGGCTGGAAAGGGAGGATTTTACCGGCGCCGGCGCGGATATGCTGCTCTCGGTTCCGGCCGAGGAGGCCGAACGGCTCACCCGGCTTCTGAGCGACCTGACCAGCGGGCGCGTCAATCTCCATATTCCCGACTAGAGTGTTTTCGCTTTTCTTCGAATTGCGAAAACACTCTAACTCTTTGTTTCGACGCATTTCCCGACGGAAAACCGGAGTCCACTTTTCCTGGAAATGCTCTAGCGCCTGTCCGAATGCGCAATTCGTGCTAAGGAAACGACATGTCACGCGAGCTTTCCAACCCCGTCTATAATCCGCCACTCGACCCCTGGCTCACCATCGTGCACCGCGACGACGACCTGCTGGTGCTCGACAAGCCGAGCGGGCTTCTCTCGGTGCCGGGGCGCGATCCGGCGCTTTCCGACAGCCTGATGACGCGCGTGCAGAAACAGTTCCCGAAAGCACTGATGATCAACCGGCTGGACAAGGACACGTCAGGCATCGTGCTGATGTCCCTGAACCGCAGGGCGCATGCGGCGATTGCGTCGCAGTTTGAAAACCGCCAGACGCGCAAATCCTATGTCGCCATTGTCTGGGGAGAGGTTGCCGGAGAGGCGGGAGAAGTGGACCTGCCACTCGCCATCGATCCCGAAAACAAGCCCCGCCACCGGGTCGACCACGAAAACGGCAAGCCCGCGCAGAGCCTTTGGCGGGTGCTGGAACGTTTGCCGCTTCCGGCAACGCGGCTGGCGCTGACCCCCCTCACCGGCCGCACCCACCAATTGCGGGTGCATATGAAGGCGCTTGGCCACCCCATTCTCGGCGATGAATTTTATGCCGAGGGCGAGGCGCTCGCCGCCGCACCGCGCCTGATGCTGCATGCCGAAGAGATTGGCTTCCGTCATCCGGATGGGCGTGACGTCACCTATACCGTGCCCTGCCCGTTCTGAGGTCGCAGATGAAGGAACAAAACGAAAGCTTCGTGGTGGATTTTGTCGGCGGTGCGGTGGGCCACCGTTTCCGCTCCGGCGAAGGGCGCGGACAGGCTCTGCCCAAGGCCGCGGGTTTCACCAAAGGCCGAACGCCAAAAATCATCGATGCCACGGCCGGGTTGGGGCGCGATGCCTTCCTGCTCGCATCCCTCGGGGCTGACGTCACCCTCATCGAACGCTCAGCGGAAATGCATGCCCATCTCGCCGATGGCATTCGCCGCGCCCTGGAAGCGGGCGGCGCCTATGCCGAGGCGGCAGCGCGCATGACGCTGCTCAACGGCGATTCACGCTATCTGCTGAAAGAGCTTTCACCCGAGGTGGTAATTGTCGACCCCATGCATCCGCCGCGCCACAACACGGCGCTGGTGAAGAAGGAGATGCGGGTGCTGAGAGAACTGGTTGGCGCCGACCCGGACCAGGTGCAGCTGATGGAGGCTGCACTGGAGAATGCGACGAAACGGGTGGTTCTGAAATGGCCCCTGCGCGCCGAGCCGATGCCGGGCATTCGCAAGCCTTCGCATCAGATAATGGGAAAAAACACCCGTTATGATGTCTTCATGATCTTCGGAAAATCTCTCGACGAGGAGGAATGATCAGCGGAAGCTCGGCTTGCGCTGCGCATTCATCAAAAGCTCGTGCCGCGAGGCGAACTCGCCGAACAGCTTTCTGAGACGGGCCTCCTCCGCCTTGTCCAGCCGGTAACGCCGGCAGAATTCCGCGACGTTCAGGATCGGTCTGGTTCTGTTGCCGTCTATGGCCTTGTTGTCGATGATCTGCATGGCGCCCTCCTCATAACAGAGGCCAAACGTCACTCGCGCCTTGCGGTTCCCTATGAATTCGCATGGATGAGAAAAGAGCATGCAGCCTGCACACGGATTGATCAAGTTTTCTTGAAACTATCGCAGGAAACGAAATCCTCCCCAAATGGTTCTCTGCCTGATGTAACGATGGAAGGGAGACCCATGTTCCACAACAACCGACTTCTGAGTTCGACGATCCTGTGCGCGCTGCTCGCCGTGCCCTTTGCTGGCGCTGCACACGCCCAGACCGCCCCGGCTGCCGAAACGAAACGGCCGAATGCGCCGGATCAGAAGCCGGCTTTTGAGGGCCAGACACGCGCGCCGCAGGCCGCTTCCCAGCCGAATGTCGAAAAAACCATCGTCGCCGAGGGCCTGCCGCACCTGTGGTCCATGGAATTCCTGCCGGATGGCCGCATGCTTGTCGCCGCCAAGGAAGGGGCCATGCATATCGTCACCGACGGCAAGGCCGGCCCGGCGATTGCCGGCGTACCGGAGGTGGCGTCCGACGGACAGGGCGGACTTCTCGACATCGCGCTCGCTCCCGATTTCGAAACATCGCGCACCGTCTTCTTCTCCTTTTCCGAACCGCGCGATGGCGGCAACGGCACCTCCGTCGCGTCAGCCAAGCTGACCGAAGATGGCGACGCCGCGAAACTGGAAAATGTCTCGGTGATTTTCCGCCAGATGCCGACCTATGACGGCGACAAGCATTTCGGCTCGCGCCTCGTCTTCGGACCTGAAAACGAGCTTTATGTTACCGTTGGCGAGCGTTCGGACTCAAAGCCGCGCGTGCAGGCGCAGGATCTGTCGAGCGGGCTCGGCAAGGTCTTCCGCATCAATGCTGAAGGCAAGGCCTTTGAAGGCAACCCCTTCGCCGGCCAGCAGAACGCCCTTCCCGAAATATGGAGCTATGGCCACCGCAACCTGCAGGCCGCGGCACTTGATGGCCAGGGCAGGCTCTGGACCGTGGAACACGGGCCAAAGGGCGGCGATGAGCTGAACCTGCCCAAAGCGGGCCTGAATTACGGGTGGCCGGTCATCACCTATGGCGTCGAATATAGCGGCCGGTCGGTTGGCGAAGGCGCTACCGCCAAAGAAGGCATGGAGCAGCCGGTCTATTATTGGGACCCGGTCATCGGCCCCTCCGGCATGGCCTATTATGACGGCGACCTTATTCCCGAATGGAAGGGCGCCTTCATCGTCGGCGGTCTGGTGAGCCAGGGCCTCGTCATCCTGCACATCGACGGCGACAAGGTTGCGACCGAAAGCCGTCTTCCCCTTGAGGCGCGTATCCGCGACGTGAAGGTCGGGCCTGACGGCGCGGTTTATGCCGTAACCGAGGGGCGCGGCGGTGGTGAATCGCAGATTGTGCGGATCGCCAAGGCCGGCTGAGAAAACTAACGACCGGAACGACAGGCCGCCGGAACGAAGGCGGCCTGTTTTTCGTTTGCCGCAGCGTGAAACCTGCCGGAAAAAACGATGCCACAACCAGCCACCCGCCTTCTTGCAAAAATCGGACTTGCCTATGTCAACGATCAGGAACCGGGTATTTCCCGCGAAAAACGCGGGCGCGGTTTCTGTTACCGCCTGCCGGGCGGCGAGCTTCTCTCCGACAGCGTCGAACTGAAACGCATCAAATCGCTCGGTGTGCCGCCCGCCTATAAAGACGTCTGGATCTGCATCGACCCATCAGGGCATTTGCAGGCCACCGGCTTTGATGCGCGCGGGCGAAAACAGTATCGCTATCACCCCGACTGGCACGCGCTCAGGGGCGAAACGAAGTTCTTTCAGCTCAAAAGCTTCGGCAAGGCGCTACCCGCCATCCGCCGCCGCGCCATCGCCGATATCGAAAAGCAGGATCACGGGCAGGAGATGACGCTTGCCGCGCTCACGCTGCTGCTTGATGCCGCCTATCTGCGCGTCGGCAACCGCTCCTATCTCGAAACCAACGGCACCTATGGCGCAACCACATTGCTCAAGCGCCATGTGTCTTTCGGTGAAACCATCGAGTTGCGGTTTGCCGCAAAGGGCGGGCAGAAGGTGAAGCGCCAACTGCGCCATCCCCGCCTGCAGAAAATCCTCGAGGAGATCGCCGACCTGCCCGGCAAGGAGCTGTTTGTCTGGCAGGACAGCGAAAACCGGGTGCATTCCGTCGATTCAAGTGATCTCAACGCCTATCTTTCCCGCATCGGCGGCCAAGGCATTTCCGCCAAGACCTTCCGCACCTGGGGCGGAACGCTCGCGGCCTTCTGCAACGCGATGGAGCATGTGGCTTCAGGTGAAAAACCGAGCATAAAAGGCATGTGCCAGGCGGCGGCGGTCGAGCTTTCCAATACGCCCGCCATCTGCCGCAAGAGCTATGTGCATCCCGCCGTTCTCGATATCGCCACGGAGGAGAAAGCGCGGAAGAAGCTTGGCCGCATCCTGAAGGTCGGGGCAAAACCCGTCTCCGGCCTCAGGGCGGATGAAAGACGGCTGCTGGCCTTCCTGCCCTGAGGGTCAGCGGTTTCCCGCCCATTCCGCCAGTTCGCGCTCGGCCCTTTCCAGCGCGCTGTAATTCAAAAGCTTGCGCAGAAAAGCGACGGTGACGGCGCGGGTTCGAAGATTATATCGCCCTTCCGCCTCGTCATCGCCGGCTGCCTGATGCACGTTCAGTTTCTCATACAGGTTTTGCAGGCGGTTCTGCACGCTGCGCAGTGACAGATTACGGCGGCGCGCAATCGCCTTGTCAGTGAGGCCAAGCGCGACATCGACAAGGATTTCATATTCGGAATCGGTAAAGCCATGCGCCTTGCCGAGGCTCTTTTCCTGCAACCCGCGCACTTCCCGGTCGATCACGCATTGCGCCTCGATGAAGATGCTGCGCAACGCCAGCCGCAACCGGTCGTCGGATGCCGATTTCAGCACGTAACCGTAAGCGGCGCCCTCCGGCACGATGCGGGAGACACCACGCACATAGGCCTCGTCGGAATAGTTGGACCAGAACAGGATGCGGGTGTCCGGCCGCTCCTTCCAGATGGTGCGCGCCGCCTCTATGCCGTTGCGCTCGTTCATCTGCAAATCCATGACGATGTGGGCCGCGCGATTTTCACGCGCCAGCTTTTCGCCGGTTCTGCCGTTGGCCGCCTCCAGCACATTGTCGCATTCCGGCAGGGCGGCTCTCACCGCCTCGTTCAGATAGGCGCGGTGCAGCGCATCGTCCTCAACGATCAGCACGTCCATGTCACAACTCCTCCCGCCGGTCGAAAGCATCCGCCGGCAAGGTCACGGTGATGCGGGTGCCCGCCCCTTTGCCATTGCCGCCAATATCGAACCTGGCTGAAATCAGCCGCGCCCGCGTCTTCATGTTGCCGATGCCGAGGCCGCCGGAGGCCCCGCCTTCGCCGCCGCCGCTGCCGTCATCACTCACCGTCACGCGCAAGCCGCCATCGATGGCGACAAGCGTTACGGCAATGGTTTCCGGCTGGGCATGGCGAATGGCATTGTTCACTGCCTCCTGTACGATGCGGAACAGCGATATCGCCACCGTCTTGTCGAGCCTTTCCACCAGCCCTTCCGTCTCATCGCTCACCGACCAGTCGATTGCCGACCCGCTATCGCGCACGGAGCGGTCCACATAGGTCTCGATGGCCTCGACAACGCCGAACAATTGCAGGATGGAGGGTTTCGCCTCCTCGATGATTTCACGCAGATCCTGCATGCAATGCTGCAGGCTGCGCACCACCGGCTCGAGCATTTCGCCCGAAACGTCCGGGGCATGGCTCATACGTTCGATGCGCCGCGCCAGCCGGGTCAGGTCCGCCAGCGTCTGGTCGTGCAAATCCATGCCGATACGCTGCCGCTCGGCCTCCAGAGCCTCGGTCAATTGCAAGGCGCCCAGCCTCAAACCCTCCTCGCGGGCATTGGCGCGCGCCTCTTCAATGGCCGAGCGTTTGGCCTGCTCGGCGGCACGGATGGCATAGAAATAGGGCGCCAGCAGATCCGCAACCGCGCGGGCATTCGTCACATCCTCCATCGTATAGGCGTTCGACTGGTGCGACGAGCAACTGAGCGCGCCAATGATGTCGCCATGCACCTTCATCGGCACATGCAGACGGCTATGCAGATTAAGTTCGATGATCGGGCTGGAAAACGCCCCTTCGAAGTGGAAGCGAGGATCGGAGCAGGCGTCACCGCTTAACAGGTGCTCGACCTCGCCTGACAGCAGCGAACGGATCGGGCTGCCGGTGAGAAGGGCGGGCGGCTGCCGGCTCCAGGCGCTGACGAGACCGCTCTCATAGGCGATATGATATTTGTCATCCAGCTGCTTGATACAGACATCCATATGGTCATGCGGGATGATATGGCTGATCTCGGTGGCGACCGCCTGGATGATGGCATTAAATTCCAGCTGCCCGGCAAGCAGCCGCGAAATGCCCATATAATGGTGAAAAAGAGCGCTTTTCGGCGTATCCAGCATGTGCGGACGCCCTCCCAAGCGTCTGCCTCCGACCTCTGCGGCGAAGTTTGAACCCATTGGGTGCCGCATCATTCATTCTGCGCCCGGCAGTGGCGTTTCGTCCTGCGGGTTCCCGCAAGCTTTCTGCGGAAACCCGCAGGAAGATTGCCGCGATCCGCCTATACAAGCCAAATCTTCTTGGTCATTCTCGCTTCTACTGGGGAAAGGAGCTCCAGTGCAAAGGAATTCCGCCTGCCGCCGAGGAGATTTGCGGCGCGCAAGGATTCCGGGCTCGAAAAGGGCAAGCCACGAGGGAGGAAATCAAATGGCTTTCAGGAAGATGCTTTTGGCATCGGCCGCTGTCGCATGCGCAGCTCTGCCGATCACCGCTCATGCCGACACGTCGGCCAAAAAAATCGCGCTTTCAAACAATTACGCTGGCAATTCCTGGCGTCAGGCGATGCTGACCAGCTGGGACAAGATCACCAAACAGGCGGTTGCCGACAAACAGGTTGCCGCCGCAGACGCCTTCACGACCGCCGAAAACCAGGCAACCGAACAGGCGGCGCAGATTCAGAACCTCATTCTTCAGGGTTATGACGCCATCGTCATCAACGCCGCTTCGCCGACCGCGCTTAACGGCGCTGTCAAGGAAGCCTGTGACGCCGGCATCACCGTCGTGTCCTTCGACGGCATTGTCACCGAACCCTGCGCCTGGCGCATCGCCGTGGACTTCAAGGCGATGGGCGCAAGCCAGATCGACTATCTCGCCAAGGCCATGCCGAAGGGCGGAAATCTGCTCGAGATCCGCGGTCTGGCCGGCGTTTCGGTCGATGATGAAATCCATGCCGGCATCGTCGACGCCGTCGCCAAGAACCCGCAGTTCAAGATCGTCGGTTCCGTCAATGGCGACTGGGCGCAGGACGTCGCGCAGCGCGCCGTCGCCGGCATTCTGCCGAGCCTTCCCGAAGTCGCGGCCGTCGTGACGCAGGGCGGCGATGGTTACGGTGCAGCACAGGCTTTCGCCGCCGCCAAGCGCCCGACACCCACCATCGTCATGGGCAACCGTGAAGACGAGCTGCAATGGTGGAAACAGCAGAAGGACGCAAGCGGCTACGAGACCATGTCCGTCTCCATCGCTCCCGGCGTCTCGACACTCGCTTTCTGGGTGGCGCAGCAGATCCTCGACGGCAAGGACGTGAAGAAGGACCTGACCGTGCCTTTCCTGCGCATCGACCAGGGCAACCTTGAGGAAAATCTCAAGACGACCCAGAAAGGCGGCGTCGCGAATGTCGAATATTCGCAGGAAGACGCGCAGAAGGCCATCGCATCGGCCAAATAGGCCGGATCGGCTTAGAGCCTGAATATTGCGGCGCTCCCGGAACGGGCGCCGCAATAGCCACCGATATTATCCGATTTTCAGATCACTGGCGTAATTGCTCATGAATGACATCATCGAGGCGGAAGAAGTCGTCGCCGCGCGCGGCTTGAAGGTCGTGTTCGGCGCGGTAAGGGCGCTTGATGGGGCCGATCTCGTCATCCGCACGGGAGAATGCCTCGGGCTCGTGGGCCACAATGGCGCGGGCAAATCCACCATCGTCAACGTCATCAATGGCGGGCTGACGCCGCATGAGGGTTCCATTTCCTATCGCGGCGAGCAAGGTCGCCACGGCATCGCGGCCGCCCGCGCCAGCGGCGTGCGCTGCGTGTTTCAGGAACTGTCGCTCTGCCCCAACCTCACAATCAGCGAAAATGTCCGCATCATGCATGCCGCAATCAGCGGGCGGAACTGGCGCGGGCGCGCGCTCATCATGATCCGGCAGACGCTGGACGAGATTTTTCCCGGCCACGGCATTGATTGCGAGCTGACGATTGCCGAACTTTCCATCGCCGAGCGGCAGATGGTGGAAATCGCCATCAATTTCTGCCGGACACCCGAAGCGCCGAGACTTGTCATTCTCGATGAGCCGACGTCCTCGCTCGATGCCGGTCTTGCCGAGCAATTGATGGATTATGTCCGCCGTTTCGTGCGCACCGGCGGCTCCGTTCTGCTGATCTCGCATATTCTCGGCGAAATTCTTTCGACGGCCACCCGCATCGTGGTGATGAAGGACGGCCGTGTGGTCGCCAATCGGTCGGCGGGCGAATTCACGACACGCACGCTGGTGGAAGCCATGGGCAGCGTCGTCAAGGAACAGGACAGGCAAAAAAGCGAAAACCGCAAGGCGGGCGAAAAAGTACTTTCCATGCCGCCGCGTCGGGGTGAAGGCCTTGCCTTCGAGGCATTTCGCGGCGAGATCATCGGCCTTGCCGGTCTCGGCGGCCATGGCCAGACCGAAGCGCTTCTCGACCTTTACCTTGCCCGCAACAGCAGCTGGCTGCCCGCGCGCAAGACCGATATCGCCTTCGTGGCGGGGGACCGCAGCCTGAACGGGACCTTCCCGCTGTGGAGCATCCTGAAGAACCTTTCCATCGCTTCGCTGAGGGACATTTCATCCGCGGGCATGGTGGACCGGAACAAAGAAGGCGAACTCGGCGCGCAATGGAAAAAGCGCATCGAAATCCGCACGCCCGACATGGGCAACAAAATTCTTTCGCTGTCCGGCGGCAACCAGCAGAAGGTTCTGTTCGCCCGCGCCCTCGCCACCACAGCCAGCACCGTTTTGATGGACGACCCGATGCGAGGCGTCGATATCGGCACCAAACAGGAGGTCTACGATATCTTGAGAACCGAAGCCTCCCACGGCCGCACCTTCATCTGGTATTCCACCGAAATGGATGAAATCCGCCTTTGCGACCGGGTCTATGTTTTCCGTGACGGCGCTATTCAGGCCGAACTCTCGGGCGAGGACATCACCGAGCAGAATGTGCTGGCCGCCTCCTTTTCCGGAGAAGACCACGCATGAAACTCTCCGCCAGCGCCCTTCGCCTCATCATTCCCGCCGCCTCGCTCGCCTTCCTGCTCGCCGCCGTATTCTACATGCAGCCGCGCGCCATGAGCTATAACGGCCTCAACCTGCTGTTCAATCTGGCGGTACCGATTGCGCTTGCCACCATTGCGCAGATGCTGATCATGTCCGTCAACGATCTTGATCTGTCGATGGGCACCTTCGTCAGTTTCTGCGCCTGTGTCACCGCCACCGTCCTGCAAACCACGCCATTGCTCGGCATTGCGATCTTTGCCGGTGCGATTGCGGTTTATGCGTTGCTTGGCGCCATCATCCATATCCGCGCCCTGCCCTCCATCGTTGTCACGCTTGGCATGAGTTTCGTCTGGGGCGGCCTTGCCGTTCTCATTTTGCCCTCGCCCGGCGGCCAGGCCCCCGCCTTCATCCGCGCACTGATGACGGCAAAACCGCCTTTCGTGCCGATTGCCATCGTCGCCAGCATCGTGATTGCGGTCGTCGCCCATTACATCGTCATGCGCTCCTCCTTCGGCGTGCTGATGCGCGGCGTCGGCGGCAATTTCCGCTCGGTCGAACGCTCCGGCTGGTCGGTCGTCGGCATCCGCGCCGCCACCTTTGCGCTTGCCGGGTTCTTTGCGGTGCTGTCGGGCATCGCACTTGTCGGGCTGACGACATCGGCTGACGCCAATATCGCTCTTCGTTACACGCTGCTGTCGATTGCGGGTGTCATTTTAGGCGGCGGCGAATTCGTCGGCGGCCGGGTTTCACCCATCGGTGCCGTCATCGGCGCGCTGACGCTGACGCTCGCCGGCTCCTTCCTGTCCTTCATGCGCATTTCGCCAGACTGGCAGATCGGCGCGCAGGGCGCGATCCTCATCATCGTGCTTGCCTTGCGCCTCCTGCTCAACCGTCTCGAAAAGCGGGAGAAAAACCAATGAACGGGCTTTCGTCCTTCTCGAAAAAACCATGGGTCTGGTCGTTCGCCGCAACGGCTGCGGTGTGGATCGTGACCGTCATGTTCACCGGCGGCGCCAGCTCCTTCGGCCTGTCGCACGCAGCGCTGACATTCGCGGCCTTTTCCGTGATCGTCGGCATCGGTCAGATGTTCGTCATCACGCTCGGACCGGGTAATATCGACCTCTGCGTTCCCGCAACGATGACGCTATCAGGCACGCTGGCCCTCAAATTCATGGATGTGTCCGATGGTCTCATCCTGCCCGGACTGCTGATCGCCATCCTGATCGGCATCGCCATCGGCATCGGCAATTACACGCTGATCAAGCTCCTGCGCATCCCGCCAATCATCGCGACGCTCTCCATGAGCTTCATCGTGCAATCCATCGCCATCTGGTCGAACCGCGGCCTGCGCATCAAGCCGCCGGAGACACTGGCCACTTTCGCCACGTCCAGTTCTTTCGGCATTCCGAACGTGGCGCTTGTCGCGCTGCTGCTCTCGGTCATCGCCTGGCTGCTGCTCGACCGGACGTTTTACGGACGCTGGATTTCCGCCATCGGCCAGAGCACCTTCGCCGCCCGCATGACCGGCATTCCCGTGGATGGAACACGTTTCGTCACCTATGTGCTCTGCGCGGTGCTGGCGGCGATTGCCGGCTATCTGCTCGCCAGCTTCTCCGGCGGCGCGGCGCTCAACATGGGATCGGAATATCTGCTGATGTCCATCGCCGTCGTTGTCATCGGCGGCACGGCGGTTGCGGGCGGCGATTCCAACGTACCCGGCATCTGGGGCGCCTCGCTCTTCATGTTCCTGGTGGTTTCGATGCTGAATACCTATGGTTTCGGCGCGGGCATCCGCCTCATCCTCACCGGCCTTATCATCATCTCCGTCATCCTTCTGGCAAGCGGCCCCAAGGCCACGCGCTGAACCCCGAACGACAAGCCCTCAAGCGGACCACGCTCATGACCACAGACAACGCCTCCCCTTACGAAATCCACGATGACCGCTTCCGCCATCTGATCGTCGGCAATGCGGAACTGGAAGAGCTTTATTCCGGCTGCCGCTGGGCCGAAGGCCCGGTGTGGTTTGCCGATCTCAACTGCCTGCTGTTCAGCGACATTCCCAATGAGCGCATGCTGCGCTGGGTGCCCGATGGCGGGGTTTCGGTGTTCCGCCAGCCTTCCAACTTCACCAATGGCAACACCCGCGATCAACAGGGACGACTTGTCTCCTGCGAACATGGCGGCCGCCGCGTCACCCGCACCGAAGTCGACGGCTCGATCACCGTTCTTGCCGACAGCTACGGCGGCAAACGGCTGAACTCCCCCAATGACGTGGTGGTGAAATCCGATGGCAGCGTCTGGTTCACCGACCCCACCTACGGCATTCTTTCCGATTACGAGGGATACAAGGCAGAACCCGAGCAGAAGACGCGCAACGTCTACCGGCTCGATCCCGCGACTGGAAAGATCGACATCGCCATTGACGACTTCGTGCAGCCGAACGGTCTCGCGTTTTCACCTGATGAAACGAAGCTCTATGTTGCCGACAGCTCCTACAGCCATGATGTGTCCCGCCCGCGCCATATCCGCGTTTTCGACGTGGTGGACGGCGTGAAGCTTGCGAATGGCCGGGAATTCTGCAATCTCGACAATGGCTTGCCGGACGGTTTCCGTCTGGATACGGCCGGCAACCTCTGGACCAGCGCCGGCGACGGCGTCCACTGCTTTGCGCCCGATGGCACGCTCATCGGCAAGATCAAGGTGCCGCAGACGGTCGCGAACCTCACCTTCGGCGGCCCGAAAAAGAACCGCCTCTTCATCACCGCAACGAAATCGCTCTATTCGGTCTATGTCGCCGCAACCGGCGCGCAAACGCCTTGAGGTGGTAAAAACCGGAGGACACCGGCCGGGAGGGAACTGGCAAGACGGCTTCCCCGCGCTATAAAAGCGGAATGAACGATGATTCCAGCCCCTTCCTGACCGACGATATGGCCCTGGATGGTGAAACGCCGGCCGTTGAGCCCACCAGCCGCATGCTGTCCTGGGCGCGCAATTCCGCTCTCTACCGGCTCGAACAGCGCATGATGACGGAAAAGCAGCTGCGCGACGCCATCACGCGCAAGGCGCGGGAAAAATTCGAGGATATCAGCACCGCACAGGTAAAGGCGCTCGGCGAATTTGCCGTGACTTTTGCCTATGGCATCAAGGCGCTCGACGACACTGCCTATGCGGAAATTGCCGTGCGGAGCGGCCAGCGCAGCGGCAAGTCGAAACGCGGTCTTGCGCAAAAACTTCAGATCAAGGGTATCGACCGGGAAACGGCAGCAGTCGCGCTTGAGGAAACCAACGATCTGGTTGCGGCCGTCATCTTTGCGCGCAAACGTGCCTTCGGACCTTTTCGCCGGGTCGAGCTGGATGAAAAACGCAAATCGAAGGAGTTTTCCGCCTTCGCCCGCAACGGTTTCGGCTTCGAGATTGGCTCAAAGGTCATGGCGATGACGGTGGAGGATGCCGAAGAGATTCTTGCGGATGCGCCGCTCTGAAGGTTATTGCGGCATCGGATGCGTTTTCAGATAGGCGATCAGATCGTCGATATCCGTTTCGCTCCAAAGCCCAAAAAAGCGCATCGAGGCCCCCGGCATTGCCTTCTTCGGGCTGGATATGAATTTTTGCAGTTCCTCTTCCGTCCAGACCCGGCCCGCCGCACCAGCATCTTTCAGCGCCTGCGAATAATGGCCGTAATCCGTCACTCCAGCCATCGGCCTGCCCACCACGCCCATCAGATGCGGGCCCATGCGGGTACGCGGTGCGTCAACGCTGTGACAGGTGGAGCAGCGGCTGAACACCTTTTCCCCGTGAACCGCATCGCCTTCGGCAAAGGCCGTCGAAGAAAGACAGAGAAAAATAGCCAGTGAAGCCGGGACGGGTTTTGATGCGGAGATCGTCATGACCTGCATAATACAACGCCCTCTTCGTCTGACAACGAAGAGGGCGTTTTTTGGCATGCGACAGAATGCCCGGTCAAAGCACCGGGCGTTTCGCCGATCAGTTCATGGCCGTGAGCGTCACGGAAGTACCGGTCGCTGCGAGGTTGAGGCCAACCTGACCCGTCACGCTGACCGTCTGAAGCTGGATGGAACCGGAGGTGCCGCCAACGAGAACGTTGGTGCCAACGCCGAGACCGACGGTGACTTCAGCCGTTGCGCCCTGATAAAGGCCGCCGAGCGAACCGCGATGGTAACCGGCTGTCGGGGCGAAAACGGCCCAGACCAGACGGCCCTGCGTGGTGAAGCCAAGGTCAACGCCCATCTTGCGGATGGCGCCGGTGTAATGGTCGGTGCGGCGCGCGCCCATGGTGGACTGGAACGTGCAATCCAGTTCCTTGGCCGAGCCGAGAACGTAACCGACGCCGCCGCCGATATCGCAGGTGAGGTAACCGATCTTGACGCCGTTGCGATCGTCCTGCTCCTGCGGAGCCGGCTCATATCTTGCAAGGTCGGCAGCGAGTGCGGACACGGTTCCGCCGAGGCCCATCGTCAATGCGGCAAAAGTTACGGCAACAGCCTTTTTCATCTGATTTTCTCCTGTTTTATTCCTACCCGCAGCAGCCCTTCTTGCCCTCTCCGGATATTGAATTCCGCACTGTTAACGTTTGTTCCCTGAAATCGATCCAAAACAACTTAATTGGAGGCGATGAAAGCGGAACGGTTAACAATGTCTGATGGCGGTAGGATGCCATTAAGACATTGTTAGGGCGGGAAATGCTTGCGGAATCGCCATCAACAGCCAGTGTTGCCGGCCGTTGTTTTGCTGCAACAACTCAAAGCGGCAGGGCGACGGGAAAGCCGGTGGCGGCATGGGTCATGACATCCATGCGAACACCATAGATGCGCTGCAACGTCTCCGGCGTCATGATCTCCTGCGGCGTTCCCCGTGCGATCAGTTGGCCGGAATGAAGCGCAACGATCTCATCGCAGAACCGGGCTGCCATGTTGACGTCGTGCAGCACCACGACGACGCCAAGACCTTTTTCCCGCGACAGTCTCTGAACCAGCGAAAGCACTTCGATCTGGTGCGCCATGTCGAGTGCGGAGATGGGTTCATCCAGAAGCAGGCTTTCGGCATTCTGGGCCACCAGCATCGCAAGCCACACGCGCTGACGCTCGCCGCCGGAAAGCGTATCCACCAGCCTGTCGCGGAAGGCGATGGTATCGGTAAGCTCAATCGCCTCGTCCACCTTCTCCTGATCCGTCTTGCTGAATTGCCCGAGCGCCCCGTGCCAGGGATAGCGGCCAAGCGCCACGAGCTCCTTGGCCAGCATGCCGGAAGCAGCCGGCGTATATTGCGGCAGATAGGCGAGCTTTCGCGCAAATTCACGATTGCCCCAGGCGCCGAGCGATTTTCCCTCGAACGAGACCTTGCCCGCCGTCGGCTCCTGAATGCGTGCGAGAATCTTGAGCAGCGTCGATTTTCCCGAACCATTATGACCGATCAGACCGATGGTCTTGCCGGCCGCAAAACTTGCCGTCAGCGGGTGCAGCAATGTCCTGCCCGGCACTTCCATCGTGACGCCATCAAGAGAAAAAAGCGGGATATCGTCGTAATCGACGGCAAGTGCTGCCTCACCCATGGTCTTCATCTCCGTAAATGTTCAAATAAATCATTGGCGTCTGCCCGAAAGCCAGATGAGATAGGGCGCGCCGGCCAGAGCCGCAAAAAGTCCGAGCGGCAGTTCATAGGGAAAGGTCACCGTTCGCGCCCCGAGATCGGAAAGCGCCATCAGCACCGCGCCGAACAGGAAGGAAGCCAACAGGTGATCGCGCGGCGTGGTGAAGCCGGCGCGAAGCGCAATATGCGGCGCCATCAGCCCGACGAAACTCAAGGGACCGACGAGCAGCGAGGCGGCCCCCGTGGCGATGCCGGCCACCGCGATGACGGCGATACGCGCCAGGCCGAGCGGCAGCCCGAGCGAGAGCGGCACATCCCGGCCGAGCGGCAGGATCGTCAGCCAGCGCGTCGCCGACAGGGCAGCCGCCAGAAGCACGACGGAAAGAATGGCGAGAAAGATGGCCGAAGCCGGTGTCGCGGTCGAACCCGAGCCGCTCAGCCAGGAGAGAATCTGCCATGCCCGCTGGTCGCCAATGGCAAGCAGCGCCGAAAGCACCGCCGAGCAGAGCGAACTGATAGCAATGCCGGCGAGCAGGATTTTTTCTGGCGCCAGATGCCGGCGCACGGAAAAGAACAGGACGAGGATCATGACGGCCGCCGAGCCGATGCCTGCGCCGCAAAACAGCTCGAACAGACCGGCCGCCGGAAAAATCGTGATCGCAGCGGCAAAACCGAGACCCGCGCCGCCGCTGACGCCGATGACCTCCGGGCTCGCCATGGGATTGCCGGTGAGTCGCTGCAAAAGAGCACCCGCCATGGCGAGAAGACCGCCGGCGGCGATGGCCGCCACCAGCCGTGGCCAGCGGAAAGGCAGAAGGCTTTGCAGGTCACTCGCCCCCAGCATCGTCCAGCCCTGAGGCCCCCTGCCGATGGCGAGTGCTGCAAAGATCAGCGCGGCCATGACGATGAGCATCGGCAGCAGGGCCGTAAACCCACGTCTTGTCATGAGGTCGACGCCTTCGCCGCGATGCACGTCGGTCGGCCGGATTTTCGGCAGCAGCCACAGAAGCAGCGGCCCGCCGATCAGGGCCGTCACCGCGCCGGTCGGAAAAACTTCCGCCGTCTTGCTTGCCAGAAGCTGCACGAGACCATCGCAGAACCAGAGCAACAGGCCGCCCAGAAGCGGGGAAACGAAGAGCACCGAAGAGGAGCGCCGCACGCCGAGCGCCCGGGTGAGCGCAGGGGCGGCAAGGCCGATGAAGCTGACGAGGCCAACCGCCGAAGCAACGAAGGCGGCCAGCATGACAGCGACGGCGGCGACGGCGAGCCTGATCGAAAACAGCGATACGCCGAGCGATCGCGCGCCGGAATCGCCGAGACCGAGAACCGTCAGCGGCCTAACCAGCAGGCCCGTCAGGACAAGCCCCACGAGAAGCTGAAAGGTGAGAGACAGGGCGTTCGACCAATCCTGCTGGCTGAGCGAGCCGCCGTTCCAGACCACGAGCGACATCAGATATTCGCCCTGCGCGAGCGTCAGCGCCGCGGAAATGGATGCGGCGGTGATGCCGACCAGGAGCCCTGCCACCACCATGGTTACCGGTTCGAAGGAGCGTCGCCAGCCAAGCAGGAAGACAATACCGGCGGCGGCGGCAGCGCCGGCAAGCGCCACCAAAGCGCGGTTGCCATCCAGCACCGAGGGAAAGAACAGCGTGGCGATGACGATGGCGAGCTGCGCGCCAGCCGAGACGCCGAGAGTCGAGGGATCGGCGATCGGGTTGCGCAGCAATTGCTGGAAAAGCGCCCCCGAAAGGCCCAGCATCGCGCCCGCCAGAATGGCGACCGCCATACGCGGCATCAGGCTGAAGGCGAAAATGACCTGATCCATCGACATGACGGCGGCATCGAAAGGCAGGCCGGGCCACGCACCGAAAGGCAGCCGCAGCAGCCCGGCATGCAGGGAAAGACCGCAGGCCAGAATGAACAAAAGCCCGAAGAAAAGCGGGAGAGGCCGCACCGTCACAGGGATTTTCCCCGCGCTGTGAGCGCCTCGGTCAGAAGCCGTGCGAAACGCATGCCGGCGGTGATGCCGCCATAGGGGCCGACATTGGCAAGCGTCACCACCCGATTTTCCCGAACGGCAGGCAGCGCGCGCCAGATGGCGCTGTTGCGCAACGTTTCCCGCGCCTCCACCGGAATATCGGAGACGATGACGATGCACGCATCGGGTGAAGCAGCGAGGTTTTCAAGCGGAACGGGGGCCGCGAAGGTAAATTGCGACCGATCCACCCAGGCATTGGTCAGCCCCAGACGGCCAAGAACATCCCCGAACATGCTATCCGCACCAAAGGCACGAAAATGCCGGGCGTCGCCGATATTGATGACATAGGTCGGCCGTGCGGAAAAACCGGCAAGGCGGGCCCGCATGGCTTGCAGCGCCGCTTCCGTTTCACCCAGAACCTTGCGCGCCTCTTCGGCCCGCCCGAGCTTTTCACCAAGCGCGGTGACCGCCGCCAGCGCCTTTTCGAAAGGCGGCTCCCCCTTCACGTAAAAGGGCAGCGAAAAGACGGGGGCGATCGCTTCCAGCCTGCCGGTATAACGCGTGTAGAAAGGCGAAATCAGAATGAGCTCCGGCCGGGTGAGCTGCAGAAGCTCGAAATTCGGAGCGCCGCGCAAGCCGAGATCGGCGACGGTTTCAGGGATATCAGGCTCGACCGCGCCGGCCCGGAACTGGATGAGTTCGGTCGCCGCCACGGGCATGACGCCGAGCGCCACAGATGTTTCCAGCATGGCCCAGTCGATGGCGGCGATGCGCGGCGTCACCGCTGCCCGCGCCTTGCCCGCAAGAGCCGACGCGGCGAGCAGGCCTAAAAATTCCCGCCGCCCCCAGAGGGAGGAAATCCATCGATCCTTACGCGTCATGCCCCTGCTGCTTCACTTTGATATGGCGTTACCAACGGTAGGTCAGCTTGCCCATAACGGTCCTGCCGTCACCGTAATAGCATCCGAAAGTGGAGCAACTAGAAATATATTCTTTATCAGTCAAGTTTTGCACCAGAAGCGAGGCGCGGTAGCCGTTCTTCTCGTAATGCACGCCGAGATCGAGCAGGGCGAGGCCCTTCATCTCGAAGGCATTGGCGGCATCGCCATAACGTTTTCCGACATAACGGACACCGCCGCCGATACCGAAGCCCTCAAGCGCCGTATCTTCCGGGAAGGTATAATCCAGCCAGAGGCTGGCGGCATGCCGGGGCGTGCTGTCTAGTTCCTTGCCGTTATTCACACGGCCGGAGACTTCGCTGTCCATGTAGGTATAGGCAGCACGCAGGTCGAGCCCGTCGGCAAGGCTTGCGACGCCTTCCAGTTCGAGGCCTCTCACATGCGCCTCGTCCATCTGCTGCGTCACCCCGCCCACCGTCGTCGTGACGTTCTTCTGTTTCAGATCATAGATCGCCGCCGAGAAGAACCCGTCAAAACCCTCGGGCTGGTATTTGATGCCGACTTCCCATTGTTCGCCTGTGGTCGGCTTGGGCGCATCGCCGACAGCCGGCTGCGGCACCGGCTCGAAGGAGGTGGCATAACTGACATAGGGCGCGATGCCGCCATCGAAGAGGTAACTGACACCGACACGGCCCGTCAGCTTGTGATCGTCCTTGTCGAGCGCGCGGTAGGTCGTTCCATTAAACGTCGTGCCGCCGGTGCTTGCCCAATCCTGCCGCAGGCCGGCGGTGATCCGCCAGTTCTCAAAGGCCATCTCGTCCTGCGCATAAAGACCGATCTGGGAAATATCCGTCTTAACATCGGCATAAAGCGTGCGCGAGGTGAGGCTGATCGGCCCGCCATAAACAGGATTGACGGGATTGAGCGGCGTCGCGGCCCAGAACTCGGTTTTGACGTTATTGTCGAAATAGCGGTAATCCAGCCCGACAAGCAGGGTGTGGTCGACTGGCCCCGTGGAAAAATCCGCCTGCAGGCTGTTGTCGATGTTGAAGGTGTTCAGCAATTCATCCTGGAACGTCGCATTGCGGCGGATGAGATTGCCGATCATGCCGCCGCTGGTCGAAGACATGCCGAGCGCCCGGTAGGACCAGTCAAAATTGGAATAACGCGCATTCTGCCGGAAGGTGAAGGTCTCATCGAAACGGTGCTCGAATTCATAGCCGATAGTGGTGAACTTGCGGTTTGAGGTATCGAAAGAGGGATCGCCGACAGAAAAGCTGCGATCCAGCATATTGCCTGGTCTCAGATAGGTCAGCGCCGGCGGCAGGCCAGACGGCGAACTCGGATTGTCGTGCTGATAGGAGGCGAGAACCGTCAGTTTCGTATCCTCGTCAGGCTGCCATGTCAGCGCCGGGGCGATGAAATAACGGTCATTCTGCAGATTGTCCGTCTGAAGATGGGCATTGCGAGCAAGGCCGGTCAGACGATAGGCAAAACTGTCGCTATCCGCGACCGGCCCGCCAATATCGAACATCGACTGATAATAATCGAAGCTGCCGATCTGCGCTCCGACTTCGCCGAAACGCTCGAAAGTCGGCCGCTTGCTGATGAGATTGATGAGGCCACCGGGATTACCCTGACCGTAAAGCACCGAGGCCGGCCCGCGAATGACTTCCACCCGCTCCAGACCGTAGACCTCATAAGACGGCGCACCGGCCGTGCGCATCAGCCGCAGACTGTTGAGGAACTGCAGCTGGTTACCCTGAAAGCCGCGAATGCGCGGCGCATCGAAACGTGGATCCGCCCCAAACGGCTGCGCGACGACGCCAGGCACATAATTCAGCACCTCGCTGAGATTACGGACATTCTGCGCATCCATTTGATCCCTGGTGATGACGGAAACCGATTGCGGCGTCTCGATCAGGGATCGCCCCGTCTTGGTGGCGCTGGCGCTGGTTTTTGCCACATAGCCCTTCACCGGCGCCTTGGAGTCCTGATTTTTCGCGCCGTCCACGGTGATGGTCTGCAGCACCGTCGTTCCGGCTTCCTGCGCAAGGGCAACGCCGGAGGTCACGAACGCCACATAGGCGATGGCAGCGCAACCGCCCGCCAGAATGGAAATGTGTTTAGATTTTCCCTGCACGCCAAGACCCTTCATCAACCGCGCCGCCATGAGACGGTTATTTTTCTGGAGAATTTAAGTCATCTTATTACGCAAGGAGCGGATTGTGATCCAATAAGTGAAACTGGATTTTTTCAGAACTACTGATTATGAAAATTCTTACGGATAATAGCTTGGAATTATTCAAATCCGTCAGGAAAGGCAGTGATGATGGGCAGGAAACCGGCAAACCGGGCGGACGCGTTCGAGCTGCGGCACCTGCGCTATTTCACCACGCTGGTGGATGAGCGCAATTTCGAGCGCGCCGCCGCCCGCCTCGGCATTGCCCAGCCGGGTTTGAGCCAGCAGATCATGGCGCTCGAGCAGATCGTCGGCATGCCGTTGCTTGACCGGACACGGCGATCGGTGAAGCTCACCACGCCTGGCCAGCTTCTTTATGAGGATGCCCGCAAAATTCTCGCCAATGCCGAGGCGACACTTGCGGCGCTTAAACGCGTCGATCGCGGCGAGACGGGCCGCATCTCCATCGGTTATGTCGCTTCGGCCGCCTATTCCGGCCTGATGATCCAGTCCATCGCCAGTTTCCGCGCCTCTCATCCCGATGTGGAACTGCAACTGATCGAGATGGAGATGCGGCTGCAACTCGCCAAGATCGCCGACGGAAATCTGGATTTTGCCTTCATCCGCCCGCCTGCGCCCGTTCCGGAAGGTGTCACAACCCATGTGGTTCTGCGCGAACCGCTGGTGGCCGCACTTCCTGAAAACCATCCCCTGGCCTTTGCGCTGCAGGTCGACCTCAAGAACCTTGCCGACGAGACCTTCATCACACCGCGGCAGCCGCCGGATGTCGGCTTTCATTACAATACGATAGAAGCCTGCAACGAGGCCGGGTTCCAGCCAACGATAAGCCCGGAAGGCCGGGATTACACCACCATTACCAGCATGGTGGCGATCGGCCTCGGTGTGGCGCTGGTGCCGCGCTCGCTCGATTGTCTGCGGTTGCCCGGCGTGCGCTACGTGCCGCTTGCAGCAAGCGCCACGACTTCCGACCTCGCCATCGCCCACCGGAAAACGGAAGCCTCTCCCGCGGTCAGGGCCTTCATTCTCCATACCCGCAATTGACGCGACAGCACCCGTGGACGAAAAAAACCGTCATCATCCGTTTACGCGGCATCGGCGGCAACAGGCCGGGCGATGCAACCACATGAGATTACGGAAAGAATGGCGCTCTTTTCGGCAAACCGGAAGCAAGGCCTAAATCCCGTACGGACATTTCCTGTTCCCGCTTTTCCCCGCGGCCGCGGCGTACCGCATAATCGCGGCAGATTTCGATTTACGGGAGACAGCAATGGCTGAGACTTACGAACACCACGCCGCAGGCCTCGAATCCCCGGCATCCCATGCTTTCGAGGTTGTTCCTGATGATACGAACCCGCTTCCTTCCCCCACGCGGGCCATCTATGTGGGCAATGGTGGTCATCTCTGCCTGACCCTGCTTTCCGGCGCGACGGTGACCTTCCAGAACCTGCCCGCAGGCAGCCTGCTGCCGGTCAGGGCCACCCGCATATTTGCAACCCGCACCACCGCCACAGGCATTCTGGGGCTCAATTGAGCCGCTCCATCGCCAGCCGATCATTGATCTGAAACGCGGCCCCCGCCAGACACCCACCAAGGAGTGTGACACTTTCATGACAAGCTTTCAGGTTGATGTCAGCAAAATGAAGCATCCGCCATTGACCGGCCCATGCGGCAGCTTGAACAGCGGCGTTCCCGCCCCTTTTTCGTTGCCGCAGGCCTATTGGAAATCTGGTGGATCTGACAGTGGCTCTTTTTACCGCGAAAGCGACGGGAACAGTAACGTATCGTCCGGAGATCGGCAGCGTGCCGCTCAGCCTGCTGACGGCGGCCTATCTGCTGTTTTTCACGAACCGGACATTCTGGTCGAAGGTTCACACCTATCTTTCCGCCTATCCGGTTGCCATCGTCGCGCTTTATGTCGCCATGGCCGCCCTTCTCAGCGCGCTCATCATCATTTTTTCCGCCAAATATATCATCAAGCCGTTTTTGATCGTCCTGGTCTTCGCCGCGGCGGCCGCTTCCTGGTTCATGGATCGTTACGGCATCGTCATCGACAGCGACATGATCCGCAACGCCATGGAGACGACACAGGCGGAGGCAGGCAATCTCATCACGCCCGGCTTTCTCTGGCATATGGCGATTTACGGACTGGTGCCGTCCCTCGTCATCATCGCCGTCCGCATCAGACACCGGCAGATCCTCGACAAGCTTTTGTGGAACACGATCAGCATCCTGATCTGTCTTTCCATCGCCGGCATCATCAGCTTCGCCAATTCCAAGACCTTCACCACCGCCGTGCGCCAGCACAAGGATATCGTCAAAAGCGTCAATCCCCTGTCGCCGATCATGTCGGCCATTCATTATTTCACGCTGGCCGACAAGGAAGTCGATATTCAGGTTAGCCCGGTCGGCAGGGATGCGAAAATTCTGCCTTCATTGGGCGGCGTCCGCAAACCCCGCATCACCGTCATCGTGGCGGGTGAGACGGCGCGGGCCGCGAACTTTTCCCTGAACGGTTATGGGCGCGATACCAATCCCGAACTCGCAAAACGCGGCGTGATCTATTTTCCGAACACGACCAGTTGCGGCACTGCGACAGCGATTTCCATTCCCTGCATGTTCTCGAAGTTCCCGCGTTCGCAATATAGTCACAACAAGGCGCTCGCCAATGAAAACGTCATGGATGTTCTCGTCCATGCCGGGGTCAGCGCGACATGGCTGGATAACAATACCGGCAGCAAGAACGTGGCCGACCGCATCCCTTATTTCGATCTGCCCTCGACCAATGACAGCCGCTTCTGCACCGGTGGGGAATGCCGCGACGACATCTTCTTCGACAAGCTCGACGCCTGGCTCAACAACGTCACCAAGGACAGCGTCATCGTGCTGCACCAGATGGGCAGCCATGGGCCGACCTATTATCTGCGCTATACCGATGAATTCCGCAAATTCACCCCGGATTGCCGCACGGCCGAGCTTGGCAACTGCTCCGATGCGGAAATCGCCAATTCCTACGACAACACGCTTCTTTATACAGACCATTTCCTTTCGACCGTGATCGACAAGCTGAAGGCCCGTTCCGACAGGCTGGCGACGGGCATGATCTACGCATCGGACCACGGCGAATCGCTTGGTGAAAACGGCGTCTATCTGCATGGCGCGCCCTATCTGCTGGCGCCCGACCAGCAGACCCATGTGCCGTTTCTGGTCTGGTACGATGACGACTTTGCGAAATCCATGGGGCTGGACAAAGCCTGCCTGGCAAAAACCGCCGCAGAGGGCGGGCGCTCGCACGACAATTATTTCCACAGCATCCTCGGCATGATGAACGTCTCCACATCGGTCTACGATCCCTCGCTCGATGTGTTCGGCGGCTGCACCCAGCGCCAGAACAGCTGAAACACCGTGCTTGACGCTTATCCGGAGAAAGAGATACGCAAGACGAAGCGATAGAGGGAGCTGTCTTGCGGGTTCTGCTTGTTGAAGATGATCATGTGCTGGGGGAAGCGCTGCGAGACCATGTGGCCGCAGCGGGTCACGCTGTCGACTGGTTCAAGACGCTGGGCGACGCCATGGCGGCGACGCTGACGATGGGTTACGGCCTCATCCTGCTCGACATGCGACTGCCGGATGGCGAAGGCATTACCCTTCTGCAAAGCCTGCGCCAGCGCGACGACGCGACACCTGTCATCATTCTGACGGCCCATGATCAGGTCTCCGACCGGATTGCCGGGCTGAATGCCGGGGCGGACGACTATCTGGTCAAGCCCTTCGATCTCAACGAGCTTTCGGCCCGCATGCTGGCGGTTTCGCGGCGTTACGAGGGGCGCTCGGCCCCCGTCATCCGCTTGCCCGGCATCGAGATCAACCAGGTGGCGCGCAATATCACGGTCGATGGAACGGCGCAAACGCTGAGCGCCCGGGAATGGGCCGTGCTCGAAAAACTCGTCGAGCATCCCGGCGCGGTCGTCTCGAAGGCGCAATTGCACGACACGCTTTACGAATTCGGTGCGGAAATTGAGAGCAACACGGTCGAGGTCTATATCAGCCGGCTGCGCAAGAAAATCGGCCATGACCGCGTCGAAACCGTGCGCGGCGTCGGCTACACCATCAGGTAGGCAGAATTACAAGTAGGCAGAGATGGCCAGACCGACCAGCATGACCCGCAAACTCGTCACAGCGCTGACGAGCGTTGTCGCCATATCCTGGCTTCTCGCCTGCGGACTGGGCGTCATGGTGATGCAGGACGAATTCGCCGAGATTTTCGACGCCGGCGTTGAGGAAACCGCAGAGAGGCTGCTGCCGCTGCTGGTGGACGACCTCAGGGAAAACAACACCGCGCCTGCCGCGCAAAAGCTCAACCAGACGTCGCAACGGGCGGAATATCTGACCTATCAGGTTCGCGACCGTGAAGGACAGGTGGTGCTGCATTCGCATGACAGTTCGACGGAGCCCTTCGAGGTCTCGCTCGAACCCGGTTTTTCCGAAACCGCGACCCAGCGCATCTTTACGGTTGCGACACCGGACGGCAATTATTTCCTGCAGGTCGCCGATGCCTTCGCCAATCGCCGCGAGGCGATCCAAGAGGCGGGCACCGCGCTGCTGCTTCCCGTTCTCATCCTCATTCCCGCCAGCATTTTCGCCGTCATCGTCGTGGTGCGCAGGACGCTGCGACCGATACAGACCCTGCGCGACGACATCGGCAAAAAGGACGGCGGCAATCTCGCACCGCTGCCAACGCAGCCCTTTCCGGCCGAACTTCATCCCATCGCCCGTTCGGTCAATCTGCTGCTCGGGCGGCTGCGATCGGCAATCGAGGCGGAACGGGAATTCACCGCCAACAGCGCCCATGAATTGCGCACGCCGATTGCCGGCGCCTTGGCGCAGGCGCAGCGGCTCCATGCCGATATTCCGCCGGAACTCGCGCCGCGCGTGGAAAATATCGAAAAATCCCTGCAGCATCTCGGCCATCTCGCCGAAAAACTGCTTCAGATGTCACGGGCGGAAGCAAGGATCGGGGTTACCGACAAGGCGAACGATCTCATTCCCGTTCTCGAACTCGTCATCGACGATATGATGAGAACGGCAATCGGCTCATCCCGCATCCGTTTCACCAATCGCTGCGAGAGCGGCCTGTCCTGCAGGATAGGCGCGGATGCCTTCGGTATCATCATCCGCAACCTCCTCGAAAACGCGCTGATCCACAGCCCGCCGGAAAGCCCCGTGCAGGTCGTCGCCGAAACGGATGGCACGATCCGCGTCGTGAATTCCGGCCCGGCAATCGACGGCGCGCTCCTGCCCAAGCTGACGACGCGGTTTACCCGAGGCCAGACCACGGCTGACGGCACCGGGCTTGGCCTTGCCATCGTCAAAAGCCTGGTGGAGCAGACCGGCGGAGAGTTGGTGCTCTCCTCTCCGACGCCCGGCAGGCAGGACGGTTTTGAGGCCCGCATCGTTCTTCCGGTCGAAGCCGCCTGAATGCGCTGAAAACAAAAACCCCGCCGGGAAGGCGGGGTTTTTATCGGTTCGGATAGAACGGAAGGGCTCAATCCTCGTGGATATGGCTGTGATCGCGCGTATCGCGCATCTTCACATAAACCACCAGCGACAGCGCGATCATGATCGTCACATACCAGAAGAACCAGTTTTCGTGGCCGATCTGCTTGAATTTCAGGGCTACGAATTCCGCCGTTCCGCCGAATATGGTGTTTGCCAGCGCATAGGGCAGAGCCACGCCAAGCGCGCGGATATGGGCGGGGAACATTTCCGCCTTCACCACCGCATTGATGGAAGTGTAACCGGTAACGATCAGCAGGCCGACCAGCACGAGAGCGAAAGCCATGATCGGATCAGTCGTCGTCGAAAGCGTGCTGAAGATTGCGTAGGTGAACAGCGTGCCAAGAATGCCGAAGCCCACCATCAGCGGCTTGCGGCCGATCTTGTCCGAAAGCGCGCCGGCAATCGGTTGGCACAGCATGAAGACGAAGAGTGCCGCTGTGGTGATTTCGGTGGCGCTTTCCTTGCTGAAACCTGACGTGTTGACGAGGAATTTCTGCAGATAGGTCGTGTAGGCATAAAAGGCGAGCGTGCCGCCTGAGGTCAGCGCCATCACCATCAGCGCTTCCCTCGGATAGTGCTTGAACAACGCCCATCCGCTGGATTTCGGCTTGTCGGCCTCACCCGCCTTGGCGTTTTCGAAGGACTGCGTCTCGGCAAGGCCGCGACGGATATAGAATACCGCGATCGCCAGGATGCCGCCAATGAAGAAGGGAATGCGCCAGCCCCAGGAGCCAAGCTGCTCCGGCGTCAGAACCCGCTGCAGCACAAGAAGCACCGCCAGCGCCAGAAGCTGACCGGAAATCAGCGTCACATACTGGAAGCTGGAGAAGAAACCGCGGCGGTTTTTTCCGGCCATTTCGCTGAGATAGGTTGCGCTGGCGCCATATTCGCCACCGACGCTGATACCCTGCAGAAGACGGGCGAAAACCAGAATGGCCGGTGCGGCAATGCCGATCGTCTCATGGCCGGGCGTGATCGCAATCAAAAGCGAACCGAGACACATCAGCGTCACTGACAGCGTCAGGCCGGCCTTGCGGCCCTTGCGATCGGCATAGGTGCCCATGAACCACGCCCCGATGGGCCGCATCAGAAATCCGACAGCGAAAACGGCGGCCGCACTCAGGAGCTCGGCGGTCTGGTTTCCGGAAGGGAAAAACACCGGCGCGAAATAAAGGGTGAAGGCCGAATAGACGTACCAGTCGTACCATTCGACGAGATTGCCCGCCGATCCGCCGATAATGGATTTCAAACGGGTTTTCTGATCCGGTGCCGTGGCAGGACCATTTGCCATAATATTCACGGGTAAACTCCAATTCATCTTCGTCTGGAGATGGAAGGGCGAACGGAAGGTGTGATAATTTGTCGCTCTCGGTGGGGGTATATACCCGTCATATTGCAGTGCGCAAGTTTATACCGCATTGCGATATTGCCGAGGAAACGGTCACGACTGCCAAGACCCTTGTGGCTCCCGACCTTTGGCCACCCGTCTTTTCGTCGGGATTTTGGGTGGAAACCGCGAAAGCAAGAGCGCCGCGACTGTGATCCGCCTTGTAAGCCGCCCGCGCTCAAACTAAAAAATATCAATGATTTACGATATATCCGACGTCCAGATCGAAAAGCTCCTCATTGCCGCCGCCCGTGCCGGCGAGGCGCTGGCGCGGCTGGACGAGCGGATCGACCGGTCACCGATGAAACAAGGCTTCATCGAAAGGCAGGATTTCACCGACGCCATTTCCTCCATGTGGGTGGATGGCGAACTCGTCCATATGGAAGATCTGGTGCTGCACGACGCGCATATGGATGTGCGCGCACCGACCCATGAAATGACGGCGGCGCACCGGATTCTCCGCTCAAGACGGTTGATCTTTTCCAATGCCGCCGGCTGGGCCTTTACCGCGCCGGGCCTTTCGAGGCTCCGCGGCAGGGCCGCGCTTGCCGAAGAGGCAGCGCCCCCCAAACAAACGCTTGATCACTCTCTTGATGAAGAAGCCGACACAGAGGGAGAAACATTACTGGATGGCGCTTTTTCCGAGCTGGACGCGCTTCTGGCGCGCAGCGCCGCAACGCTCGATGCGATTACCACCGGCAACGCGCTTCCGACGATGCACCGGGAGGAAAGCCATGCGATCATCAACGAACCCGACTGGGACGAGGATGAACGGCTGAAAGAATGGTGGGAGGTGCACGCGCGGACGGAGGATTTACCCGCAATTCTCCGCACCGCCATCCTGCTCGACGCCTGGAACATGATCGAGGTGCTGCAACGCAGCCCCTGGCTCGGCCGGCTTCTGGCCTCCGCCTTTCTGCGCGATGGCGCCGTGACGCCCGATCATCTGCCGGCCCTCAGCGCCGGTCTCCGCGCGATCCCACGGGAGCGCCGGCACGCCCGGAACCAGACGCAACGCCTTATCGCCCTTCTCGACAGCTTTTACGAAGCGGCGCAAGCCGGCATGAAGGAACATGACCGGCTGACCCATGCGCGAGAACGCATGATGCGCAAACTGGCCGGCCGGCGTTCCTCCTCACGTTTGCCGGAACTCGTGGAACTTGTCGTCTCCCGGCCGGTGGTATCAGCGGCGATGATCGTCAAGGAACTCGGCACCACGCCGCAGGGCGCGATCGGCCTCGCCAACCAGCTGGAATTGCGGGAAGTAACGGGTCGTGGCCGGTTTCGCGCCTGGGGCATGCTGTAGCGAAAACCGCCCTAACCCCGCGGAAACCCGAAAAAACGGCAGTTTTTCGGCGTTTTCCCGGCAAGACGTGCCGCAGCAATGCGGCGATCACGAATCTTAACAAAATTTAACTATTGCGTAGGTGGATGAAGCCGCTATGTTCCTCGCTGCGTTGCAACACCGATTTCTTCTCCGGCAACGCGGTCGCATTCGGCCCGGCAACTTTTCTTTGCCGCCCGCATTTAAGTGTCCACCATCAGGGAGATGCAAATGACAATTTCAGTCTCACAACCCGATTCTGATCACGAAACCGATGCTCCTTTCGCCAAAAAGGTCCTCACCGCTCGCAATCTCGCCGGATATACGGTGGAACAGCTTGCCGTGACCTGCGGCCTGACCACCAGCGAAATACGCGCCCTGGAAGACGGCACGGATAGCGATCCGCTGCGCATCCGACGCGTTGCCGCCGCACTGCATATTCCCGTCGAAACCGTTATCTGATCCTTCCAGCGATCACCGAAAATCTCAGCGCCGCCGGGGGACAATGTTCGCTGGAACATCCGGGCGGCGCGCGTGGCCTGATGACGCCAATCCCTTCCGGAACATTTTCCGCACCCCTCTCTTAACATTTTCGTTATTCGGCACCACATGGGTGTTCACGAGCGACCATGTTCGGCCGAGTGCGACATGTGCCCCGCTTGTGCGAGAGCAGCAACAACCTCCGGAATCCTGCCATGACACTAAGTCTCGACACCGAAGAACGCGTTTCTTCAGCACTGGATGAATTGTGGCCAGCGGAAAAGACGGAAATTCTCGACTGGCTCATCACCGGCACCAAGGACGAACGCTTTATCGACGAGATATTCGTGGAACTCTGCAGCAGGCTGCGGGCGAGCGGAATTTCCGTGGCGCGGGGCGTGCTCGCTTTCCGCATTCGCCATCCGCAATGGCTTGGCGCGCGCATCCTGTGGAAAGCCGGCCTGTCCTCCGCCGAGATCGCCACCTATGGCTATGGGTCTGAAAATACGCCCGAATATCTCAACAGCCCCATCAACGACATTCATCAGGGCGCCACCGAAGTTCGCCACCGGCTGAACGGAGAGGAGATCGATGAACCCGGCTATACGATCTACGAAGATCTGCGGGCTGAAGGGCTGACGGATTATTGCGCCTGGCCGATCGAACACACCTTCGGCAAGCGCCATGTCGCCACATTTTCCAGTGACCGGCCCGGCGGTTTTTCCGACAGCGAAATCCTCGCCTTGAAAAACCTGCTTCCGGCGCTTGCGCTGGTCAGTGAAATACGCCTGAAAAACCGCATGACGCGCACCCTGCTGGAAACCTATGTGGGGCCGCATGCGGGCGAAAAGATCCTCAATGGCGCAACGACACGCGGCAGCGGCATGACGGTCGGCGCGGCGATCCTGATCTGCGACCTGCGCAACTTCACCCATATTTCCGACCTCTGGCCGCGCGATGACGTCATCGAGCTTCTGAACGGTTATTTCGACGCCATGTGCGATCCCATCGAGGAATTCGGCGGCGAAATCCTGAAATTCATGGGCGACGGGCTGCTGGCGATTTTCCCGCTCAGCGATCCCAAGGCCTGCGAAAACCTGCTGAAAGCCATCGCCAGCGCCCAGAAAAGCCTCGTTGCGCTTAATGAAATCAATCGTCGGAAGGGCCACGATCCCCTGGGTTACGGCATCGGCGTGCATGTCGGTGATGTCATGTATGGCAATATCGGTTCGAAAACCCGCCTCGATTTCACCGTCATCGGCCCCGCCGTCAATATTGCCTCGCGGCTGGAAACGCTGACCAAGGAGACCGGGCGCAACGTGCTTTTCTCCGAAGAATTCGTCCGCATGGCAGGACATCAGGAAAAGCTCGAAAATCTCGGCCCATGGCTGCTGCGTGGCCTCGAAACCCCGGTCGAGGTTTACGCACTTCCGCCAGAGGCGAACATGATCTCCGACTGAACGGGTCGCCTTCACCCACCTTGCTCCACCCCGCACGGCGCCTTTTCAGCGATGCCGTTTCCGCTGTTCCGTCCCCTCTCAAAACGCTTGACACATCTGCGATGTCGATCTAGCAAAATAGAACATATATTCCATATCGAAACATTGCTTGCATTCATATTCTGTCTTTCCGGGAGTGAGAGACGGGTGTGAGAAACCGGAGGAAAGATGGTTACGAAATTGGCACTGCTCGGCGCTGGACGGATCGGCAAGGTCCACGCCAAGGCGATCACCACCGACAGCCGTGCGCAGCTGGTCGCCGTTGTGGACGCCATGGCCGGTGCTGCGGAAGCAATCGCCCGCGAAGCGCAGTGCAAGGTCAGCACGATTGATGAGGTTCTGGCCGACAAGACGATCGATGCCGTCATCATCTGTACGCCGACCAACACCCATGCCGACCTGATCGAGCGTTTCGCCCGGGCCGGCAAGGCGATCTTCTGCGAAAAGCCCGTCGATCTCGATGTTGCCCGCGCGGAAGCCTGCGCGAAGGTGGTTGAGGAAACCGGTGCGAAGGTGATGCTCGGTTTCAACCGCCGTTTCGACCCGCATTTCCAGGCCGTGCACAAGGCCATTGAAGATGGCCGCATCGGCAAGGTGGAAATGGTGACCATCACCAGCCGCGACCCCGGCCCGCCGCCGGCCGAATATATCAAGGTCTCCGGCGGTATCTTCCGCGACATGACCATTCATGATTTCGATATGGCCCGCTTCCTGCTCGGCGAGGAAGTGGAAAGCGTGTTTGCAACCGGTTCGGTTCTCGTCAATCCGGAGATCGGTGCGCTGGGTGATTTTGACAGCGCCAGCATCATCCTGACGACGAAAAGCGGCAGGCAGGCGGTCATTTCGAACTCTCGCCGCGCGACCTATGGTTACGACCAGCGCATCGAAGTGCACGGCTCGCTCGGTTCGGCAGCAGCCGAAAACCAGCGCCCGGTTTCCATCGAAATCGCCAATGCGGAAGGTTACACCCGCCCGCCGCTGCATGATTTCTTCATGACGCGTTATACGGCCGCCTATGCCGCGGAAATCACCGCTTTCATTGACAGCATCGAAAACAATGTCGCGCCCTCGCCTTCCATCAAGGACGGGCTGGTCGCGCTGAAGCTGGCCGACGCTGCGCTGAAATCCACCGCCTCGAAGGCGGCCGTAAAGATCGGCTGAAGAGAAAACCGAGGCGCTGTGCGCCTTGCTGAACCCGCTGTCCGCCGCGCAATTGTTGACGGCGGACAGCCGTGCCTGTGCGAAGGCCCTCGGCAGCAGGCCACATCATCCAGGCTCCACGCCGATCTGCATCGCGCCGCACCTCGCAGATCTGACAACAGGCCGGCGCACCCACCCTCCTCATTCCTGTGCTCGTCACGGGAAGCCAGCCGATGCGCGTCGACGCCGCGGGACGCATCCCTTTCGGTCAATGACTTAGGCTGGCTGAAATCCCTGTGGCAAGCGCGCCGATGAGGGGAGAGCACCGCAAAGCACGTTCCGGCAATCAACCTTGGAGAAGGCAGCTTCCGGACTTGCATGGCAGCTATTCGGAAAATAAGGTTGTCTGACAAGGTGCCGTCATAACATATGGCTGTTACCCACCTCATTCACCCCGAATACTCTTTTGCCGGCGGCGGTCGGATAGCGGTTTTTTCATGCCATCACCCAGGACCGGCTTTGTTTATGCGCTTGTCGCTTTCACGATCTTTGCGGCGCAGGATGGCATTTCGAAGCATCTGGGCAGCGCTTATCCGCCGGTTTTTATCGCCATGCTGCGATACTGGGCCTTTGCCGTCTTCGTTCTTTTGATGGCCGCAAGGTCGGCGGGCGGCATCAGGGGCGCCGTCATGGCCAACCGTCCCTGGCTGCAGATCGGCCGCGGCGTGCTTCTCGCCGTGCAGATCGTCATTTCGATCTTCTCCTTCGCCGTCGTCGGGCTGGCGCACAGCCATTCCATCCTTGCCTCCGCACCGCTGATCGTTGCGGCGCTGTCCATGCCTTTGCTGGGAGAACATGTGGGCTGGCGGCGCTGGAGCGCCATTTTTGTCGGCTTCATCGGCGTTCTCGTCATCCTCAAGCCAGAGGGCGACGGTTTCGACAACCGGCTGATGATCACCTTCGCGGCGACCTTCATGCTGGCGCTTTACAGCGTCCTGACCCGCCTCGGCAGCAAAAGCGATTCGGCGATGACAAGCTTCTTCTACACCGGCGTGGCCGGTGCGGCGGCCCTGACGCTGGTCGGTCCGTTTTATTGGGTCAGCATCGCGCCGCAGGATTGGGGATGGATGCTGGCGCTCTGCATTACCGGCATGAGCGGCCACTATTGCCTGATAAAGGCCTTCGAACTGGCGGATGCCGCCTCCGTGCAGCCCTTTTCCTATTACCAGCTGGTGCTCGTCTCCATCATCGGCGTCACCGTCTATGGCGAGGTCTTGACATCAAACATGGTCATCGGTGCGACAATCGTTATTGCCGCCGGCCTCTTCACCATCTGGCGGGAACATGTGGTTGCCCGCAAGAACCGCCAGATGGTGAAGAAGGAACCGAATTAGGCCTGCCGGCGCCGGAGATGCTCTAGACGAGAGCCGCTTCGCAACGCAGAAGCATCCCAAACAGATCACGCGGCTCATCCGGATCGGCCAGCAGATCAAGCTCCGTATAAAGCCCGGTGGATGGCAGTTTCGAGCGCACATAACGCAGCGCCGAAAAATCTTCCGTCGCGAAGCCGACGCTGTCGAACAGCGTGATCTGCCTGTCGTTCCCCCGCCCCTGCTTTTCCCCGGTAGTGACCTGCCAGAGCTCGGTAACGGGATAGTCCGCCGGCAATTGCTGGATTTCGCCTTCGATGCGCGTCTGCGGCGGATATTCGACGAAAATATCCGATCGCAACAGAATATCCCGGTGCAACTCCGTCTTACCGGGGCAATCGCCGCCAACGGCGTTGATGTGAATGCCGGGCCCGACCATGTTGTCGGTCAGGATCGTCGCATATTGTTTGTCGGCGGTGACTGTCGTGATGATGTCAGCCCCTTCGACCGCTTCCTGCGCGCTTTCGCAGATCTTGATGGCAAAACCCTGCCCGGCAAGATTGCGGGCGCATTTTTCACTGGCGGACCGATCGATATCGAAAAGGCGCAGCGTATCGACGCCGAGAATGGCCTTGAAGGCGCGCGCCTGGAATTCGCTCTGCGCGCCATTGCCGATGATGGCCATGGAGCGGGAATTTTTGCGGGCGAGATATTTCGCCGCAACGGCTGATGTTGCGGCGGTGCGCAGCGCCGTCAGGATCGTCATCTCGGTCAGGAGCAGCGGATAACCATTGCCGACATCGGAAAGCACGCCGAAAGCCGTCACTGTCTGGCGGCCTTCCTTCATGTTTTTCGGATGGCCATTGACATATTTGAAGCCGTAAAGCGTGCCATCGCTGGTCGGCATCAACTCGATAACACCTTCCTTCGAATGCGAGGCGATGCGCGGCGTCTTGTCGAAGCTTTCCCAACGGCGAAAATCCTCTTCCACCACATCGGCAAGCTCGCGCAGGAACGTATCGATGCCTACGCGCAGCACGAGTTTCATCATGTGATCGACGCTGACGAAGGGCACGATATTGAGGTTCGGTATCACGGTCATCACATCACCCCTTTCAACCGGCCCGCGTCGGGCGGTCCATAACCCGCTTGCCCAGCAGGCTGGCGGCAAGATCGACCATCAGGGTCGCGGTTCTGCCGCGCTCGTCGAGAAACGGGTTGAGTTCCACCAGATCAAGACTGCAGACCAGCCCGCTATCATGCAGCATTTCCATGACGAGATGCGCCTCGCGGAACGTCGCGCCGCCCGGAACCGTGGTGCCGACGGCCGGTGCGATAGACGGCTCAAGAAAATCGACATCGAGACTGACATGCAAAAGGCCGTTTGCCGCCTGAACCCGCGCCAGAAATTCGCGCAGCAGAACGGCAACGCCATGTTCGTCTATCGAGCGCATGTCGTGAACGGTGATGCCGCTTTTTTCCAAAGCGGCCCTTTCGGCCGGATCAACGCTGCGGATGCCGATCATGCCGATATTTTCCTCAGGCACCGCATGGGAAAGCGGCGGGAAATAACCGTCAAACCCCTTTCGCCCGCTGAAATAGGCAACCGGAGTGCCGTGCAGATTGCCGCTGCGCGTCGTCTCCAGCGTGTGGTAATCGGTATGGGCATCAAGCCAGAGCACAAAAAACGGCCGGCCGGTTTCGGCCACCCGGCGCGCCATGCCGGCGACCGTTCCCGCAGAAATCGCATGGTCGCCGCCGAGGAAGATGGGCACGGCGCCGGCGCTTTCGCGATAGGCAGCCTCTGTCAGCGCCTCCGTCCAGGCCACGGTTTCAGCCAGATGATGCACGGCCGGGTTGGGATGGTGAAATTCTCGCAGCGGCGCGGGCGTCACATTGCCGGTATCGACGACCCGATGCCCCAGTTCTTCGAGAGCGTGCGCCAGCCCCGCGACGCGATAGGCGCTGGGGCCCATCTCGCACCCCAATTGCCCGGCCCCGATCTGCAGCGGCGCACCGATCAACCTGATTTCCATTCCCGTCCTCGCTTTCCTGCCAACAAGCCCAGTTCAACACAGTGATCTGGCGAAATGAACATCAAATATTGGCAATATTATCGAAATAAGCTATCAATCTGATAAAATTGATTTATCGAATTGGTCATCATGGATAATCTCGACGAACGTCTCATCACCCTCTTGCGACACAATGGCAGGCGCAGCATTTCTGATCTCGCAATCGAGACGGAAACATCGCGCGCGACGGTACGCTCGCGCATCGAAAGAATGGAAAATGACGGCACCATCATCGGTTACACCGTTATCCTGCGCGCCGACGCGGTGGAGGCGGCGATCCGCGGCATCATGATGATCGAGATTGAAGGCCATGTGACTGATCGTGTCATCCGCACCCTTGGCGGTTTTCCGGAAATATCCGAAATCCACAGCACCAACGGCCGCTGGGACCTGATCGTGGAACTCAACGCCGCCACGCTCAGCGATTTCGACGCGGTGCTCCGCCGCATCCGCCTGGTGCCCGGCATTACCGGCAGCGAGACCAGCCTCCTGCTCTCCACCCCGCGCTCCACCCGCGCACGGCTCTGACCCCTGAGACGAAACGCAAAACAGGGATAAAACGCATTTTTCGATTTTTTCGACTTGCGCCCCGCAATAAATCATCTATATGACGACCCACCAAAGCGAACACGGCAACGTGCTTCGGGCTTTTGGGGAATAGTTCAATGGTAGAACGACGGACTCTGACTCCGTTAATCTTGGTTCGAATCCAGGTTCCCCAGCCAATTCTCCCTAAAAGCCCTTAATTCCTTGATTTTCCAGTCGTGCCGGATATCGTTTTGGCATCATCGGCGACCTGATGCCCAAAGCTGGTGCCCAGAGGTGATGCCCACGCGAAACAACGCGATGGACGAGCCCTGGGGAAGACAGGGCATTCGTCATGGCCGTACGCCACGAGGTCGAGAATCTGATCCGCCGCGGAAACATCTTCTATTGGCGGGCACGCGTACCGGCCGTCTTCGTCCACTGCCGTCCCGGCACTCGCCTTTCACTCAGCCTTCATTGTTCCGACCATAGAAAGGCTCAGATGATCGGCCGGAAGCTCAATACGCGGCTGGCCGAACTGAAGATGAATTCGAAGGACGTGATGACCACCAAGAAGCAGCTCCAGATCCTGTTCGAGCACGTACGGGATGAAGAAATCGAGAGGCTCAATGACATCAGCACGATGGCCAAGCGCAACGGCCGCGGTGGCGATGTCGTCGAGATGGAGCTCGATCTCGAGGTTGGATGGGCTTGCCAACTCCTGGCAAAGTTCGGGACCCGGTCGGAGCTCATCTTAGAAGGCGATTGCCCTGGTCTCACCTATCTGCTGAAGAACGGCGTCCCCGCCTCGCATGTCGATGCCATCCGGGCGAACTATCGCGGCGAGCTGAGTACGGCGCGTAGCCCTGGATTTGAAGACGGCATCAGACGACTGATCTACCACTTCGAGATTGAGGACACGGCGCTCAATCGCGAACGCGCCATGTCAAAAATGTTCGAAGGCCGCGCTGCGGCTCTCCTGGATATCGACGAACGGCATGAGCTGGTCGACCGGACTTCAAGCGAATTCACGGGTGGCGGCAGAGCAAACAGATCCGTGATCGAGAAGAAGACCGTCGAGCTTGAACCTGCTGCCGCTTCTTCGTTGAGGCTGGCCAAAGTGAGCAAGCCGGCGCCGAAGGAGACCGACATCCCGGAAGCACCGGAAATTGCTTACCTCGAACTTTCGCCACGGACGGCACCGCCAACCGAGAATGAGGCGCTCGGCATTCAAAAGCCCAGCCAGAGAATGGTTGCTGTCGCGGATTTCGAGCAAGAGTGCGAGAAACTCATCGCGAACATGGGCGAAGAATGGACCGCAGAAACGGGGCGAGACGCCATGGCGCTGGTGCGGATGTTCAAATCGGTTCTTGTAGAACATGGCGTGGAGCATTCCGGGCAGGTCGAGCAGTACCACATCGGCCTGCTGCGTCAGCACTTCAACGACATCCCGACAGACTGGGGTCGAAGCAGCCGGATGAGGATCATGTCGGCGCCGGAACTGCGCGCCAAAGGCCATGAGCTGCGCAAAGCAGCCGAGGCCTCGGGTGCCGATGCGAAGGTTGGCCTTGCTGCCGGAACGATCCGAAAGCACTTCGGAAACCTACAGCACTTCCTGAAGCATCTGAAAGGCCATGGGTTCGAAATCGAAAACTGGACCTTTGAAGGCCTGCGCCCACGAAAGTCCAAAGCAGGCGACATCCGTCACCAACAATACAAACCGAAGCCCGAAGACATCGCTCCGATTTTCGCAAGTCCGATCTATACGGGGTCGCAGGATCATCTACGCGGAAAACGGAGGAAAACGGGCAAGCACGTCTTCCACGATTCGCTTTACTATCTGCCGATCCTGTTCACTTACCTGGGCCCCCGACGCAAAGAGTTCGCGGGACTCGCGGTCGACGACATTGCAAAAGACGAGGACGGATATGTCATCCTCCTTCGCACGAATGGCATTAGGCGATTGAAGACCGCGCAATCAAAACGACTACTACCCATGCCCGACGAATTGGTCCGATTGGGCTTCCTCGACTATTATCAGGCGATCAAAGGACTAGGATACGAAGCTCTCTTCCCAGACCTGTTCTCGGATAAGACAGAGAACGATCCGGGAGATCGTTTTTACGACACTTTCACCCCTGTCATGCGGAGCGCGCTCGGCGAAAAGATGTGGGAGCGATCCATTCATGCCCTTCGCCACGGCATGGCAGACACCCTGAAGCAGGCCGGCGTCCCGTCTGAAGTGATCGATGACATCTCGGGGCGATTGAGCGAAGGCAGTGAAACGAACACGCGATACACAAATCCGGCCGGCCTTCCATTGATGCGCAGCGCGCTCAAGCACTATCCCATCATTACGTCGACCATCGAACCGAAGCCGCTGCGACTTCTTCCGTGGATCGAGAACAAGCAGCCGCCGCCATGGGCGCGAGAAGGCAAGAAGTGAAGCCCGGGGCGGAAATGATTTCCGCCCCGGGCATGCTGCGTGACTAGGCCGCTTCCCAAACCTGATTGAGAATTCGTGCAGCCAATGCCGCCTTGTCCTGCGGAAGGAACCGGCCGTAGTGCTTTGCCACCATGTCCGCCGTATCCTGGATCGCATAGCTCGCCTGTTCGTATGAGCCGGTCTGCTTCAGGATGTGGGTCGCCAGCACATCACGAATGTTGTGAGGCCCATGGGGCAACAAACCTTTAATCGCCCCACGGCCGGTGTATGGATTGTAGATCCCATAGCGCTGGATCGTGAGCCGCCATGCCTCATAGAAGCTGGTGATGTCGTAGGCTGCGTCGGTACTCGTTATCTTGACCGTCTTCACGAAAAACGTCCCGGGATCGGCAGCACTTTTAAGAAGGACCGAACGATGCCGCTCGACGTAGTCATCGATGTGGCGGTAGAGGTCGAGCAGATCGGGCAGCACCAGCCTAAATGGTTTGTCTCCGAAGAACGACGAATGGGCGTTCTTGAAAGCCACTGCCGGGATCAACACCTCCCAGCCACCGTCTCGGTCACTCCAGCGGATTTCTCCGCGCTTGAGCTTTTCGAGCACCCGTTCCGGACGCGGCATCTGTCCCCGTGGGCATAGCATCAACTGCCGCAGATTTTTCTGGCGAAGCCCGAGATGCAGCCCTAGCCTCAGCATGAGGAACGAGCGAACCGCCTCGGCAGCCGGACGCGGATAGCGCTCCTCGTCAGGCATCAGGCGGATGATCTCTTCGGTAATCTTCCGGTATTCGCCGACCGGGCTGTCGGCTTCAAGCACGGGCATGATCGGCTCGAAGGGATCACGATGCACCCGGGCGATGCGCTGGATCTCTTTGACACGGTGGGATGCGTGTTTGTGAAAATCCTCGCAGGCGCCATGCCAGTCCTCCCGGGCATAATCGATCTCGTTCTGCGAGACGAGACCGGCAATAGGCTGGACACGCGCCAAGAGTTCAGGATGTTGCCGAAGCCACCCGGTGCTTTCCTTGGTGATTGCCAAGGCGATCCGCAGCATGTCAACTTCCCACGCCGTATAGAAGCCCCGGCGGCTTTCGCGCCATTGCAAATACCAGTCCCAGACGCCAGGAAAGACTAGCAGCCCGAAGGTCAGTTGACGCAGTGGCACCCCATATCCCTTGATCTCTCCCGCCTTTGACGCCGCAAGTGCGCCGAACATCAGGCCGAGATGCTCGATCTTCTGGGAAGCAGTTTCCTCGCCCCAGACACCATTTCGCTGAAATCCAATCGAGGTCAGCGCGGATGTCTTGAAGCGAACCAGATCGGCCATCTCCATGGCAAGTGTCGGCGGCGCATCGATGACGCCGGACAACAGGTCGGGATCCTCAATCCAAGTCTCCTCATAGTTGGCCGGTACCGCGATCTTTCCATCACGCGGCGCGCGCCCACCATACGATACGCCGGGAAAGCGGATGGCATAGCGCTGCTTCGCCGCGGCAGCCTGAAACTTGCGATAGTCCGTCGACCCGCTGATGATGACGCGACGGACCCAATCGAGGATTTCCTCGCGCTTGGCGAACGGAAGAGAATTGAAGTCATCTGGCAGATGCCATGCGATCCTCCGTCGCTCCGCAGGATCGATACCCGAGAGATTAAACCCGGACGCCGATCGTGACTGGTGCGGCAGCTTCGCTTTGAAATAGCCTTCCGGGAGGCGGTAACGGCGTTCGATACGGCCAAGGACATCGAAGCTGTCGGTGCTGCGCGGGACACGCCGACCTTCGATCCAACTCAGCAGCGTATTCTTGTCCATGGGCTCATCAGGTCGCACCACCGATCGATAGAGAACCCAGTAGGTCTCACCGTGGCGACGCATGTGAAGCTGAAGCGCGGCGGCGAAATCGGCAGGGTCATCCCACTCTCGAAACAAGGGTTCCGGAAACTCGACCTTCACGCTAGGCGAATGCACCGCGGCGGCAACTTGGGGACGCGCAATTTTCGGAGGTGCCGACTTGATTATCGGCTTCGGTTTCTCGGTGCTGGCCTTCTTTGACCTCGGTGCGTCTCCGAGCTTCGGGAGGCCCTCTTGCGCCGCTTCAGCAGTTTGTCCGCCGTCCCGGTTCCAACGAACGATGGCATCAAAGCCGGGGTCAATCAAACGGTGATGGGATGCAAGCGATCGAACATCGACCCCAGTCATGCGGGCAACGACATCCCACTCGGTGCGGCCCGCCGTCCTGGGCGGCCCGCACCTCCGCTCGATGAGTCGCCGCATGTATGCCCTAAGGGCTTCGGCTTCGGCGCTGGAGAAGGCGGTCGAGAGGCGCAGTTCGCAATAGGCGTCGATCTTACGCTGGAAGGCTTTGATTGCAGTTAGCTTGGTCATTTCACTTCATGATGTTCGTTAC
This sequence comes from Agrobacterium sp. M50-1, assembly GCF_049843495.1. Lineage (NCBI taxonomy): Bacteria > Pseudomonadati > Pseudomonadota > Alphaproteobacteria > Hyphomicrobiales > Rhizobiaceae > Agrobacterium > Agrobacterium sp. M50-1. The sequence continues at coordinate 92,451 of NZ_JBBHZH010000008.1, read as the reverse complement.
TCGGACCCTCCACGAGGAGGGGCCGGCCGAGCTAAGCGAAGCGAATTAAGGAAGGATTGGAGCCGCCTGCTTCTCGGGAAATCCGATTCAGAATCAAACGGCGTTTTACGAAGTAATGGGGGGAGCAGTCGTAATCCCGTCAAACGCCGTTAGGCGTTGATCGGCTTCGGCGGGCAAGCAGAGCCGATGCCAAAAGACCAAATGGACGTGGGCGCGATCTATCCTCCTCGTCGAAGCCGTCGGGATAGATCAGGTGAATTTTCCTGCGAAACGGCAAGCCACCCGTACGGTACTTGGCGACCAGGTCGTCGAACACTGCGTCGGATTCGCGCTCATCGAACCCCTGGTCTGCCAGCATCGAGACGATCTTGCTCTGGAACTTCTCCAGCTCCATCTGCTGACCCATTTCGATCGCCCGCCGGATTAGCCAGAACAGCGCCACCCGGGCAACATCATCCCTGTCAGGCCGCTTCGCCCTTCTGTTGGCGTCGCGAAACGCCTTCTGTCGTTGCCTTGCTGCCTTCAGGTTCATGCTGTTCCTCCCGGTGCCTAACCTCTTCAATGGTCAGGGGACCGGTCCACCGGCGCAAGCCTTGTTCGGCAGAATCGGAAATATCGGGATTTGAATCGACGGCGCTGAACTATGAATCAAATGACCACAATTTGTTTCGAGTTGCGGGCACGTCATCTCACGTCAAGACGACCTGTTCGACCTCGAACGGCGTTGGTGAATCGTCGTATTCGAGTTCCGAATCAAAAATCTGGGAGTCGGAATCAAATGAGCGCAATTTGTTTCAGGGTGCCGGAGACTTGATGTGAGTTGCCGCCAACGTGCCGCACCTTTTTTCAAGTCACGTCACATCACCACGATGATGTCCGAGGATCCAGCCTTCCCATTTGCGAACAGCCCCAATTGCTGGAATGCCTTCACTCCTCCGGCCGCCGACGACATCGAGCATGCCCAGCAGTCCAACCACGGCATCGAAACGATCCTCGCCTGCCTTGTCCGAGCCAAAACCATCATCGATGAACGGCTGAAGCAGACTGGTATCGAGATTCGGCCGCGTTGCAAGCCAGGGCAACATAGTCTGTCCCATCACAATCCGGTCCGCCTGGCGCCGCTTGCTCCATCCACTTCGGGGCATGCCGAGCCGACGGTACACGTCACCGGGATAGGTTTCCGTGACGATGACCGGCTGGCTGCCCGCGAGTTCGGCCAAGTTTCCATCGAACGGCCACAGCCCGATCTCATTCAGTCTCGGCACGATGATTTCCCGCCATCCCGAGATCGCACCCTTGCCAACCTGATTGCCGCCAAGCGTCCAGAACAACATGCAGGCGGCCTGCCGATCGGCGGTCGCCCGTTCGCAGATGCGAAGGAGCGATGACGCGTCAGAAATCCCGAGGGCATAGAAGAGATGGGCACGCGCCGTGCCACCTGGGCGGACGGGATAGAACGGGCGCTGCAGCGAGATATGGTCGCGATGATCAGCAACATTGTACCAATCCGACCAGATCCCGGAGCCGAATGATGCCAGTGCCTCCCGGAAAGAGCCGATGTCGGCTGCTCGTGCATAGGCCTCCGGCAGGCCTATCGGGAAGTCGAAGCCGATGAGGAGCGAGCCAGGATCTACGGCGCGACGCTGCAGCCGGTCGAACAAGCTCGACGTGTCACCGACGAGTTCCGGAGGCTGAACATGCCAGTTTCCGCCGCGTTTGATGGCCACAGCCATCCAGCGCTTTTTCTGCGCCATGCTCCAATCGCAATGGGCGACAACCGCGACGCTCATCCTGCACTCCGCTTATCCTCATCGGCCGCATGACTATCAGGTTTAGGGTGGCAGATCACCGTCTGTCAGGATTTGCAGCACCGCCGTCTCATCCATTGCCTGGGCATCGAACAGCGCCTTGGCGAGGGCATGAAAGGTCGGCCTGCGCTTCCTGAGGATCGCCGTCGCGCGATCGAGCGCCACCTCCAACCTGGCATGGACGCGCGCGGCCAGTTCGGAATCACGAACGAACACCTCTCCCGGATCGCGATGGGGTCGATAGAGGAGCGGATGCTCGGCCCCGAAGCCCAAGGTCCGCTCCATGTCGAAGGCGATCCGCGTGGCTCGCGCCAGATCACTGTTGTCGGCGCCACCGGAACCGCTCGAGACGCGCTTGAGCACCAGTAGCTCGGCGGCCCGCCCGGCCATCAGCATGGTCAGCATGTTTTCGTACCAGTCACGGGTATCGGTCGCCCACAAGTGGAAGCCGACGAGATTGTAGCCACCCAGCCCGGTGTCGATGTTGAGGCCGCGGACGGGTCCGAGATCGAGGGCGTGATGAACAACCGCATGCCCGGCCTCGTGGAAGGCAAAGCGCCAGCGTAGATCGTAGGGCACCGGTGGACGATTGCCGCGAATGCCCTCTTCGATGTCCTCGTAGCTGATCGCCCGCTTGCCACGACGCGCCTTCAGTCGCGCTTCCCGGACGATGCGTTCGATATCGGCGCCTGTCAGTCCCATGGCGCGCGTGGCGAGACGCCGCAGGATCGAGTCGGCGGGATTGGCCTGGTGCGCGGCGGTCGGCGTTTCGGTCGTATTGATGTTCTGCGTCGCTGTCATCGGGTTGCTCCGTTCCGTTCGCTTTCTGCTTCCTCCCTCAGATGGTCGGCGACGATCCTCCTCAGCGAGAATCCGTCGTTGGCTTCTCGCTCGGCGCCTGGTACCGGCCCCCGGAACAGAGCCTGCACATCGTCACCGAGATGATGAGCCAGGATGTCCGCGAGTGTCGGCACATCGGGTTTGGGGATTTCGATATGGGTCTCCAGCCGTCCGGATCGCTTGATCGCCTCGTCGATATCGTCTGGACGATTGGTGGCGCCGACGATGATCAGCCCTTCGTTTTTCACGGCACCATCGAGCAGTTCCAGCGCTTTGTTGACCACGGCGTTCCAGTAGTCGGAATACTCACGCTCCGCCGGCTGCCGTTTGCCGATGCCGTCGATCTCGTCGATGAACAGGATCGCCGGCGCCATGACGCGCGCCTCGACAAACGTCTTGACCATCTTGTCGATGACATCGTTCAGATGCCCACCCTGCAGCCAGGTCGAGACCGAGGTGGCGACCAGCGGGACCTGCAGACTGTTGCAGAGCGCCCGAGCAAAGGTGGTCTTGCCGGTCCCGGGCGGGCCAGACAGCAACAGCTTGGTGCTCATCTCCGACCAGGTGAGGATGCTGGCCCGGTAGTCATCGAGGTCAGCCTTGAGATCGAGCGCCCAGCCCTTGGCCCTGCCGTATCCGGAGAGCGTCTCGACCGTCATCGCTGACCTCCCACCGATCTCTCCTGTCGTCAGCAATGGCTCAGGCTGGATGACGTCCGCGCCTGATGGTTTGTCCTTTTTCCAGCGACTATTGCTGTCACTGTCGGAAGCCTTCGGTTTCTCGTCCGATCCTGACGCCTTCTCGTCGGATTTCGTGGAGGGCTCCGATCCAGCCCCCTTGCCATCAACGTCCTCTTTCTCGGAGTCGCCGCGATTGCGTTCGATCAGCGTGGCAAGGACATGCAGCACGTCGCGAACATGCCGTCCCGGCCGGAACGCAAGGACCAGATCCTCAAGCGACAGCCAACGCGCATGCGAATCCGACGGCAGGCCTAGCTTTTCGATTGCCGTGTCCGGATAAAGTGTCTCGACCAGATCAGCGACGAACCTCCGATCGAGTTTACCCGTTGCGAGCGACAGGTCGGCGGAGATGCGCAGAAGCGTGGGAATGTCCGATCGCTTCTCGGCAATGGCAAGGATCGGGAAGTCGCGGGACAACGCGCTGATCATGCGTCGACGCAAGGCGTTGCCGGTGACGCGATGCAGGCCTGCGCCAGAGAATGTCATAAGACAACTGCGCGGCTCACCTTCAAGGACATCGAAGTGATCGTCATTGAACATCAGATCTGACTCGATCATTGCAAACGGACCGCCCGGCACCAGCCGGGACTTTTCGAGGAGCCGCAGCACTTCCCGCTCGAAGCCGTCAAGCGGCGCATGGAGCGTGACGACCGGCGTCACATGGGTCAGGGTGTGAACGATTTCCCGAAGCGACCGTCCGCTACTGCGCACCGCGCGCGCCAACACCAGCGCTGCCACGACATGACTGACCAGTGGGGAGGCGGCTGCCAGATCGACAAGCCGAACCGAGTAGGCACGTCGATCAATGTCGTTACTCAGGGACGCGTCCTGCGCGGTCTCGCTACGGCGCTTCAGGGGGAAGACCACCAGCGGCGACGGAAGCGTCTCGCCATCAGCCTCCGTCGCCAGGGCGAGATCGCCACCTCTGCCGGGTGTGAGGTTGGTCTTCTTGTTCGGCGCGACGAGCCTCGTGCCAAAATGCCGCCGGAACCAGAGACCATCACGAACCAGATCGCCGGTCAGCCCAGCCGTGTCGAAGGCTGGTGTGTAGCGGCAAAGCACATGACCATCGACATCAACGATCCTGGCTTCGAGCAGACCGTTGCGCAGGGCGACCCGGCGTGCCTCGCGGCGAGCGAGATGCCGCAGACGATGGACGAGCAGACGAGCGAGTTTATCCATCGGCGCGCCCTCCGGTCTCCGCAGCAATAATTGCCATTTCGGGGTTTAGCATCGGATCACGCGGCCTTGTCCGGATGCGCCGTCGCCCATCAAGGTGACCCGGTTTCGCGAAGGTTGCCTCCACGCGCTCGCCGATAGAGCGAGAAAGCGCCTGTGTCTTCGCCGACATGGCAGCCGGAGCCGACCGGGTCAACTCGTCCGAGAGCAGACCGAGATGCCGATTGCGGTTTCTAAGCCAGTCGAGCACGAGGCGGCAGGCGGCGTCGTCATGATCGGCAAGCACACTCAACTTGGCCGTCAGAGGCACGGGCACCAGTGGACCTTGCCGGACGCAGGCGAGCGCGAGGCCGATCAGAACGGCGGGATGGTCGCGGCTGCCATCGGCGTAACCGACGCCAGGGGCTTGAGAGTCGGGGATATTCGCCAGCCTGCTGTGAACGCAAAGCGGAGCGACGGTATCAGGCGTGACCGCTTCACAACAGAAGCCGGCCACAGACGGATTGCGGGTATCGATGGACATGAGGATCTCCTCGCCGGAGCACATCGGCATCCGGCGTTCTCGGAATGGAGGAATGGGAATCCGGCCGCGCGCTAGACGGCTCGGCTGTGTTCAGTGCCGTTATCCGAGCGGTCTGTCAGTGCCGGCGGGGACGGCGGGCGAAGCCGACCCGGATGCGGACCGGTTCCGGCTCGTCCTGATCGTCGTCGAAGTAACCGAGATCGCAGTCGCCATCGTCCTCGTCCCGCGCGGCAATCGCCTGCTCATCCTCGTAGCTGCGTGCCGGACCGTTCAATGCGATCAGCGACTTGCTCGGCATCGTCGAGGAATGCGCCGCACCCAACGCGACCGTTGCCATCACACCCAGCGCCTTACGCGCTTCGGCTTCGAGAAGCTGTTGCACACGGCGGCCAAAGCGGAGACGCAGTTCGGCCATGCAGGCGGCGACACCGTCGATCTCCAGCAGGTCGTCGATCTCTGACAGAGCCCAGATGCCGGTGGCATGATCGCTCGGGCGGCTGGCGCCATCGATGATGGCGACCTCGACGGTGTCAACCATCATGCGCTTGTGGTGCTTGTAAAGCCAATCCGGAAGCACCATCGCCGACGTCATCATCTTCAGCTTCAACTCTTCCAGACGGCTGGTGTCGCCATAGGAAGCGAGCGAACGCTTGAGGTCGAGGATGTAGGCAGTACGACGGGCGCGGTTCACGACGATCAGGTCCGGCGTATAGCTACCCTTGGCTGGCGCCTCGCAGTCGAGCTTGATGCCATCGAGGCAGGACCAGTCGTTTCCGGAAACGGCTTCGAGCGCCGCCTTGACCAGCGGCAGTTTGAGCGACTGGGTCAGGACCGTGATGTTCGGGTTGGCCTTCGCCAGGCGCTCGACCGCCTGCTCGAGCAGCTTGCCTTCCCGGAACGAGACTGCGCGGACCAGCGAGGCGATGTGAACGTAGTGGCCGAGGATCTCGTCGTCGATCGGTTCGCCGTCGGCGATGGCGGCGATGGCGCGATCGATCAGCAGATCGAGATCGGCCTCGACCTCGGCGAAGCGAACGATATGCGGATGGCGGCGCAGTGCGGCCGGTTCGTGGATGCCGGCCCGGGCACCGGGACCGAACGGACGCTGGGAGAACATGGAGGCCGCGGCGGCGGTCGAACGGAGAACTTCCCCGGCGGGGAGTGTCGATGTAAACGTGGTCATAGCCCGATTCCTTTGTACGAAGGCTGAGGGTCAGGCCCTTGTCAGTGGTGCAAACACTGGCTTGGGCCGTTTTGTGTTCGGTCTTCCGAACAGCCCTAACCTGGCAGGACCGGGAGCCGGGCTCAAGGACCCGGAACGCAAATTTAGAACAAAGCCGGCACAAAGTTAATGGCGGGCTCACAAAGCCTATGACCGATGACGCTGTCGGGCGATCGAATTCGCCGGGAAGCGAGTTCGCGCCGCCATACCGAGGCAAAAAGAAAAGGGCCGACATGCGGCCCTTTCGAGTTTGGTGGGAAAGCAGGGCTTCCAGTCGTCCGGTCTTGCGCCAAGCACATTACGCGGCGGCGTTCGGTGGCGTTGCGGATTTCGTACCGATCCTCGACTCGGACTTGATCCGGTCGATAATCTCCGGACGCGTCAGGCGCTTTTCAGGCCTGGCAAGTGCTTCAGCGACGGAAGGAATGTCGGCGTTCGATGTGCGCTTGGACTTAGGTGCCTCGATCGTGGCTGTCGCTCCAAAAGCCTCAGCGATTGACGTCAGGCTCTCTTTCATCAAGCGGGTATCGGCAACTACCAAATCGGGGCTGCCACTGGCATCCGCAGGAACCGGCTCGGCCGCATCAACCGCGACAGCGACGCTCGCACTCGAAGCTTCGTTGGTTTCGACACCTGACCAGGCCGGGGCACGTGATTTGGAGACGGCCCACTCCAGGATCGGCACGACATCTGCTTCCAACCAAGTCCGAAGCTCACCTTTATCCGGCCACGTCGTTTCGCTGCCCATCTTGTAGAGCAGCTTGCTGACCGCGGCCCAACCAGACTTGCCTGGAAGGGCAGTATTGGAGATCACATATGCTGCGGTTGGATAGGGCTCAACGAACTGCGCCAGGCTCTCCAGTTCCTTATGAGCGACGCGCGCCGTCAGATGTGTCTTTTCAGCAAGGGCCTTCTTGACGATGTTCTTCTTCGGCAGCGCCTCGCAAACATGGGCGCGGATCTCCTCGATGTGTCCGACGAAGGATTTGATGCCATCCCGGACCTTGATCGCAATGATCGCTTTGAGACCGTCAAGGCCGCCGACATCGTACGGATCGATCTGCGGCCGGGCCTCAGCATTGTTCTTCGAGCCAGCCATAATCGCTGCGATGTCCTGGACCCTGAGCTTGCCGTTCTTGGCGGCGAAGCCAATAGCCTGCTCGATCTGCTCGGGCTCCGCAGCACTCAGCTTTCCAAGAACCGTCGGGCCGACGGCCATTTCCACCAGAATGTCCTTGTAACGAGCCAGGTTGCGAAACACAGCGCGCTGGGTCCGGACGTGGCGCGCGGTGTAGCCGCAGCGCTCGACCGCCCACCTTTCCAAGGTTCCTTCCGGAAGCAGCCCGGCTGCGCGTTCAAGATGCTCGCCGAGCTTGAAGGTTTCTTCGGTCGAACGGCGCGACACGCTGATGAGGAACAAGGCCGTCTCTTCGAGCTGGCTTTTGGCCTCCTCGGCGAGAGGATAGACTTCGTAGAACGTGGCGGCGGTGGATGCGAGAGCGAATGCGTCGGTAGTGTTGCCCATGGGGGGTCTCCATGTAAGAGGAAAGATCGTAAAAGCATATCCGCTTCTACCCCTCTATTATCTCAGATCACCCAGAGAACAGGAAGCAATTGTAAGTTTTGCAATAAATTGTATCCAAGTAAAAACTCATTTAATATTCAAATTAATACCTATATATTCATTAAATATCCGCTATGACTGCATCAATAAAAAAACTTTTACTTCGGGGCGCGAAAGTAACAACTGCAATTAATGCGTGCACAGTCTCCCCTCGAGTCGGGGCTGAAAAGGTGGGAGCATCCGGGCCTTTTCAAGTCAGCCTACCTCCTGGTAACAAGGTCCCACAGCCTGTTTTGCAGAGTGAGAGCACATTCATCCGATGGCCAAGGCCATACTCACGACCAAGGTCGACCCGACCTACGACGATCTGCCGGAAGAGCGGTATCATTTTCCGCGGACCTATTTACGTCAGGTCGAGGCGGCCCGCGGCGACTGGATCGTCTATTATGAACCGCGGCGTCCGAGCGGCGACCTGATGAAGACCGGTGGCAGACAGGCGTATTTCGCGACGGCGCGCATTGCCGACATCATCGAAGATCCCTCGAAACCCGATCATTTCTACGCGCTGATGGAGGACTTTCTGCCTTTCGATCATGCCGTCCCATTCAAAGAAGCGGATCATTATTACGAGAGCGGCCTGCGCAAGGAGGATGGCTCGACAAACAAGGGGGCGTTCGGCCGCGCCGTCCGGAACATTCCCGACGTCGAATATGACCTGATCCTCGCCGCGGGCTTCGCGCATGTCCTCGGGAAGCGAGACCGCGAACGGCCGACGCCAGATCCGGCCGAAGAAGCGAGCGTCGGATTTGGTGAAAACCCGCAGATGCCCTACGGGGCCGACAGCATCGATCGCCGTATCGTCACCCAAGTGCTTCAACGCCCCTTCCGGGACCGCGCTTTCTCTGCTGCCATCAAGGCGGCCTACCACGACACCTGCGCCGTCACCGGCATAAAGCTCATCAATGGTGGTGGGCGCTCGGAAGTCCAGGCGGCCCACATTCGCCCGGTGGCACACGGTGGGCCGGACAGCGTTCGCAACGGCCTCGCACTGTCGGGAACTGTGCACTGGATGTTTGATCGTGGGCTGATTTCAGTCGATGACGATTACAGTCTGCTGATTGCGGGCGGGGGTGTTCCCGACACGATCACGCGGCTGATCAACTCGGAGCGGCGCTTGCTCGTGCCGACACGGGGGGACGAACGACCGCATTCGCAGTTCCTGCAGTATCATCGCGAGTACATGTTTAAGGGATAAGGGTGGCGGAAATTATTTCCGCCTCTGCAGATCCAATTGCCGCCAATTCGGCACATGGGTGGTCATGAGCGCTTTGAAAAGCCGACCGTGGTTCGGCACGCGAAGATGAAGCAGCTCATGTGCTATGACAAAATCCTGAAAGTCCACTGGCTGCTCGTCCAGATCGATCGCCAACGTGACAATCCCCGACGTCGAGCAAGAGCCCCACTTCCGGGTCATCCTTTGGACCCGGACATGGCGCGGCATTACCCGCAACCTCACCGTCCAGGCGTCCACTCGGCGCTTCAGGCGCATTGCGGGCGTGAGGCAGGCCTCCATCGGCCACTTCATCGAGTGACGATTTCGACGATCAGGTCGACGATTTTCGTGCGGGCTTCACGATCGACGCCAAGAAGCGGGCGGTATAGAGCCGCCCTGAGCTGGCGTTGCTCATCGGCATTGACCGGAGCATTGGGGAATCTGGCCATCAGCTTCTCGGTTTCCTTGGCGAGGTCCAAGGGTAAGACGCTGCCTTTCTTGAGCGCCTCGTCGTCCTTGAGCACCCAGAAGATGCCGAAGGCCTTCGGCGAAAGTCCGGTCTCCTTCGCCGCCTTCGCCGCCGCGTCCTTCTCGACGGCAAGTGCTGCCAGTAGGTCCATGGCGGCTAGACCGGTCACTTTCCGGCTTTCCATGTCTTTCAGGATTCGCTCGGCACGATCCTTCAGCGGCTGCAGAACCGGTGCGGCGTTGGCATCTTCGTCGATCTCGTGTTGGAGACCCCTTACAAGGTTAAGGACCTTACCCTCGTCAGTACCTTTCTCTCCGCGAAGAGCCTCAAGCGTCTTCAGGTCGAATGTCACGCTCTTTGTGAGCGTGCCGAGACCGCTCTGTGTGGCGCTTTGTTCCACCAACCGTTTTGTTTTGTAGGCGAGGTCAGCGACAAAGCCGATCTTTTCGGCATAGGCGTTACGTACGGCGGCGTAGAGCTGCGCCAGACGCTTGAAAGTGGCGATATGGTCACGCAGCTCCGGCGACGGCGACAGGATTTCCCAAAGCGCCTCGATGTCCTTGTAGGCCTCGAAAAACGCCTTGCGTGGCTCGGGCTCAAGGAAGCGGCCATAGACGATGCGCTCCAGTCGCTCGTCGGCGTCGCCGCCTTCTCCGGCATCGAGATAGTCCGTCTCTGCCTTGGCTATCTTTTCGAGAAGATCCTTCAGCAGCAAGTCGAGGTCTTCAATCACCCCGTTCACGTCGGACGAATCGAACTTCAGCGCCTTCTTCAGCTCCCGCAGCACGCCGACGAAATCCACGACTAGGCCGACGCGCTTCTGGATACCCTGCGGATCGACATAGGGCCGGTTGACCCGCGCCACCGCCTGCAACAGCACATGGTCGCGCATCGGCTTGTCGAGATAGAGGCAATACAGTAGCGGGGCGTCATAGCCGGTCAGCAGCTTGTCGGTGACGATCAGGACTTTAGGGTTCTTGTCCGCCTTCTTGAACAACAGACGGACATCTGCCTCGCGCTCGTCGCTCACCTGCAACTCGGCCACCAACGGGCGGTCGACGATGTCGGCGACGTTCTCGGTATAGATCGGCTCGCTCCACTCGGGCGGCAGCAGCTTGTCCAGAGCCCGCTTGTACTTGGCGCAGGCCTCGCGGTTCACGCCGACCAGAAACGCCTTGTAGCCGAGCGGCAGCACGTTCTCCCTGAAGTGCTCGGCTACGAAGGCTGCCACCTGTTCGATGCGGTTGTCTGCGGTGAGGAAGGTGCGCAAGCCGACGGCCCGGTCGAGCGCCTTGTTGAGCTCGTCGATGTCGGTGACGCCTTCGGTCTCGGCTAGCTCGAAAAATTCCTTGTCTAGCCGCTCGGCTGGAACAGTCATCGTGCTCGGCGCCATCACATGCTTGATCGGCAACGTCGTTTCGTCGTCGATCGATTCGGCGATGGAATACTTGTCGAGATAGCCCTTGTCGTCGTCCTTGCCGAAGATCTTGAACGTACCTTCGCCCTGTTCGGTCTTGGCGATCGGCGTTCCGGTGAAGCCGATGATGGTGGCATTCGGCACTGAGGCCATCAGGTAGGTGCCGAGATCCTTGGCGACCGAGCGGTGGGCCTCATCAATGAAGACATAGATATTGTCGCGGGTGTTGCTATCCCTGTCGACGCCCTCGAACTTGTGGATCATCGACAGGATCAGGCCCCGCTTGTCGCTCTTGAGCAAGTCCTGCAATTCGGCCTTTGTGTTAGCCGGCCAGGTCGCGATGTCCTGCTTCTGCATTTCGCCGAGTAGCTTTTCGACCCATCCGCTCATCTGGGTTTCGAGCTCTTTGCGGTCGATCACTACAATGACCGTAGGATTACTGAAGCGATCTTTTTGTTCAAGGATCAGGCGCGCCGCTGTAAGCAGAGTGAAGGTCTTGCCGGACCCTTGCGTGTGCCAGACGAGCCCGCGCCCCTTGGAGGGATCGGCGCAGCGCTCAATCACGCTGTCGATGGCGCGCCGCTGATGCTGACGTAGAACCGACTTCCGGGTCTCGCCGTCCTCGACGTAGAATAAAATCCAGTGCTGGAGTGTGCGCAGGAAGTCAGTGCGCTCGAAGAAAGCTTGAACGGCGAAGCGATAGGCCTCGTCGGGGGTTTGCTTCCAACGGGCGAGAAACCGGCGATTGGAGTTCCAGGTTACGCCGTACCAGTAATCGATGAGGTGAGTGACGTTGAAAAGTTGAGGTGAGCTGATCAGCTCCGGCGTCTCAATCTCATAGCGGCGCAACTGCTTTATGGCGCGCTCGATGGCATCGCCATCCTTTGGGTTCTTGTGCTCGACGATGCAAACCGGAACGCCGTTGATCAGGAACATGACGTCAGCGCGGTTACCCTTGCGGGCTGGCGGCTTCAGCGCCCATTCCCAGGAAACATGAAAGGCGTTGGCTTCGGGATGCTCGAAGTCGATCAACGTCACCCGGCGGTGGCGTTTCTCCTCCTCGTCATACCATTGCCGCTCGCCGCGCAGCCAGGACAGCATCTCGCGATTACCCTCGACGGTCGGCGGCAGGGCGTCGAGCGTCTCGATGACCGAGCGAATGGCGTCCTTGCTCATCCAGCCATTGAACTGGGAAAGCTTCTCCTCCAGCTCGTCGCGCAGCAGCATCCCGGCCTCGCCGCCGCGCTTCTGCTTGGCGATATCGGGGGTGAGCGGCGCCCAGCCGATCTCGACGGCGTGCTTGACCATCGGAAACTGGACGGTGCCGGCTTCACTGATTTTCAGTTCGCTCATGCCGCGACCTCCGTTTCCTTCACCGGTTCGAGCGCCGACAGATCAAGGTCGGCGACGCGGATTTCGCCCGTCATGAGCTTGTGCAGCAACGCCTTGAACAGCTCATCAAGGACCGTCCGTTTGCGCCTATGCAGGTCGATCTTGCGGTCAATCGCATCGAAGACAGCGACGATTTCGCGTTGCTCCTCAAGGGTCGGCGGCACAGGAATGACCAAGGGATCAAGGTTCTTCTTGTTGAGCTGCGGTGTCGGTCCCGGCTCTGTGATCGTCCGCAGATCGAATGCCTGAAACCATTGAAACAAGAAGTCCTGATCCAGATCATCTCCGGCTAGGACGCCAATCACGTTGGGATCAAATGCTGTCCATCCGGTTGAAAGGCGCTTCTTGTTCGTTGCGATCGCCGCTCCCCTTTTGGGAAAAATGATCGTACGAGGAGGCGCACAACGGTGCGTCACGACGCTACGAGCAACCGTCTTTTCCAAAAAAGCTGATTGGAGTCTTATTTCATTGCCGTCCAAATTCATGTCGGCGACTTTAATGCCGAGGACAGAGATTGCATCCTCGTTGTGCTCATTCTCCAACGCTTCGAGTTCAGAATAAGACATTCGCGTCGAAACAACTTTTGCGCACTCGTCGAGCCGAACAACATTCCAACTGTCCGGCACCGGGCCGATTTTGGTATCCTTCTGCGCCTCGCTACGCAGGCCCTTCGTGAACAGCGCCCGCATCGCGGCGCGCTTGAGGTCCTGGGCCAGCCGCTCACAGTTCATCTCAGCGGCGCGGGCTTTCTGTATCATTTCCAAGCAATCGGCAACGCGCCGTTGTTCTTGCTGTCGAAAAGCCGGGATCGACAAATCGAGCAAGACATTCTCGGGAACACGCTGACGCCCGGTCGATCCTTCCATCCGCTCGGCAACGTAGGACCGAACGTCGGGGTGAAGTAGATAAAAGAACAAGAAGCGAGGGTCGTGTTCTTCCGTTCGGGGATGCAGGGGGATCACTTCAGTCGTTGCATACCCAAAATCAGCATCCAGATTCTGGACAAGTGCCTGCTTGCCGTTTTCAAACGAGGGAGTGATCTTGCCAATAAGAAGATCACCACGTTCAAAATAGGTACCGCTTGCAATCGCACTCGGCGCTTTCAGCGCGAACGCCGGCATGTAGGTGCCATCCTGCGGAATGGCGTCCATCGCGGCAAAGGCGATTTCTGGAAGGGTTGCGCGGTCAAGATTACGAGGCTTCTTGGTCACTTCATAGCCATCGCCGACCCGCGACCAGTGCCGAGCTGCGCCAAGATCGGTTTCAAGCAAGCTCATCGACCACCCCCGCCAACAACTTGGTGAGCGTCGCAGAAAGCCGATGCGCTTCCTTGTCCAGTTCGCCGAGTTCACGCACTAGCGCGGAAACAGAGCCCACTTCGGCGGAGCTGGATTGTCCAACCCATCTACTCGGGCTGAGGTTGTAATCCGCTTCCTCGGCCTGCGCCTTGGTGATGACGGCAATCTCGCCCTCGACCGGCTCGCCCTTCAGGAAGGCAGCCGCCAGCGGCCGGATGTCATGCTCAGGGATGTAGTTCTTGGGCTTGCCTTTCTTGAGCCGCTTGCTGGCGTTGAGAAGGACGATCTTGTCCTTGCGCACCGCCGGTTTGCGCTTGTTCAGCACTACGATCACACCTGGGGCGCCTGTATTATAGAACAGGTTTTCCGGCAGCAGGATCACTCCATCGATCAGGTCATGATCGACGAACCATTTGCGGATGTTGCGTTCCTTGTCCTCGTTCTTGCTGCCCGAGCCGCGCGTCATCGCGCCGGTATCGAGCACCACGGCGGCGCGACCGTGATCACCCAGGCAGGCGAGAGTGTGCTGAAGCCAGGCCCAATCGCCCTTGCCGGTTGTGATGCCGCCCGCCGTGCGAAAGCGATCGAACGGATCGTTGGCGAACACATCCGGCGCGAAGGGTTGGTTCCACATCGGATTGGCGACGACGACGTCATGCGTCTTCACCTTGCCGTCCGCTGTGCGGAACTTCGGATTGATCATCGTGTCACCGCGCGCGATCTCGATGCTCATGTCGTGGATGATGCCGTTCATCTGCGCCACGGCGTAGCTCTCGGCCTGAAGCTCCTGGCCGGTGAGCTTGAGCGGCACCCTGCTGGTGGGATCGAGTTCGCGCGCGACCAATTGCAGCTTCACTAGAAGACCGGCCGAACCGCAGGCATAGTCGTGGCAGTCTTCGCCGGGGCGGGGCCGCATGATGTGCGCCATGAGAAAGCCGACCTCGGTCGGCGTGAAGAACTCTCCCGCGCTCTGCCCCGAACCTTCGGCGAATTTCCGCAAGAGGTACTCATAGGCGCGGCCGAGGAAATCCGGTTGCACATCGGCAAGGCCGAGGCGGTAGCGGGCATCGGAGAAGGTTTCGATCACGCCACGAAGCTTGGCCGGGTTGACATCCCGCTCGCCATTACGTTCGGCGGCGAAGTCGACCACGTCGATGACGCCAGACAGCGCGGGATTCTGCTTAACCACGGTACGGACCGCTTTGGTCAGATGCTCGCCGATATCCTTCGGCTTGGTTGTCTCGCCCTTGCCGTCAAGCGGCCAATCATAGGTGGCGCGGCCGCTAATGACACCCCAACGTGCCTCTGGAGGCAGATAGAAGCGAAGCAGGGAATGATCGCTTTCCGCGATCTCCAAAGCTGTCTCAAGGTCGCAATACTCTTCCGACAAGCGCTCGATCTCATCGTCAAAGACATCGGACAGGCGCTTCAGGAACAGCAGCGGCAGCAGATAGTCCTTGAACTTGGCAGCATCCTTCTCGCCCCGGATCGAGCAGGCGGCGTCCCACAGCATTTGCTCCATTGATTTCGTCGAAGGCGCTAACGTTCTTACGCTCCTACGCCTGGTCACGCCGACTGCCGCAGCCGTTTCAGCGAATTCGCCGATCCCGACGTCCACGCCCGCCTCGACCGCCAGCGCGGTTATGGCTGCGCGCGCGGCCTTTTGGGGCGCGTTCAGACCACCCTCCCATCGGTTGATTGTGGCGAAGGAGACGCCGAGACGTTCGGCGAGCTGCTCCTGGGTTAAATCGAGTTTCGCACGGATGGCGCGAAGGATGGCGGAGGGGTCTTGTGCGTTTGTCATGTTTGCTATATTTGCTATATTCAGCATTGAGTCAAGCGTGAATAGCTAGCCCCAGGAGCATCCCTCGAATGGCTGTGCCGGTCCCTACGCACCTGTTTCACATAACCGCGATCGCCAACCTTGCGGCGATCGCGTCATCGGGGGCGCTGTTGTCTAAGGAGCGATTGACGGCAAATGGGCTCAGTCCCACCAACATCGCGTACGAGACAATTCAGGACCGCCGGGCGCGTACAATGGTACCAATAGCTCCCGGAGGGACACTCCATCATTATGTGCCGTTTCATTTCGCTCCGCGATCGCCAATGCTGATGACGATCGACAAAGGCAACGTTCCTGGCTGTGACTTAACTCAGAATGATATCGTCTACTTGACGACAACAGCGCAGATCATCGCCAACCAAGGTGCTCCATTTGTATTCACCGACTACCACGCGGTCATGGCAATCGCTTCATTTTTCAGCGATTTGAATGATCTCAATCAGATCAACTGGAGTATCTTTTTCGAGAATCCGCTGCTCGGCGGATATTGCAAGTATTGGCAGAATCGATCGACTCCAGCCCATATGATGCGGATGGAGACACGCCAGGCAGAGTTTCTAGTACGTGACTCGGTGCCGCTTGCTGTAATTACCCAAATCGGGGTAAAGTCCCCGCAAATGGCCAGCCAAGTTCAAATGGCGCTGGCGAATACGGGCTGGAATCCACCGATCCAGATCGTTCCGGGTTGGTACTATTGAGAGGAAATCATGGCGGTCGAGATTGCTCACGGCGATCTGCTAGAGCAGCGCGTTGACGCGATTGTTAACACCGTCAACACGGTCGGCGTCATGGGCAAGGGCATTGCCCTCCAGTTCAAGCGCAAGTGGCCTTCCAACTTCAAAGCCTACGAAGCGGCGTGCAAGGCCGGTGAGGTTGTGCCCTGCAAGATGTTCGTGTTCGACAACGGGCAACTTGCAGAACCGAAATTTATCATCAACTTCCCCACCAAGCGCCATTGGCGGCAGCCGTCGCGTTTGTCCGATATCGAATGTGGCCTTGAGGACCTCGTAGAGCAGATCCGGAGGCTCAAAATCAGATCCATCGCACTGCCGCCACTCGGATGTGGCAACGGTGGACTTGAGTGGAGTGCGGTAAAGCCTCTGATTCTTGGGGCGTTCGCAGAAGTGCCGAACGTTGAGGTCAAGCTTTTCGAACCCAGTGCAGCCGAAAACGTGCGCGAATTGGCTCCGGAAGCCGCTAAACCGAAGATGACCGCAGGTCGGGCAGCGGTTATCAAGGTACTCTCGATCTATCGGCAGATGATGTACCCATTGAGTCAGATTGAGGTGCAGAAGCTCGCTTACTTTCTGATGCGTGCAGGTCAGGACCTGGGAACCCTTAAATTCCAAAAATATACCTACGGGCCCTACGCGCCTGCCCTTAGGCACGTCCTGACAAAGATGGATGGAGCCTACTTGAAGGGTGTCGGTGACGGAACAAAACCTTCAGAAATCACAGTTCTGGATGCAGCACTGAACGATGCGGAAAGTTACTTTTCTGCTGCCGGCGATCCGACAACAAATGAGCGCGTTCAGCGAATTGCTAAACTGATCGATGGCTTTGAGTCACCTTACGGCATGGAACTTCTGGGCACAGTCCATTGGGCCGCTGGGGAGAGCGAGAGCAAGAGCTTGGACGAGGTTATCCAACGAGTCCACGCTTGGAATGCTCGCAAGCGCGAGCTTATGAAGCCGGCGCATATCAAGGTCGCTTATGAGCGGCTGATGAGCGAAGGTTGGATCAATTAGAAGATCTTTTTGTGCGCTGAGATATCGGAAATAATTTCCGTCTTGTGGTCAGTCCATTTGCCGTGGCGCCGGTACGATCAATCGAAAGCGTTTTCCATCCAACCCGAGTTTTTCGACGGAGCCGCGATCGTTCGTCCCGCAGGGGAGCGACATGAGGACTGTTTCTCCGACGCTACCGCGCCACAAGGCCCCTGATGGTCTCCGGACACGTCCCCTGGTCTCCTGCCACGTACGGGCCGTAGTGAAGTGGGTTGAACTTAACCAAGCGATTGCAAGATGATCGGCCCGCCGCGTGTTTGCAGATTTCCAAAATCACGGCATTCGGATCGCTCCCTGCTGCTAGGCGGCGCCCAAGGCCGTTGCGGGCAACATAGTCCACAATCTCGCCACCGTTGCGGGCCATGCCCTCTACCAAATAGCTGGTAAGCTTGGGACCCAGGTCCTGACGCCAATCCAACAAAATCCGCAAGGTGCGTGCCAGCGTGCCGATATAATGTGGATTGGCTTCGAGGTTGATATCGACGATGCCGTGTTTGATACTTGTCCAGAACCGGTCCGAACTTGTGATTTCAAGCGTGCGACAATGGAAGAGCACGGCATCGCAGTCGAAGAACGTGGTCTTGATCAGATCGTTCAGAGAGTGCGCGGCCACGTAGCCATTGCTTACGGCCCATGTCGATTGCAGCGCCCACACGTCGAAATCGAACCGACCATATTTGAGCCTGTATCCGCCAAAGCGGTTGCGGTGACCGCCAAGCGCGGCAAGAAGGGTATCCAACACATCCGGCGACGCATCCACCACCACATCGACATCGGAGTTGAAGGCGTTACGCCCTTCGCGCGCGAAATCACGCGGCAGACCGCCAAAAATTGCACTATCGCCAGCACCGCTCAGAATATCTACCAGGCTGCCGATGTCGCCGCCGTGCGATCCTCTGATGAAGTCGGCAATGTCGTGACTTAGATCCAGGTCCCGAACGTGGTGGACAGCACTCATACCGCTCCTCGCTCACGCAGATCCTCCAGCAGCGAAATCGCGAAGCTATCCGTCATGCCCGACATCATGTCCGTCATCAGTTGCAGTTCACGGTAGCGGATTGGCATGCGATTGTCCGGAGATTCAGCAACTCGCCGATAGTTCTCCGAGATACGTGAATAGACGTAGCTGTGCACGGGAGAGGTTCGCTTCGACCCTATATCAAGCGGATCTTTCCGGTTGGTGATCGCGGCCCAGAAGATGTCCATGAGCCCATGAATCGTTTGATGTCCCTTCAACTCGACCTCCAGCACCTGGCGGTGCGGATATATGTGCTTGCCGGCGAACTCTTTCAGCAGTGTCCACAAGCGTTTGGCATCGGATTCAGCCATGAGTTCCTTGTCGAAAGTGCCCGCCATCATGGCCGGCAAGTTTTCGGCAAAAGCCTTGGTCGCCGCCACGATCATGACGCCGATGGCATTAACTCGGAACATCTGCATGGTGATGTCGTCGAGTTCGGCGGCAGACAAAGACTGCGCACGAAATTCTTGGTGTTGCTGCCTTGCCTTGACGATGACAGAAGCAATGCATGCATCATCAGAGCCTTCGAACTCAAGGAACCCTGCTAGCCGATCGAAGTTTACCAAGCCCTTCTTGGCAGCATCTTCGACATCGACAATGGAATAGGCGATGTCATCGCAAGCCTCCATGATGAAGGTCAGTGGATGCCGAACACCCTCCGCCAAGCCTGTTTCCGCCCACACTTCCTTGGCGATATCGGCTTCCGATTGAAAATAGTTGAACTTCTTGCGCGCCAAGATCTTCTTGTTCACCTTGTCCGACGGGCTGGGATACTTCATGAGCGCTGCGAGGAACGCATAGGTCATGTTCAGACCGTAAGAATCATTGACTATTTGCAGTCGCGTCAGAAGTCGGAAAGCCTGGGCGTTGCCTTCGAACTTGAGGAAGTCTTCCCTGAGTGCGGCTCCGTCGAGCCCCTCGAAAATATCTGGTGCCCGAGCCTTCATCCAGGACTGTATGGCGTCCTCGCCTTGGTGGCCGAACGGTGGATTGCCGAGGTCGTGTGCAAGACCAATTGCTTCGAGCAGGGCTGGAACGTTTCGTTCCGCGTTGAGGCTCTCTGGCAGATTGAACTGTTCTGGATAGACGTACACAAGGGCCGTACCAAAACTGCGCGCCATGTTAGCTACTTCATGGCTATGTGTCAGGCGGGTGCGAACACTGTCATGAGGATCAAGGGGAAAGACTTGGGTCTTGTCTTGCATGCGCCGGACCGGCGTAGAGAACAGAATTCGGTCGTGGTCGCGCTCGAGTTCGGTACGATGTTCGGCGGTCTTGGCAGAGCGCTCTGCCCTCTTTCCTTTGGCCTTGTCCTTACGGCGCTGCGAATTGAGCAGCTTTTCCCACTTCAGATCACCCAATGTCCATTCCCCTGTGTCGGCCAAGTTCTCGGCGGAAGGCCCTGATTCGTCAATTGGCTGGGCTCCCAAGGCTACAAAACCATGTTGATGGATAAGCAATCGCAAACAGACGTTCGATCACGGCATAGAAAATAGCTATGTTCACTTTCTGTTCTATGGCAGCCCCATCCTCAAAATTCAAGAAGAAGCTGAGGCGTGAACTGCGCGGCGGGCGTTTCCGAGCACAGGGCGCACCTGATCGACCAGATGGAATGCAGCTCAACGAACTGGCGATGGCAGCGACGGAGGATTAAGCTGCTCGGACGGCATCCTGCCGGCTTCCGATCCATCGGAATCCTTGATCTCGGCACATCGAACCGCGTGCCCGCATCGAAGGCGGATGAAGTATTTTTATAGCCAGGAGCCCCCCACGCCTTTCAAGGCCCCGGAAACCAATTGAGGCACGCTTTAACGTCATGGCGGCATAACGCCCGTTCCACCTTTAAGCGTCTGATTTATTCATGGCTTAACCGGGTACCATGACGCCTTTGCCGGTTGCGGGAACAATGATTTTTTTTAGCCGTGCAACGATATCGTCGTCAGCGCCAAGTGCCACGTCGATGCTCACAGTTTCAAGTGTCGTGGCTTGTCCCGAAATCCAGAACTGCCCTTGGATGCCATCGTGCCCCGAAAGTCCTGTGTGGTGGGGGTAAAGCAGGGTCAAGTGAGGTGCCTTGTAAAGGTGGGCATAGGCCATCATCTGGTAAACATCAGATTGGGAAACGCCCTGTTTAGGATCATCAATCCTAGAGGAAATCCTTTTCCACTTGGTGTCTATCACTTGCACAACCTCGCTGCCACGGCGGATCAGGATGTCAGGTTTGGTTTGAAAAACCTGACGCCCGCTGTCTTGAGCCGTCAGACAATACTCCCGCCCGCCCTGTAGCGTGACGCTGTACTCTGTTCCTGCCATCGCGCGTGCAACCAACCGTCCGACGTACTCCTCGAAAAGCGTGTTCATTTCGAACAGAAGCGCTGTTCCCTGGCCGGCCCCGGCGCTTGTGGTCTGGAATTGGCTGCGCAAGAACATCCGCGCCATTCCGACTAGATCCTGCCAGCCACGATTGGTCCGGTCGATCACGACTTCATCCCACCGCAGAGCGGGAACCGGAATGGCCGAAATGTCCGCATAGACAAATGCCAACTCCCGAAGCCGGTGGAGATTGGACGTACTGCGCGACAGCTTGGAAAGATGGGCAAGTGCCGCCTTCATGACGCGGTTCAACGCGATGTCGGTGGACAGCTCGTCAAATCGGCAAGCGAGGCGGCTGGGATTAACCGCATGGCGAGTGAATTGGCGGGACACGTCAAGCGTCCCGCGCAACGCGGGTAAGTCGTCCTCTTGGCCAATATATTTACGTGGCATACCGCGACGGACAGCTTCCGTGAGCTTTCCACAAAATATCCGGACCAGGATTTCGAGAAGCGTTTCGTGCTGCCAGTCCAGTTCCGACAAGCGCCCAGTCTCGATCTTCATGTCCAGCGCCACGGCGAGCATGTGGACAAGACGCTTGCGGATTTCGCCCCGCTCTTCTATCGAGCCATGTGCGGCCGGTACGTCGATCTTAGGAAGGATCTCCAGGCTGCAATCCTCGGCCGCGATGACACCAACCACCCCGCGGGCGCGCAACTCATGCCGGCGGTCCTCGAGCACGCCCCTTTCGCCCCGTCCAGCAAAAATCGACGTCTTGCTAACTGCGGCCAGGCGGTCGGCCATCCTGTCCGGGATACAGCCAGGCCCGTCACCGCGGGGGAGCGACCGGTATTCCAGCACGCTGAAAGCGGTCATTCGACTTCGAACTCCGTGAAGTCAAAACCGCCATCGCGATCACCTTGAACCTCGGGACGGACGCGCCAGCGATAGCGAACGCCAGATACCGTGTCAGAGTCCAATCCGGGTGGCGCGGATATGACATCTCGCACCAAGAACCGCGGATTGCTCTGCGCCGCGTCGCCGAGGACCGCGGCAACCTTTGACCAATCCTCGTAGAAATACTCGGATAACAAGGGGATCACCTTGTATCGCATCGCCGCTGCGATCTTGGCGCGGGTATCGCAGCCGGTGAGATAGGCATGACCGATCTGATGTTCGCGGTCGAACAGATACTCAATCCGTTCGTTGATTGTGCGCAGAAGCTTCTGAGGATTGATCCCTTCAACATTATTTGGCAGCACATGAGGATCTGGCATTAGCTCGCGGAACGCGAACCGACGCCGTAGCGCAGTGTCCAGAAGCGCAATTGACCTGTCGGCCGTATTCATCGTCGCGATGATGTGCAGGTTCGCGGGCACAGCGAACGGCAATTTGGAATATGGCAACGCAAGACGGATTTCGTTCGGCATACCCAACCGCTTGTCGGGCTCCAAGAGCGTGATCAGTTCGCCGAAGACCTTTGAAATATTGGCCCGGTTGATCTCATCGATGATCAGCACAAAAGCCTCGCGTTCAGCGCCGGCATCAACCCCCTTGATCGTGCTATTCATGTAGCGCTCGAGGGCAGGAATATTGAGGCGCTCTTTCCTCAACCCGTAGATCGACCGCATCGTAAAATTGCCATCATAGATCTCGGTGACCGGCACACCCGCAACGTCGTGCCAGAGCCAGCGAACGGCACGCCTGTGGCCATAGTTTCCCTCTGGCCGCGGATGATATTCGTAGTCGCCGATCACTTCACCTATAGCTCGGACCAACCGGTTCCCTTTCGACACGACAATGATATCGCCTCGCTTGAGACGATTTCGAAACGTGTCGGTGATTGACACCTGGCCAGACTGTAAAGTGACCGGTCCCTCGATCTTTCCTTCTGACTGGCAAGTTTTCAGGATTTCCTCAGCAGCCTCATACTTTGGGTCGCTCCAGTCGATGTCTTCCCAGTCCAGAACGGTGTAGCCGCCCTCAATCACTTCCTCGAAGAGGTCTTGATCTCCGGCGTCTCGGCTGAAGCCAACTGACATCTTGTAGATTTGTCTACCATCAATCGTGATCCGATTGCAGATCGCCGTCTTGCCTAAGCCCGTTTCGGCTCGCTTGGCAATGCGCCGAAAAATTCCAGGCACGGTTTCTAGCCGGAAACCCGCTGAAGACGTTTCTTCACTATCGTCCGATCCTGTCATGGGCTGACGGCCCTCGACGAAATCCTCATAGGTCATCGACTGGTGAAAGGTAACGAACTCAATCCGACCCTCGCTGGAAAGACGGTGATACTCGACCATCAGGGCCTCGCGTTCAGCGCGCAGAAGTTCGGCCGCTGAGTCGCCCAAACACAGTCGAACGGCTTCCAATGCGGTGGCGTAAGTCTTGCCGGTTCCCGGCGGGCCGTAAAGAATCAGGTTGGTTGCCGAGCGTGTTGGTGTTGTTTTTGCTTCTATCACGGTGGCTACCTCCGCTTGCGATGCGAGCTTGTAAGTGAAGATGGTTGAGCTGCTGGGGTTCGGCTCGGTATGAGTTGGGGGTGGCACCTGAGCCAATTGCTGGAACTTCTTGCCACCAAGTGCACTGCAGATGTTCGGAAATGCGTCTGGTAGGTCCATTGCCTCGGCGATCTGGCTGGCGCGAATAGCCACCTTTGGAGCATTCCGCTCTCGCCCCGGCTCAATGAAATAATTTCGCGCGCAAAGACGAATGCGGTCAGCGTCGCGTATAAGGTGGTCGTAGCGTTCGGGAGGCGGAACAGGCTTGTCATCCTGGTCCACAATAATGAAGCCCGAATTGTGTAGTCGCGCAGCCGCATCCGCTTTCTGCCCCCATCCTCCGTTCAGGTCGATCTTCTGCAAGATGAAGCCGACCAGTGGCTTCGTGGGATAAACGCGCTTTGGGCGCTCACGACTGGAGCGCACCCAGTAATCACGAGGTTCTCCGAACTGACTGAATATCTCTGCGTTTTCACCGGTCAGGCTGTGGCGATCAAAGGCATCCATAGCCGCTTCAATCTCGGCTCTCGTGAAGATACTCCTTGCATCGGCTTCAATCGGAGGAACGCTTGTAGCTGGTCGCCAATGACTACCATTGCTATTTCCATCGATTACCACTCCCGCCGCGCGACTCTGACTGTTGAATACATGATCGACAGCAAAACGGAAAAGCGCTGGGTTCTCATCGGGAACTAAAACACCCTGCTCTAACAATCGATCTCGCTCGGGCCTATCCCGTTTCTTGTCTGGAGATCCCACACGCATCGCGGTTGAACCCTGGCGAACAACGAAACCAGAAGGGACTGGCTTGCCAAAGGCTACAGCTTGTTCCTTTTGGATCTGAACCCAACCGCTTTCATCTTCTGTCATCGTTTGTTTCACTCTGAATTTCCATAATGCTCAATGCACACAACGTGTTCACCAACCGAATCTGCTCACCCGTCCCACATTTCGTTTCGCGTATTCCTCCAAACGCGTACTAAAGAAAGTCAGAAGACCCTCAAGCGCCCGTGCCTCCACGGCGCGATCATGCGCCCAAAAGGCCCAAAACTGCCCGTCGTGCCAGATACCGTGCACATACTCGAGCCCGCCAAGCGCCGAAGGGCGGTCCACTCGCATCAGAAATTCAACCATCCGCCCCAGTTGCCCGACAGGAACGCTCCCTGCAACACGACCTCAGTCCCTAGCGCTAAAGGCATCTCAAGTGGCGTCGGCATCGGCGGTCAGATCATCACGCGGGATGGCGAACGCCGACCAGCCGGAGGCTTCAATTTTCTAAGTGCGCCGCTTCGTGTGCTTCGCCCTGTCTCTGCAGCAGGGCCGCATCTTCGCTGTCCTCACCAGGCTCCGGTCTCTCGCCGCACCGCAGCATCAAGTCGGTTGCCGAAAAACAGATACTGCCGCAATGTCTTTCATGGTCGCCCTACAATCTCGAACAAGAATGAGCCGAAGAAGAATCGTTTCACCGGATCGCAGCTTCTAAAATAAACGCCATGGGTGTCAATTCGCGTCAGACACCGCAACTGGTTGAATTGATGCGCAGTGCCCGAAAAGCCTTCTCTTGTCAGCCGGCAGGGCGCCGCGGCGCGCACGATCCCCAAGCTTTTCGACGCGGTGGCGGTTAGGCAAAGCACCTGAGCAGGCGTTTCATCGCCCGATGTTCCTTGATAAAGCGGCTGACTAGCGGTAGTCGCGCCTAAAATCGTCGCACTACTTCGACACACAATGGGCCTCGTCCGCAATCGCCAGGCAGCTCAACGAACGTCCAAGGAAGACCGTGCTTTATCAGACGCCCGCGGAAAGATTTGCAGAGTGTGTTGCGGCGATCAATTGAACCCACTGCCGATTGCGAACATCGGTGCAGATGGTGGAGCTTTGTCTCCAATCAATGAGCATGCGTCGGTTCCCTCGGGCAGCGGATTGTTCACCGCCTATCGTGACGATGCGCTATCGCGAGGCCCCATTTGTTAACCCATGACATGCCAACACTGTTGGACGTCGTCGATCACTTCGCCAACCATTCACCATAGGCGTCGATGTCGATCATAGGGACGGTGCCGCTGAATTGTAGCCGAGAGATCAGCTTGAACAGGAATGCGGTGGCTGGCTTGTTCTCGGACACGAAGTCATATCCGCCTGCGCCGTTGCGTGCGAAGTGGCCGTGCGACGCCACACACCCGATATCCAACTGGCGGTCGCCGGTGCCATCGAGGAGGATCGCTTCAAGCGACTTGCCCATTGGCGGACTCCATTCGCTCTCGAAAGTCAGGATTCCGCCGAAAATTGGGATCAAGGGCTTCGCTGGATAGACGCCGCCCGCGTGCGGTATCGGCAGGCTCGTCCGATGGAGCCGCCTGGCACTAGCAACCTTTTCCTGAGCATATTTGACGAGCTGCGCGTCGGCAGTCTGCTTCGCCTCGAAGACGGCGTAAACGCTCTCGGCGGGAATGATCGTCTGGTTCTCGTAGGTGAAGATGAACGGCGAATACTGCCGGTCGAAAACGACCACGTCGATCTGCTCGCTGAATTTCCCCCTGCTGTCGACGACGTGGGCCTTGGCGACGCTGTATCGGGAGGGCAGGTACTTCTCCAGCAGGCTGATCCAGACGCTTTCGCTCGCGTCGCCCTTCATCCCGGGGTGCTGGAAGCTCTTGCGCGCCACCGACAGCCGCGATTGGATGTCTTCGTGCAACGAGGAAAGGAGTTGTGACAGGGACCATTCGGACATCAGGTCTTCCTTTTCTTCAGGAGAGCGGGAACTTGGGACCGAACAGTGCGCGCCATGCTTTCAAGGCGTCGCCGTTGCGTCCCTGCTTGGCGAGATTTATGGCGCTTCGAGCATCGCGGCCGGCTGCCATGAGAAGATCGCGTGCACGCTGCTTGCGGGTGCCGTCCATGCCGTCGCTGATCGGCGGGCCGAGCCTGGCGGGATCGGCCCAGGTGTCGAAGATGCGGTCGGCCAGTGTCGAGAACAGCCCCTCGATTTCGTAGTCGAAGCGGCCCTGCCATCCGCCGTAGAGGCACTCGAGCGCCATGACCTCGATGAGGAACGACGGCTTGACGGGCTTGTCGGCTCCGTGCCTTGGATTGTTGTTCCAATATTTGACCATGCGGACCAGGCCCTTCCATTCGTTGGAGAAAGCCTGGTGCGCATCAATCGCTTTCTGAGCGTGAATCTTGGGATTCGTCTTGATCCACTCGCCTTTGTCCGTGTCTGGGATTTCAAAGTCGTCGCCAGACGGGAAGGCAGGAACGACGTCGACGCTCAGGATGCGGTAGTCGGTATTGTCCTCGGCGTCTACCGCAACGCCGAAGTCGACGTTCACCGAACGGCCCTGCTTGCGCACCGCCTTCTCGCCGTATTTCTCGACGAGTGCCTTATGGAAATCGTCGAGGACAACAGAGGGGGTCTTGTCACGGTACTTGGAACGTTCGCTTTCCTTGAGGACGAAGAAGATGTCGATGTCCTTGAGCGGCTTGGTCTTGGTGTGACGCTTGTAAGACCCTGTCAAGAAGCTGTTGGCTATGGCGAACTTGGTATCGAGATAGTCTCTCACCTCGTTCTGCCTCTTTGACGCGTTTTCCTGTTCGCGGTCGTTAAGCTCAAGCCTCGACTTGAATTTCCTGAACGCGTCGTCGGTCGTAAGCATCAGCTCTTCCTCCAGTAGGCTGCGCTTCCGCCTAGGCCATTGTGGTCGATCGTCGATCCGAGATTGTGACGAATGAAGCCATCGGTAGAACGGTAAGAGCCGGGGCCCCAGCCCTGCACGTCCGGTCGTCCCGGTTTGCTTTTCATCTTGATGTCGTAGCAGGCGTCGGAAGGTGCGACACCCGCCTTGCGAAGGTGATACTTGAGCTGATCAGTGTCAGTCCAAAAGCCGCCGCCGCCGTTCCAGCTATAGACGATGTCGATGTCCCAGCGGACGATGAGCGCACCTGTCGTCTTGTTGTAGATTTCCAGCACAACCCTTTCGAGGTCTTGCGTCCCCAACCACGTCTTGAGAGCCCGCATGTTGGTGTCCCAGTCGTTGACAAGGTTCGAAGGATCGAGTCCACTCAGACGGATGATGTCTTTGAGGCTCTTGAGGATATTGTCGGCCACGTAGGTTACCGAGTGGGTGTAGGTGTTTACGGCAACGGTGGTCATGAGCCGAGGAAACCTTTCGGATTGAGGACGAGCGCGCCGCTGGTGGAGGGCTTCGTGGTATCACTGCCAGCGGTTTCCGCGCTGTCGCGGGCGGTGATCCGGTTGCTCTGCTTCTTCAGCGAGTTGTTGACCCATTCGAGGTCGTCGGTGGGGCAAGGTAGCGACAACTTCCAATCGCCCTTCAGAGGGTCGTAGCCCAGCGTGTCTTCCTTTGCATCCGACCCATCGATGGCATCGTCATCATGGAGGGTGTATATGCGCGTGCGCGGGCCGTCGCAGGTCACTACAATCGCAGCGTCCTTGGCCGCCTGGTCGGCGATGACGCTCGCCGCCGTGCCGCCTGCCGCGAGAAGTTCGTTCCGATCTGAACCATTACGCCCCTGCGTGAGCAGCTCGACAATCTCCTCCCAGGTGTCGAGCGCATCGCGGTGAGGATTGCTGCGGAAGACGCGGGAGTAGGTGCTGCTCATGTACGGGTCTCCTTGACGCGAGTCTTATGGGCTGATTTTGCGGCAGCGATGATTGCCGACATTGTCACGCTGCCCGGGTTCATCGCGGTGGCCTGGTCGGAAGCCAGTGCGTTAGCCACCATCTTGCGAATGGCGCGGCCATCCAAACCGACGCAGGCAGCAGCGCACTCTTCCAAACCCTTAGCGTCCGTGAGCTTCCCCATCTCCGGGAAGACCTTAGCAAGGCCGCCAAGGCAATCGCGCAGGATGAGCAGGCAGGCTTCCTTGGTGGGGAGCGGGACTTCGAGAATGAGATCACAACGCGAGAGAAACGCGTCGTCAACGGCCTTGGGGAAGTTGCTCGTAGCTACGAACAGAAGGTTTGGATGCTTTTCTGCAAGGGCATCGAGCTGGACAAGGACTGCATCCGTGGCGCGGTGGACATCGACGGGGTTTGCCTCAAGGCTTAGCTTGCCGCGGTCCGCCGCCAAAGTCTCAACTTCGTCCAGCAGGACGATCGTCGGACCGACCTGTGCGGCCTCTGAGATCGCCTGGCCGAAAAGATCGGTCACTGCGCGCTGGGTCTTGCCGTGGGCAGCACTGGCGAGAGAATGAGGCTCCACTTCGAGAAGGCGGAAGGCATCGCTGCGGAAAGCTTGGGCAACGCGATGTGCCAGCCCCTTGGCGAGCGAGGTCTTCCCCGTCCCAGGAACGCCCGTAAGCATAATGACGCCATGCAACGGGATCACCGAGCGCGAAACCTTCGAACGCAGCGTGAAATTGAGCACGGCCTGCGACAGCAGCTTGGCCTTGGTGCCCTCGTCTAAGACAATCGAATTCCAGAGCTCGCCGAGCGGCGCGCTCGGCAGACGGGTTATGTTGTGAATACCTTTAGGCAGTTCGTTCATTGGGAATGTTTCTCGCTGGTTCATATCGATCCCTTTCCAGGCCACTCAGCGCCTTGGGTAAGCCTCGCGTGGAATTGGGATCGCCGCCATGGCTATGGCTGTCGATTATGTGACGAAAGCTGATGTCTCAAAGGTGCCACTTCATCACCGCACAGTCGCACACGCGGGTGTCAGAAGCTGTCACCCCCATATTCGCGTAACGTGCAGAGTGCGTTGACCAGCGCGATTTCCTCGATCGTCCGGCACGGAGTCTCAAGAAGCGCTGGAGCGGCAAATACCATCGCTGCGACTTGGGCACGCGAGACTGCCACGTTGATCCGGTTCAGCGAGAACAGGAATGCGATGTCGCGCGGCAGCTCCTCGCCGCTCGAGGTTGTCATGGACACTAAGCATATGGGCGCTTCTTGGCCTTGGAAACGGTCGACCGTGCCGACCCGGACCGTCCCCGGCAGCCGCGCCCGTAACGCGTTTACCTGTGCGTTGTAGGGCGCAACGACGAGGATATCGGCATGACCGACGATACGCTCGCGACCATCTCTGTCGCGATATGTCGAGCCTTCCACCTCCGCGATCCGTGCAACAATGGCGTCGATTTCCTCAGGGCTGACCTGCGAACGGCCGAAGTGTGCGACGGCACGCATGCCAGCGCCGACCAAGTCGTCGCCCCTGCGGGAGACGAGCGTCTGGCCGCCGGCCTCCTCGTCGCTCCTTAGTCGGCTCTCGTAGACTGCCGTCGAGATGTAGCCGCATACCCGCGGATGCATGCGGCGACTGATCGGCATAAAGACACCACGGTCGGACGGCACGACCCGATGGCCGTCGATTAGGTATTCCAGACACGACCTGCCACTGTCACCGGGATGGCTGCCCTGCAGTGGTTGCGGCAACTGCATAGGGTCGCCGACAAGCACGATGTTGCGAGCGCAGCGGGCCATGGCGAGGATGTTGGCGATTGAGACCTGCCCTGCCTCGTCGACGACAAGGTAGTCGAAGGCGAAATCAGCGTAGCGAGCGAAGTGCCAAGCAGTCGCACCGACCACGTGCGCCGTCGCGATCTCTGGCGCGTCGTTGTCGTTAACGACGACAATGCCGGGGTGCCCCTCGTCATCGCCGTCATCGGACGCCTTCTGGACGACGCGGCACGCCACGCCCTCTGAGCGTGCCCGATCGACCACCGCCTCGAGGAGGTTGCTGATCGCCTTATGGCTGTTGGATGAGACCGCGACGCGCTTGCCCGCGCGGACGAGGTCCACGATCGAGAGCGCGCTGACGAAGGTCTTGCCGGTGCCCGGCGGGCCCTGGATCGCGAGCGTCGTTCCCGCCATCGCCGCGATCGCGCGGCTAGTCTCGATGGGAAGGTCGCCATCGGTCGGAATTACACTGACGGGTCGCAGGCCATCGACAAATACCGGCGGCGACTGCGTCAGCAGATGCTCGACAGCCGGGAGCCGGCCGGTGTTGGCGATGATCTCCTCGGTCACCGCAGCGACTGCGTCTTTGAGGACGCTGTTGCGGAGCGGCTGCGGCGGTATGAGGTCGAGCCTGTCGGGAAGCGACCCTTTCGCCGTCGAGCGCCGTAGCACCAGAGTGTTTGCCTCGTGGTTAATGGAACGGAGGTTGACGTCCTCGGGCATAGCCGCCGGCTTCACGCACGGCGACTTGCCCGCGCGCAGCTTCGTTTCCTGCGGCGGGAAGCGGTAGGTACGCTCGAACGACTTCGCGGTGACTTTTACAGGCTCACCTATGGCCTCAAGTCCCTGAATACACTCGAGGTCGTCAAGCAGTTCCTCGCTTTCCTGCGCGAGGCGGTCGAAGATCGCCCACCAGGTCGGCTTGTCCTCGCGCTTGTGGAACTGGCTGAGGTCAAGGAGCAAGTCGGCAACGCGCTCGCCGAGCCGCGCGCGGGCCGGCTGCAAGCGCGTACGCAGCACCGCGACCTCCTCGTCCTCGGCATCGACGTTGGAGAGATTGCCATCCTCGGGCATGGCGCCGAGCATGGGCCACGGCATACCTGCCGGGCGCACGTCGCGGATCAGCCAGTCGCGGAGCATTTGCGTCGAGACGCAGTCGGTGCGGTTGTAGTCTTGTATCTCGTCGAGAAGTCGCTGCTCCCGCGTCTGCCGCCACTCCTCATAGAAGACGACGCTAGCGCCGGCGGTCGCGACGTCAGCCGCCCGCTTCTCCATGTAGAAGGCCTCGAGGTCCTTGATTGAATAGCCCTTCTCGGACGCGACCATCCCGCCAGCGACCACCTTGAACAAATCAACAAAGCGCCGCTCCCGCTGGAGCTGGTCCATCGCTGCCTCGCCGGTGCGGTGCTGCGCGGTTAGCCGACGGAGCGCGGCGATCTCATAGTTGGCGTAGTGATAGACGTGCGCGTTCGGGAAGTGCCGTATGCGGTCGACGAGGAAAGCCAGCAGGTCAGCGGCGGCGCGGCCCTCGTCCTCGCGGGTATGCGCCCAGAAGGCCCGGAACTGCCAGTTCGCGCCCTCACGATACCAGACGCCATGAAGGTATTCGAGGCCGCCCGGAAAGTAGGGATCGCCCTCGATGTCGTAGAAGATGTCGCCGTCGTCGGGGGCGGGAAGGAGGCCGAAGCCCATGCCGGGTTCCGCGTCGCGCAGCTCGAACGAGGGTGGGCCGCCAGCGCGTCGCGCCGACTGGAGGCGCGCCTGCGCGACCAGTTTGCGCTGTGTCTCGGCCGCCATCCTCGGGACGCGCTCACCGCGGGCGGCGAGGCCTGCCATTGTGCTCACGCCGACCGCCTCAAGCTTCTGGCGTTGCGACCGGCTGATTCCGGCGACAAGTGCGAGGCTGTCTTCCACCTCCCACTGCTTCCCGCACAGGTCGCTCCAGCGACAGAGCGCGCATGCCGACACCGGCTCGGGTCGCGTCTCGGGCCGTTCGACGAGGAACGTCTCTAGCAAAAGGCGGGCGTGGCGCGCATAGGAGGATACCTCCGAAAGACGCACGGTGAAGCGGCTGCCGTCGCCAAGCTGCAGATGGGCCGCCTCGGGCGCCACCCCCTGCACCTTCGCGATCAGGTCGCTGTAGAGGCAGAGTTGAAGGACATGTTTTGGGTCGGGCTTACGCTTTAGCTTGGTGTCGACGACCTCGTATGACCAGACGCCGAGATCGGACGGCCGTTCGACACGCTCGAGGAAGTCGCTGTAGCCGCCCCATGCGCCATCGAGCAGTGCGCCCTGGAAGATGATGTCGGGTCCATCCCGCATCGCATCTAGGGTGAGGCGCACAGACTCTTCGAGCGGGATTCCATCCTTGGGTATCTCGACGACCCGGCGACCGCTCGCCTTGATCTGCTCGAGGAACGCGAGCTCGTGCTCATCGCCCTGACGCTGCAGCAATTCGGCCTCGGTGCCGTCCTTGCGTGGCTCAAGGTCGCCGACTTCGATCAAGCGTAGGTCGAGTGCGGTCGCGTGCCGACAACCCTTAAAGCGCATCAGGTCAGAGGCCGAGAGCCTCAAAGCGTCGTCTATCTTACGCATGCGCATTTCCCTTTCCTTATGCGCATTCCCCTTTCCTGCCATATAGCATATAAGGGTGACAAAAGCTGTCGTGGTGATTTCCATGTCGTTTGCGAAGGCTCAGGAACTGCTCAAGCTCGCAATGATGGCGACGCGCCGGAGTGGCGTATCGCTGGAGGAGATCGTCGAGGAATGGGGCTGCTCCCATCGCACCGCGCAGCGAATGATGGAGGCGCTCCAGGCCGCATTTCCCCAGACCGAGTCCGAGGACGGAGAGGACCGCAAGCGCCGGTGGCGCATCCACGCTAAGGCAATCGCGCCGTTGCTGACTCCGTCGGCCGAGGAACTTGCAGCCATAGCCACCGCGATCAGCGAGCTCGAGGCGCAACATATGACGGCGGAGGCTGCGATGCTACGACAGCTTCAATCCAAAGTCCGCGCGCTCCTACCACCCGGCGCCGGGACTCGGCTCGCCGTCGATGAGGAGGCGTTGCTTGAGGCGCTGGGCCATGCAGCCCGTCCCGGCCCCCGGCCGGCAATCAGCAGCGAGGTCGATGCAGCGATCTCGGAAGCCCTGAAGGGGCCATTTTTGCTACGAATCGTCTACCGCAAGCGTACCCAGGACAAGCCGAGCGAGCGCGTTGTCGCGCCGCACGGGCTGCTGCTCGGCGTGCGTCGCTATCTCGTTGCCCGCGACATGGCGAAGAAAGGCGGGGGGCTCCAGCACTATCGTGTAGAGGAGATATACTCAGCCGAGGTCCTGGGCGAGAGCTTCGAGCTCGACCCCGGCTTCAGCATCCGCGCCCACGCCGAGAAGGGCTTCGGCTCTTACGAAAGCGCCGCCGAGCATGGCGACGTCGTGTGGCGCTTCAGCCCTGACGCTGCGCCGCACGCGAGACGGTTCGTGTTTCACCCAACGCAGACTGTCGAGGAGGAAGCAAATGGCTCGTTGCTGGTCCGTTTTAGGGCTTCGGGCCACCTTGAAATGTGTTGGCACCTCTACTCGTGGGGCAAGTCGGTCGAAGTGCTGCAGCCAGCTAGGCTGCGGGAGATGGTGCATGGCCATCAGCGGGAATTTGATGCGCTACCCTAAACACCACTGCTGGGCTCGTCCGGCGATACCCGCGCCTGGCAGATTAACGTCTGCCTATTAAAGTTCACCGCTACCGCCCCCAACTCGGTCGCTCATTGCGAGCGGGTTCGTTCGATGGCGTAAAGCGGCCATCCGCGCGGCGACCGCAGGACGGTGAGCTTCGGCCTCGAAGCGGAAATTATTTCCGCTCCACACCCATATTGACTGATGCCCAAAGCCAGGGCACAAAGGTGGCATCCACGGCCGCTCGCGATGGAAAAACAGAGGGAATTCAAAGGCGATTTCATTAAGTCTCTGAAATCATGTGAGAATCCAGGTTCCCCAGCCAAATTTCTCCAAGTAAAATCAGGTTCTTGAGTTTGGAATGGTACGCGTCATGGCGATGCCTTGTTCAAACGCGATAAACGACCGCTCCACCAGACATGCCCGCGCCCGCAGCCGTTAAAAGCAGGGTTTCGCCTTGCACAAAGGGCCGTTCGGCATTGGTAATGGACAGCGAAAGCGGAATGGTTGCGGCGGAGGAATTGCCGAAGCTTTCTATGGTGCGAACCGTCTTTTGCCTGTTGATACCGAGATTGCCGCAGACGGCGTCAAACATGCGGGCATTGGCCTGATGGGGCACGAAACGGTCGATGTCGGCTGCCGCCATTCCGGCCTCATGCAACACCCTTTGCGAGGTCTCCGTCATCAGCGTCACGGCGCGGGAAAAGACTTCGCGGCCATCGCGCATTGTCATCAGCACCTCTTCGGCGGATGTATCAGCGGAGAAAGGCTGGTTACTGCCTCCCGCCGCTATCTGGATCAGCTCATAACCGCCGCCATCCGCAACGAGATCGGCCGACAAAAGCCCGCGCTGCGCCTCTCTGCACGGCTTGAGTACGACAGCGCCGGCGGCATCGGCAAACAGGACCGCGCTTGCCCTTTCCGCCGGATTGATACGGCGGCTCAATATATTGGCGGCAACGATAAGGACGGCGCGGCCATGGGTGCGGACAAAGCCATCCGCGAGGGTGAGCGCATAAAGAAAGCCGGAACAGGCTCCGGCGAGATCGATCGCACCAGATCGTGTCAGGCCCAGCCTGTGTGCCAGCAGCGGCGCCGAGGGGGGCAAGAGGTGATCCGGCGTGGAGGTCGCAAGCAGCGTCAATGCGATGTCGTTGAAGCCGATTTCCGCGTTTTCCAGCGCCATGCGGCCGGCTCTCGCCGCAAGGCCGCTCAACGTGTCGCCCTCTTGCGCCCAATAACGCGTGCGGATGCCGGTACGCCGCTCGATCCAGCCGGCTTCCAGCCCGAGATTGGTTTCTATCTCGGCATTTTCGACACATCTTGACGGAACGGCATGACCAAAACCGGCCATGCGGGAAGAACGGGTCTGCATTGTCAGGGCTTTCGGAGACGGTTCTGGAACAGGCTGAACATGCCGCACCCTGCTTTCACGCGATGCCGGCCGCAGGCGATTTTGGCGATGCGGTTTCGGTGACGATCCCGGCCACCTCGTCGATGGCGTCAAAGGCGCTGGTCAGATCTTCCCCCGTCGAACAATAGGGCGGCATCAGATAAAGCACATTGCCGAGCGGGCGGATGACGAACCCGCGCTCGCGGAACAATTGCCGCATGCGCGGCCCCGCCTCGGCGAGATAACCGCCGGCAGGCACCACGAGGTCAAGCGCCGCGATGGTCCCCATTTGCCGAATACCGGTGAAACGCCGGTCATCCGCAAATCGCCGGAGATTGTCGCGCAGCATCTGTTGCAATTGCCCGATACGCTGAAGCACGGGCTCATCCCGCCAGACCTGAAGATTGGCGACAGCGGCTGCACAGGCAATCGGATTGGCCGTATAGGAACTGGAATGGAAAAAGGTCTTGCGGCGATCCGTTGAAAAATGCGCATCGAAGATTTCCGCCCTGCACAGCGTTGCCGCGAGCGGCAGCGAGCCGCCCGTAAGCCCTTTGGATGTGCACAGTATATCCGGCGAAATACCCGCCTGTTCGCAGGCGAACAGAGTTCCGGTTCTACCCCAGCCCGTCATCACTTCGTCTGCGATGACGAGGCATCCATGGCGCTCAGCGATCTGTTTCAGCCCGGCCAGTATATCCGCGCCGTACGTCTTCATGCCGCCGGCTCCGAGCACCAGCGGCTCGATCAGCAGAGCGGCGATACGGCCCGAACGGCAGAAACTCTCGAACATGTCCAATGTCTGCTGTTCGCCGCCCGCTTGCGGAAAAGCCAGCCGGTCGACGCCGAAGAGCAACGGTTCGTACGCGGCATTGAACACGCCGCGCTCACCTGTTGACATGGCGCCGATCGTATCGCCGTGATAACCATGCTCCATCACCACGATACGGTCGCGCTTTTCTCCGCGATTGTGGAAATATCCCAGCGCCATTTTCAGCGCCACCTCAACCGCAGTCGAGCCGCTATCGGAATAAAACACATGGCTTAGCCCGGCGGGCGCAAGCTCGATCAGCCCGCGCGCCAACGCTTCGGCGGGTTCATGGGAAAACTCGGCGAAAATGACCTGGTCGAAGGCTTCTGTCGCGGCGCGGATGGCGGCCATGATCGCGGGATGCCGGTGCCCGTGGGTGATGACCCACCAGGAGGAAATGCCGTCGAACAGGCGGTTGCCGTCCTCATCGACGAGAAATGCGCCTTCCGCCGATACGACGCGCTTCATCGGCGGTTCCAGCCCATGCTGGGTGAAAGGATGCCAGACAGGGGAACGGCTCATGCCGGCGCCTCCAGAAAATCAGCAAGATTGAAGTGTCGGGCAAATGCCTGATGCAGCGCCTCTGATGTCATCTCCGGCAGGCGCGGCAGACGGCCAAGCGGGCGAACAGCGCCGACATTGGCGATGACGCGCTCATTTTCCCGGTTCTCGTCGCCGATGAAGACCACGCCCTGCACCGGAATGGCGCGCCGCCGCAACGCCTCGAGCGAGAGCAGCGTGTGGTTGATGGTGCCAAGCGAGGTCCTGGCGCACAGCACAAGCGGAATTTGCCAGCGGGCGAAAATATCGGCGAACAGCAATGTGTCTGTCAGCGGCACCAGAAGCCCGCCCGCCCCCTCGATGACAAGAGGTCCATCCGTTTGCGGCGGCAGCAGCCGCGAGGGATCGATCGTTGCATTCTCGAGGCGGGCCGACAGATGTGGCGAAGCCGGCATTTTCAGGCGATAGGCCTCCGGCAGGATGCGCGCGCGCGGCACGCCACCCAGCCGTTCCACCGTCTCGCTGTCTGTTTCTTCCTCCAGCCCGGATTGCACGGGTTTCCAGTAATATGCCTGCAGCGCGTGGGTCAGCGCTGCGGAAAAAACCGTCTTGCCGATGCCCGTGTCGGTGCCCGAAATGACGAAACGAGGGCTCATTTCCGCTCCTCCGCCAGCGAAAGGGCGAGCAGCCCGATCATATCGGCGATCTGGCTTTCATCCACGTTGAGCGTGATGGCGATGCGCAGGCGCGCCGTGCCCTCCGGCACCGTCGGCGGGCGGATCGCCCGCACATCGAAACCACCCTCCCGCAGATGCGCGGCGATACGCAGCGAACGGGCATTGTCGCCGATCATCACCGGTAGTATCTGCGAGCCGCTGGGCGCAACGCCTACCCGGGAGCGAAGCTCTTCGCCGGCAAAGTTT
Organism: Agrobacterium sp. M50-1; assembly: GCF_049843495.1. Classification (NCBI taxonomy): domain Bacteria; kingdom Pseudomonadati; phylum Pseudomonadota; class Alphaproteobacteria; order Hyphomicrobiales; family Rhizobiaceae; genus Agrobacterium; species Agrobacterium sp. M50-1. Next base: position 55,554 of record NZ_JBBHZH010000008.1, on the reverse strand, counting down.
ACCAGCTCCGCCAGCCGCAAGCGCCGCCACGGCTCATCGGCGATGATGCGCAGGGCTTCCCGTACCGCCGCAGCCATCAGCGGCGAAGGCGCGGTCGAGTAGATGAAACCGCGGGCGCGGTTGACTAGGTAATCGGCAAGAACCGCAGGCAGGCTCAAAAGCGCGCCGGAAAGGCCGAGCGCCTTGCCGCAGGTATGCAACGCCACCACATTGCCACGGCCTTCCAGCTCCGCGGCAAGGCCGCACCCGCCGGGGCCGAATACGCCGGTCGCATGCGCCTCGTCGACGACAAGGAAGCCTTCGTGTTTCCCGGCAAGATCAGCCAGGGCCGCAAGCGGGGCACGGTCCCCATCCATGGAATAAAGGCTTTCGACGGCGATCCACGGACGACCCCGGCCACCCTCCCGCCGCCAGCGGATTATTTCCCGTTCGAATGCCTCGACCTGATTATGCGGCACGGCGATTACCTTCGCCTTGCCGGCCGCAATGCCGTCATGGACGCTGGCATGGATCAGGGCGTCGTGAAGGACGAGGTCTTCCCGCAGCGGCAATGTGGAGAACAGCGCGACATTGGCGGTAAAACCGCTGCCGAAATAGATTGCTTTTTCAGCCCCGAAAAACGCTGCCGCTTCCGCTTCCAGCGCCTCATGTTCACGGTGGTTGCCGCGCAGCAGCCGCGATCCGCCGGCGCCTGCCGGCACGCCCCTTCCGATGGCATCGGCAAATGCCGCCTTCAACCGGGGTGAATCCGCAAGGCCAAGATAGTCGTTGGAGGTGAAATCGATCCCCTCCTGGGGAGCAAGCGCGCGCAGCCGCGATTTGCGCTGCAGGCCGGCGAGCTTTGCCTCATAGGGAGAGAGCGCCGCGAGATTCACCGGCACCCGCCCGCCTCCCCAGACTGCAATTCCGTGGACTGCAGTTCCATCGGCTTCAGACCCAGCCGGCGGAAAAGCGCCGTGTCGTGGTCTTCACCCGGATTATCCGCCGTCAGCAGGGTTTCGCCGATGAAGATGGAATTGGCGCCGGCCAGGAAACAGAGCGCCTGTGTCTCATCGCTCATCTCCGTGCGCCCGGCCGAAAGCCGCACATGCGAACGCGGCATCAAGATACGCGCCAGCGCGATGGTGCGGACGAAATCGATGGGATCGACGGGGTCGGCATTGGCGAGCTTCGAGCCGGGGATCGGGATCAGCATGTTGATCGGCACGCTTTCCGGTGGAACCGGCAGGTTGGCGAGCGTCACCAGCATCGAGATCCGGTCTTCCACCGTTTCCCCCATGCCGAGAATACCGCCGGCGCAGACCTTGATGCCGGCATCGCGGACATTGGCAAGTGTTTCCAGCCGGTCCTCGAAGGTGCGGGTGGTGATGATCTGCGAATAGAACCGCTCTGAGGTGTCGACGTTGTGGTTGTAGTAGTCGAGACCTGCATCGGCCAGCTGTTCTGACTGTTCCGGCGTCAGCATGCCAAGCGTCATGCAGGTTTCCATGCCGAGCGCCTTCACGCCCTCGACCATCGCCACCACCGCCTCCATGTCGCGCTCCTTGGGATTGCGCCAGGCAGCCCCCATGCAATAACGGGTCGCTCCGCCTTCCTTCGCCTTGCGCGCCTCGGCCAGCACCCGCTCCACCTCCATCAGTTTGGAGGCCTTGAGACCGGTGGGGTTGCGCGCGGACTGGCTGCAATAGCCGCAATCCTCCGGGCAGCCGCCGGTCTTGATGGATAAAAGCCGGCTCATCTGGATGGCATTGGGATCAAAATGACAGCGATGCACCTGCTGGGCGCGGAACAGGAGATCGTTAAAAGGCAAATTATAGATAATTTTAGCCTCCTCAAGCGACAAGCCATTGCTAAAACCCGGAATCGGAGCTGGATTTCTGTCGATTTGCGTAGCGATCTGGTCCATCTGTCGATCTTCCTCTCAAAATAAATAGATAGAAGTTCTTTTTATCTATTTTTTTCGAGCCGCTTTTTGCAAGCACTTTTTTCGAGAAAATTTTCCAACGGGAGAGATGGGCGGCAGATGCAGGATCAGAATCGCCGGGGTTTAACGCTGGAATCCAGTGAATACGCAGATGCTCACGGAAAAGATCGGGCCGGCCCATGGCGTGAAAACTCCGCGCTTGCTAAGGGTGAGGCATGATCACACTTCGTCCCTCCGAGAGCCGCGACGCTTCCCGCATCCTCGATATATGGAGCAAAGCCGTCGACGCCACCCACCAGTTCCTCCTGCCGGCGGATCGCGCCGCGATCGGGGAGGAAGTCGACGCTTTCCTGCCACAGGCGCCGCTGACGCTGGCCGTCGATGATTCTGACCATGCTCTCGGCTTCATGTTTCTGCATGAAGGGCATATGGAGGCGCTTTTCATCGATCCGGACCATCATGGCCAGGGCATCGGCAAGGCACTGGTCCAGTGGGCGCTTGCGCTTCATCCCGCGCTGACCACTGACGTCAACGAACAGAACACCGAGGCCATGGGTTTTTATCGCCGGCTGGGATTCGAGCCTACCGGACGCTCCGACCTTGACGGACAGGGACGACCCTACCCGCTCGTTCATCTTCGATTTCGCACAACGGAAAAATAGGCCGCCGGGATCGTCGGGGGGAGGACCGAGCCACGAACACCATAGTCCGCTTCGCAACCGACGATTTTCTGCCCGAACACCGCTTCGACCAATGGCGCGAAGTGCGCGGCAAAAGCCTGTTTGGCGTGACGATCGAGCTTGCGCGGGATCTCCGCCACAGCTTCAGGGGTTCGTTTCAGGCGCACGCCGTCGCCGGCGCCGTCGTAACCGAGATGCGCGCTTCCTCTTACCGGGTGAACCGCACCGAAGCCGATATTGCCCGCATTGCCGGCGACAGCCTCTGCATCGGCCTGCAGGTCAAGGGTTCGGGGTTTCTGCATGCCGGCAGGGATCAGGTTCACGCCGTCGGCGGCGGCGATATCACCATCAACTATTCCGACTTGCCCTATGATGCGATACCGGGAAACGAGGCGGATTTTCACTATAAGATGTTGAAGATCCCCGTGGACTACGAGGTCATGCTCGGCCAGGCCACCGATGACCTGTTTGCGACGCGTTATGCGGAAAATAACAGTTTCTCCCTGCCCTTCCGGGCCCTTTTCAACGCGCTGAACGCCGACCCCGGCAGGCTCATCGATCCCGCACGCGATGTCACGCATATCGCCCGGCTTGCCATGACGGCGCGCGGGCGGCTTTCGCCCGCCATGCCGGAGGTGCGCGCCGCGCTCAGGACCGGGCTCTGTTATGCCGCCCAGGACATCATGATGCGCAAAAAATCCCGGCAGAACCTCACCCCTGCCGCGGTCGCGAAGGAACTGGGCATTTCGCTTCGGCAATTGCATGTGGTTTTCGAGGGCGCCGAACTGTCGTTTTCCCGCACGCTCTCCTCCATGCGGATCGAGGAAGCGCGGCGGTTGCTGCTGGCGTTCCCGGCTCTGCCGGTCACGGAGATCGCCTATGGCTGCGGCTTCGACAGCCTTGCAACATTTTACCGTGTGTTCGCCGGCGCCTATGGCATGACGCCCGGTGACGCCCGCGCTGCGGATATGCCGCCGGCGTAAAATTTCACCTCTGCGCGCAATGAGAAGACGCGCCATTTCAGCTCCTGTAAGGCCGCTAGACCATCCCATTCCGGAGCGCGGCCATGACCAATTTTTTCGACTTTGCGATTTCCCGACTGCCGGCCGTCGTCGCCGATGGCCGCGGTCCGGCACCCTGCGAAATAGAGGCGATGCTGCAGAAAGAGCCCTTCGCGGCCGCGCTGCGGCTGCTATCGGGCAGCTTCATCGCCCTCTACGAAGGCTCGCCTGAGATGACCGCGCTCTTCGCAACACGCCAGAACCGGCTTCTTTGCCATGCGCTTCTGGCGCTCTATTTTCAGAAATGCGGGGACTGTGAAACGGCGACGGGAGAAGCTGCCCTGACACGGGAAGATTTCGGCCATCTGGCGCTCCGGCACGGGCTTGCCAGCCATAACGTTGCCTATGCCTTCTTCAAAGAGGCGCTGAAACGCGGAATGACACGCCCGGTCGACCAATCCGGCAACGGGCCGGGCATTGGGGTGGCGCCTTCAGCCCCGGCGCTGGCGATGCTCACCCAATGGTACGACGTGCATTTTCAGGCGCTGGATCTGCTCGATGAAGGCTTCAGGGCATCACGCTTCATCAGGCGATCGGAAGCCCTGCTTCCCCATATCCACCCCCGTGTATCACAGACGTTTCTGTCACATCCGGAGGTGCGCTGCCCCGGCCCGCTTTCCATCATTTTCAACTGGTTCGATGCGGGCGGCCTGCTGATGGACCGCCTTGTCGCGGGCGTCGACTGGGAAAGACCGCCCGAACATGGCAGGCGTCTGACCGATGTGGAAACAGTGACAGAGCTCGCGGCCTCCCTCTCCCTGTCGCGTATCCATGTCGGCCGCAAGCTCGCCGCGGCCGAACTGATCGGCGGCATCGGCTGGAGCGGCCGGCGCGGCCGTTCCGCGCTCTGGATTTCGCAGGGTTTTTACGAGGAATATGCCCGCATGCAGGCCCGCAAGCTTCTCATTCTCGATGATGCCTTCATCGACTTCGCGTGAGCTGCGGGCAAACTGCACGCTTTGCCATTCGACTGGAAGGTTTGGCTCCGCGTCAAGCGCGACATAAAGGCTTTCGTCGATGGTTATGAGGGATATCCATTGACAAATCACAGGACTGCAGCTTTTCTATCCAGCATGCGTGAGATGTTGCGAGCATCGAAATTGATGGCCCTGTTGTTCAGACTGGTGATGATCCTGTCACTGGCGGGCTATAGCGTTTCCACTGTCAATGCCGCAATGCATCCTGCCGAAGCCGGTGGAATGCAGCACGATCAGTCCGCCATGATGGATCACGGCGCGATGATGGACCATGGCGGTTCAGCCATGATGTCCGATAATCATGATTACAACGATATGACCGCCGAGCATGATAGCGGCGCCCAAAAAACCGCAAAGCCCCAATGCTGCGGCGATTTCTGTCTCGGCATGGCGGTCCTGATCAGCCACGACACCACTGGCAGACCCGTCGTCAACAGCATCCGCTCCTTCCTTGACGACAGCAAGGCGCTGGGCCAGACCCCGCTGCTTCACCGTCCTCCGAATATCTGAACAGGCAAAGCCCGCCTTTGGGCAATGACCGTGCGTGAGCGGCTTTAGCGCCGTCGCGCCGTTGCATCTCCTGTTTGGAAAATATCCATGAACCCGATTTATATTGTGGTTGCAGCGCCCCTGCTTCTGGGCGGCTGCACAGCCACATCCCTGATGAACGACGCCGCCTCCTATGACGATGCGGCAACCCCGACGCTTGGCGCGGGCCCCATTCGCTATCAAACCCCGGTTGCGGGTTACACACACCGCGCGCCGGCGGACCCGAAGCCCTGGCGTAACCAGAACGATGCGCAGGCTCCGAAAGGAGACGCATCATGACGTTACGCACGTTCAAGCTCGGTGCTAAACTCGCGGCCACCCTTTGCCTGCCGTTCCTTCTCGGCGGCTGCGTCACAGCCGCCCAATATGCGTCGCGCGACGCCGGTTTCACCAATGTTTCGGCCAGAACATCCGAGGCGACGGGAAAGCAGGCGGTCTGGGTGCAGAACCGCACCGAGGCGCAGGCGACGCAGGCCCGCGTCAAATCGCTGATGGCCGCCGGCAAAAGTCTCGATGTCGAGACGGCGGTGCAGGTTGCGCTCCTGAACAACAAGGGCCTTCAGGCGGCCTATGCCGATCTCGGCGAATCCGCCGCCACCGCATGGCAATCGACCATGCTGGTCAATCCGCGGATCGGCATCGGGCTGACGGGGATCGGCACCCCGGGGCTCAGGGCCTACAAGGCGATCGAAGGTGTCGTCGTCACCAATATTCTGGCGCTCGCCACCCTCAAGAAAAATGTCGAGATCGCCGATACCGGTTTCCGCAAGGCGCAGCTTGGCGCCGCGCTGAAGACGCTGCAACTCGCGTCAGATACCCGTCGCGCCTGGATTACCGCCGTGGCGGCATGGGAAAATGTCGGCCAGCTGGCGCAGGCGCAGACCGCGGCGGATGCCGCCTCGGAACTTGCCGTCAAGCTTGGAGAAGCCGGTTCGCTCAACAAGGAAGGTCAGGCCCGCGAGCAGGTCTTTTATGCCGAACTGACCGGCCAGATCGCCAAGGCGCGGCTTGAGGCCCGTCTTGCCAAGGAGGAACTGACGCGGCTGATGGGGTTGTGGGGCGCCGACATCGAATACACCATTCCCAACCGCCTGGCCCCGCTTCCGAAAGCGCTTGCCAAACGGGACATGATCGAGGCCGAGGCGCTGCAGCGCCGCGTTGACCTGCAGATGGCCAGGCTCGATCTGGAGGCGACCGCCCGGTCGTTCAAGCTCACCGAGGCTACCCGATACGTGACCGATCTCGAAATCCGCTCGGGCTTCGAGACCGAACGCGAGCTGGAGGATGGCGAAAAACACAAACAGACAACCGGCAACGCCGAGCTGGAATTCGTCATTCCGATCTTCGATTCCGGTCAGGCGCGCATGCGGGAATCCGAACTCGCCTATATGCGCGCGGCAAACCTGCTCGCGGAAAAGGCGGTCAACGTTCGCTCGGAAGCCCGCTCGGCCTATCAGGCCTATCGCTCAAATTACGACATCGCCCGACACTACCGCAACAGCGTGGTGCCGCTGCGCACCAAGATCGAGGAGCAGTCGCTGCTGACCTATAACGGCATGATCACCAACACTTTCGAACTGCTCGCCGACAGCCGGGAAAAGGTCAATTCGAGCCTTCTGGCCATCAATGCCAAGCGCGACTTCTGGCTCGCGGAGGCCGGCCTCGCTCCCGCCATCTACGGGGGAGGTACGGGTGCTGCGGCAGGCGCGGAGACCGAGGTTGCCGCCGCTGGCGGCGGTGGCGGACATTGAGAAAGGAAATCACCATGTTCAATAGAAGAAACTTTCTGGGTGTCGGCGCCGCCATGGTCTCCTCGGCGGCCTGGGCGAAAACATCAAACAGCAGCCTGCCGGAAGCAGCCGTGATGGAAACGGCTGCGACCCAGGCCCCGGTCAAGCCCAGCACCGGCCCCGATTACAACCCCGTGGTCACCTTGAACGGCTGGACCCTGCCCTTCCGGATGAACAACGGCGTCAAGGAATTCCACCTTGTCGCCGAGCCGGTGGAGCGCGAGATGGCGGAGGGCATGACCGCCCGCCTCTGGGGCTATAACGGCCAGTCGCCCGGGCCGACCATCGAGGCCGTCGAAGGCGACCGGGTGCGTATTTTCGTCACCAACAAGCTGCCGGAACATACGACGATCCACTGGCACGGCATGATCCTGCCGTCCGGCATGGACGGCGTCGGCGGGTTGTCGCAGCCGCATATCCCGGTTGGCAAAACCTTCGTTTACGAGTTCGATCTCGTGAAATCGGGCACCTTCATGTACCACCCGCATTCGGACGAGATGGTGCAGATGGCGATGGGCATGATGGGCTTTTTCGTGATCCACCCGAAGGACCCGGCATTCATGCCCGTGGACCGCGACTTCGTGTTCCTCATCAATGCCTTCGACATCGACCCCGGCTCCTATGTGCCGAAGATCATGACCATGACCGACTTCAATCTGTGGTCATGGAACAGCCGGGTGTTTCCGGGTATCGACCCGCTGGTGGTTTCCAAGGACGACCGCGTGCGTGTGCGTGTCGGCAATCTGACCATGACAAACCACCCGATCCATATGCACGGTTACGATTTCGAAGTGACCTGCACGGATGGCGGCTGGGTGCGGCCCGAGGCGCGGTGGCCGGAGGTGAGCATCGACATCCCCGTGGGTGCGATGCGCGCCTATGAATTCGACGCCAAATATGTCGGCGACTGGGCGATCCATTGCCACAAGTCGCACCACACGATGAACGCGATGGGGCATGATGTCCCGACCTTCATCGGCGTCGACAAGAAGACGGTCACCGAAAAGATCCGCAAGATCCGGCCGGAATATATGCCCATGGGCACCGCCGGCATGGCCGATATGGGCGCGATGGAAATGGAGATTCCGGAGAATACCGTACCGATGATGACGGGTTGGGGTCCGCACGGCCCCATCGAAATGGGCGGCATGTTCTCCGTGGTGAAGGTTCGCGAAGGCATCTCCGCGGGCGATTACGCCGATCCCGGCTGGTACGAAAACCCGCCCGGAACCCAGGCCTGGGAATGGACCGGCGAGTTGCCGGATACACAGAAAAACACCGACCCCAAAACGCAGATCACACCTCAACCGATGAAACACGGCTGATTGCGCAGACCAACAACCCCATCAAAATCAAGGAAGATACAGAATGACCAAATTGAAACTTGCATTGCTTCTCGCCACTCTCGCCACGCCAGCCCTTGCATCGGGCACCCACGGCGGCGGCCATGCAGCGATGGCGATCGGCGAACCCGGCGACAAGGCCAAGGTGACCCAGACCATTCAGGTGACGATGAAGGAAACGCCCGACGGCAAGATGCTGTTCACGCCCGCCAAGTTCGAATTCAAGAAGGGCAAGACGGTTCGTTTCGCCGTGAAGAATGTCGGCGAACTGGACCATGAATTCATTCTTGACGAACAGAAGGCCAATCTGGAGCACAAGGCCGCCATGGAGAAGGCTCCGGAGATGGAACACGACAATCCGAACGCCATCAGCCTCGCGCCCGGCGAAAGCGGTGAAATCGTCTGGAAATTCACCAATGACGGCATGTTCGAATTCGCCTGCCTGAAACCCGGACATTACGAGGCCGGCATGCGCGGCGATCTCAAAGTTTCTGCAAAATAATCCAGCAACAAAGGAATCTGACCATGAAGACTATCGTTAAAATCACCGTCGCAGCAGCGCTCCTGCTCGCCGCTCCCCTCAGTGCACTCGCAGAGGAATTCACCAAGGGAACGGTCAAGAAGGTTGATGCCGCGGCCAAAAAAGTCACCATCATCCATGAAGAACTGAAGAACCTCGACATGCCGGCCATGACGATGGTGTTCCGCGTCAAGGACGATGCGATCCTCGCCAAGCTCAAGGAAGGCGCCAATATCGAGTTCATCGCCGAACGCGCCGACGGCAAGCTTGTGGTCGCACAGGTGAAATAAGGCCTTAGCAGCCGGTCCAAAAGAAACAGAAAGGGCAGCGGTTTTCCGCTGCCCTTTCTGGTATTGGCGTCAGGACGTCCTGCGGACCCTAGTGTTCGGCAAATGGCCTTGATCCCGTGGCGGGCCGCGACCCGCCGACCTTGCGCGCGAAGGCCGCGTCTATCGCCTGCCGATTGTTCACGAACGGCCGCTGGAGCAGAAGGAACACCGCGAGCATCAAGGGCCATGCAATCAGGACATCGGAGAGGAAGTGAGCGCCCATCGCCACCCTGTTCAGAGAGACAATCACGATAAACGGCGCCAATATTGCGGCGCCTATCAGGCGAAATTTCTCTGGCAGGAGGATGATGAAGGCCAGGAGGGCGACTGCGGACGCGCTTTCACCGGAAGGAAAAGAGCAGTTTCGGGCGCAGCCGCCATTGAGGGAAAGAACCGGTGTAAAAAACAGCTCTCCTCCGAACTCTGCGAGATGTCTTGGCCTTGCCCTGCCGAACAGGTTTTTCAGGGCATGCACCGCGGCGCCTGGTCCAAGAGCAAAAAAGACCATAATAAACAGCAACTTATGTGGCGGAAAAAGTCGTACCAGGCCGCCCGAAAATGGCATGGCGAAAAGCATGCCCGCAAGTCCTGATAACAAGACCGCCGGAAGCATTCGGTTCAGATCGCGGACGGCAATCAGGAACTCGTCCTCGCCGAGGGTGAAACCGTCCGCCCAGAATTGCCGGCTCACTTCAAGATCGATATCCGGCCTGATCGTAAAGACGATCATCATCGCAAGGGCGACCAGAAGGGCCTGCAGAGAGGGGCTGCCGACGGCGCTCGCCAATGCCTGACGGACGACAAAGACGGCGTTTGCGCGAAATTTGGACCGCCGGGTCCAATTCCGCTTCTTTTGGTGAGTTTTACTGGCGAGAGACTGGTGCATGACCAGTTCTCTTCCGCAGAAATGTCAAGGCATTGCGGAGAAAGACGCAAGACTGCAAGGAAAGCGGTGCGCATTGGCTTTATTAAAGGATGGAGGCCCTTGCCCGACGTTTCGCATCCGCTTAGCGTCCAGCCGCCACCACAGCCTATATATAAATAAATTTGCAGGTTCAGCATGGACAAAGGGCTTATTCTGATCGTCGAAGACGACCCTGACATCATTCAGATTCTGGACGCCTATCTCATTCGCGAAGGATACAGAACCGTCAGAGCCAGCGATGGAGAAACGGCGCTGACCCATTTCTCCATGTTGAGGCCGGATCTGGTTCTCCTCGATATCCGCCTGCCGAAATTCGATGGCATCGAGGTGTTGAACCGCATCCGGCGGGAACGGGAGACGCCCGTCATCATGGTCACCTCTCTTGCGGAGGATATGGACAAGCTGACCGGCCTTCGCCTCGGCGCTGACGATTACATCGTCAAACCTTTCAATCCGCATGAATTGATCGCCCGGGTGAATGCCGTGCTGAAACGCACGCGACAGCCGGGCTCCGGCGGGGTTTTGCGTTTCGGGGCCATAGAAGTGGACACCGAAGCTTATGTCGCAGCCGTCTGCCATGGTGGGGAGCGGGCCGTTCTGCCCCTGACGCTGAGCGAGTTCCGGATCCTCGCCCATATGACGCGTCGTCCCACCCACGCCTTTCAGCGCGCCGATATCCTCGACGCCTGCCTGCCGGAAAGCGATGCGCTGGCGCGCACCATCGACACACATATCGCCAATCTGCGCAAGAAACTGACGGATCATGGCGCCTGCGGTTATCTGGTCTCGGTGCGCAGCGTCGGTTATCGGCTGGCCGGGGAGCAGAAACCATGAAGCCCTGGCGTCTCCGCCTGCGCACGATGACGGCGATCACGATCACCACGATGCTCATCTTTGCCGTTGCTTTGGTCTATTTCGGCGTTTCCTGGTATGCGGACAACATTGAGGAGCGCATCATCGCCCAGCTGTCGCCCGATGCCGCCAAGGCCTTCTCGGATATCGACCTGGGCATGATGCCGGATCAGCGCCAACTTCAAGCCCTTGTCGAGGTTTTGCCGGGCCTGGAGGATCAGGCAGATAACGAGCTCATCAAATCGGTGTTCGTCTTCGGATTGATCGGTGTCTTCCTGTGCAGCTTGCTTGGTTATTTCATATCCCGGCGCATTGCCGCACCTCTCGGCGAACTTGCTGATGCCGCGCGGCGCATGGCGACCGGCAACTTCAGCGGCGGCGCAAAAATCAAGGCGAGCCCCATCGCCGAAGTCGCATTTCTGGTCGACAGCTTCGAGACCCTGACGCGGGAACTTCAGATGATGGAACGCCGGCTGAAGTTCAACACGATGGCGGTTGCCCACGAGCTGCGCACCCCTCTCACGATCCTGCGGGGCCGTTTGCACGGCATCGCGGATGATGTCTTTCCCCTCGACAAGCAAGCCATTCGCCACCTCATCGTCCATGTGGAGGGGCTGGCGCGTCTTGTTGACGATTTGCGCACTCTTTCGCTGGCGGAAACCAACAGCCTCGTCAAAGACACCGAGCCACTTGATCTCGCCGCCGAATGCGCGGCGGTGGCGGAAGCGGCGCGGCCACTGATGGATGAGGTCGGCATTGATCTCGATATGTCGCTGGAGCCCGCTCCCGTTTGCGGCGACCGACAACGCCTTCGGCAGCTTCTGTTGATCCTGATGGATAATGTGCGCCGCTACGCGGCAAGCGGCGGGTTTCTTCGCTGTTCGACCGGGCTTCAGGACGGGCGCGCCTTTGTCGCGATCGAGGATAAGGGGCCGGGCTTTCCCGCTGGCGTCGAGGCGCACGGCATCGAACTATTCTGGCGGATGGAACCGTCGCGCGCGCGCAAAACCGGTGGCACAGGTCTCGGCCTGTCGATTGCCCGCGCAATCGCACAGGCGCATGACAGCGATCTGCAGATAAAGGCGCGTCCGGACGGCGGAACTATCGTGACGGTTGTCTTTGGGGAAACCTCCTGAAATCTCCCGGCCAACCGTCTCTTTGCGGTTGCCTGTTTTGCGCTGAGGCAACAAACCGGTCTTCACGTAGGGCAGGCCGTTTCTCGACAGAATCTTGACAATTCCAGCGCATGCCCCGGCTGAACGCCATGTTCTGCCGGAAGCCCATTTATGTCGCGCATTCAAGATGCTGCCGTTCTGGCAGAGAAACTCCCGGTCACGGATGATGTGGCCCAGACGGTTTCGGAAACACCCCGTTTTTTGTTGTTCTGGAGAATTATGACCTTTGCCCGGCGCGCCTACTGGAAGCGGGCGGTCCTTTTCTGGCTGCGTTTTGCGGCCAATCCATTGGTCACCTTTCGGTGGTGGCGGTTTCTGGCGGATTTTTCAGCAGAGCGAAAATTGCCGCTCCCGCATGACGACCTTCTCCAGAAACCCCTGTCGAAACTCCTCATCAATAAAGTTTCCCGGAAGAGACGGCTGGCTTTTCTCATGGATAATTTCGCAATTGCGGACCTGCATTTTTCCAGGAGCGTCATGGCCGGGCTGTGGGCGGGAAAAACCATTGATATGGGCACGGTTCGCGGCCGGAACGATGAATATCGATGCATCCTGGCGCTCGCGGATTGCTGCGGCGGCCGGCACGAGGGTGCTTTTTCCGTCAGACTCATTCGCAGCCATGACAACACCATTCTCTGGACAGCAACATTCACTTTCGTTGAAGGGCGCGAGACACAGAACCACACGATTGTCGTTGGCGGCATGCAGGGTCCGCGCGCCGCGAAAGAGCAAATGGTGTCGATGACGCGCGACCTCTCGGGGCTTCGTCCGAAGGAGGCTGCACTCATGGTTCTGCAAGGCCTCGCCGCCGAGGATGCACATGACTATTTCGCTGTCGCCCATTCCAGGCACCCCATCCGTTACCGGCGCGCCCGGCGGCAAAAAATGATGGTTTCGGACATCGATGCATTCTGGCGGGAACGCTCTGGCGAGCCGGATGAAATATTCGGTTTCAAAGTACCTTTCTCCAGCCTTGAGGGTGGAGATAAACGCAGCCATATGAAGCTCACTTTTTTCAACCTCGGCAAACGTCTCGCCGAGGTCAGAATAAACGAAAGCGCCTGAGGCTCGTCCCAGGTTGCCTCGGACTTCGCGCTAACCATGAGCAGGTTTTCGCGCCGGACCGAAGATCATGAAACTGATGGCGGCAAGGAACCAGACGCTGATGCCGGCATAAAGCATGACCAGACCAAAACCGTCCGCAAGCGCCTGATGGACGAGCTCTTGCGAAACACCCTGCGCAGAAGTGCCGGCGGTGCCCGCCGCGATCTTTTCCGCAAGCGACTGCAACGCCCCGATATCCGCAGCTGATGGCAGGTTTGCCCGGAGCGAAGCCCGGACGCCCTCGACCAGAATGAAACCCATGATCGGGATATTGATGGCGAGCGAGATCATGCGCGCACTCATGTCGATACCTGAAGCCATGCCGGAACGGGCGGGGGAAACCGCCCCCGTGGTGGTGTTGGTAACAGGCGTATTGGTCAGTCCTAGCCCGATACCGGCAAGGACGCAGCCGGGCAGCATGGTGAGCCAGCTCGCATTTTCGATGCCGCTTCCCAATTTCATCAGCATGAAACCGAGGCCGATGGTGAATAGCCCGGCCGGAATGACAAGGCGCGGCTGGTAGCGCAACGACAGGCGCTCCGCCAAAGGCGGCACCACCAGCGCCGGCAGCGTATAGGCAAGCAGGCCGAGGCCGGCGGTGACGCTGTCATAACCGAGGCCCGCCTGAAACCAGATCGGCAAATAGATCATGAACGGCCAGAAGCTGATATTCATCGCCGCCGAACCGATGATCGCCCCGGAAAATGGCCGGATGCGGAAGACGGAGAAGTCGAACATCGGCCGCGCGTTACGCTTTTCAGCGATCACGAAGGCGATGAAGCTCGCGACAGAAATGCCGAGGATCAGAAGCGCTGCCGGGCTCGCAAAACCGAGCTCGGGTCCTTGGGTGATGAAAAAGGCGAGGCAAAAAACGGCAACCGAAAGCGTGACCATGCCGGTAAGATCGAGACGCGCCGCTTCCGGATCGCGTGATTCTCCCACACCGCCGGCGGCAAGCAGCCATGTCCCCACGCCAAGCACGGTGTGAACGAGGAACACCCATTCCCAGCTCCACAGCGCAACGATGGCGCCGCCGATGATCGGGCCGAAACCCAGCCCCACGCCCGAGACGATGCCCCACCAGCCGAACGCCATGCCGCGTTCACGGGCCGTGCGGAACTGATGCGACAGGATGGCGATCTGGCACACCAGCATCGCGCCGCCGCTCAGTCCCTGCAGGAAACGCGCGCCGATCAGCACCGAGACGTTTTCCGTCATTCCGCAGGCGAGAGAGGACAGCGAGAAAGCGAAGATGCTGGCGATGAAGACACGTTTACGGCCGAAGCGATCGGCCAGCGCCCCCGTCCCCATCAGCACCATCGTCACGCCGATGGTATAGGCATTCATGATCCACTGAAGCTGCCGGAAATCCGCGTGCAGCACCTGTTCCAGTGTTGGCAGGATCGCCGGAACGCTGGAAATTTCCAGTCCGAACATCAGGGCGGAGAGACAGACGGCAGCGAGCGCCATGGCGCTTCTGCTGCCCGCTGGGGCGGTAACGGCAAGGGTCATTCTTCAGCCTTTCAAGGGTCGGTTCACCACTGCGAGAACCGATCTGTGGAGGAGGCACGCTAGACAAAGCTTGACCATAACTGAATTGGATGATTGGCTATTTCAGAGACAACAAATCGGAATAATCGATATGAGCACGCTGGATGTGGAGGCCGTCGAGGCCTTCGTCACCATCGCCGATATGCAGAGCTTCACCCGCGCTGCCGAAGCGCTCGGCACCACACAGGGCGCCATCAGCGTCAAGCTCAAACGGCTGGAGGACAGGCTCGGCCAGCGGCTGCTCGAACGCACACCGCGCTCCGTGCGGCTATCCGCACAGGGTGCGGTATTTCTGGCGCCCGCCCGCGAGTTTCTCGCCGCGCATGATCGGGCGCTGGCGGGTCTTTCCTCGCCGCGCCGCCGCTTCGGCCTTGGCATTGCCGCCCACGTGGCGGGACCGGAGGTTCCGACCCTGCTTGCACGTCTAAACGACCACGACCCCGGGCTTACGATTGAAGTACGCATGGATCATTCCAGATCCCTGCTTGATGCCTTCGACCGTGGGGAGATCGATGCGGCGATCATCCGGCGCGAAGACGACAGGCGCGACGGCGAGGTGCTCGGACCGGAACATTTCGGCTGGTATGCAACCCCGCAATTCGAACACCGTCAGGGTGAACCGCTGCGGCTGGCGGCGCTCTCACCCGCCTGTGGTGTGCGTGACATCGCCACCCGCGCCCTGGATGCGGCTGCGATTGCGTGGACCGAAGTGTTTCTTGGCGGCACATCGTCGATGGTGACCGCAGCCGTCTCGGCCGGGCTTGCGGTTTCCGCCTTCTCCTCCCGTCTTGCACCACCCGGCACGGTGGAGGTCAGCCAGCGTTTTGGCCTGCCGCCCCTGCCCTCCACGGAAATCATCATGTTCTCGACCCTGACGGACAGCAGATCCCGGGAGGCGCTGCGCACGCTCGCCGCAGCCTTTCGCGAGCATCGGCCGGGATCGTGACGCAAGCCGCCTGACATCGGCTAGGCGCCGAACGCTTCCGGCGGCAGCTTTCCGCCCTTCAGGAGATGTTGCAGTGTATAGGAAACCGAAAGCGCGTCATCGAGCGCATCGTGTCCCTGCAATGGCGGATGCTCGACGCCGTAATAATCGGCCAGCCTGTTGCTTGGCGTTTTTGCCAGATCCTCCACCGGCATTCCCGCTGCAAGCAGAAGTTTGACGGCATTGTCGAAACGGCCGGCGGGCATGGGCGGCTGGATGCCGGCGACATAACAGCTGATCGCCACCATGTTCAGCTCGTCCTTGCCCCATGACCAGCATCGGGCGCCTTGCGTGAAACTGTCGAAGCTTGAAAGGGCCTCCTGCAAGGGAACGCCTTCCGCTTCGATGATCTCCTCGGTGATACCCGTCAGCCGGGTGAAGAAAGGATCGATCGCGTATCTTCCGCCATGGCGGTCGATCGGAGATATATAGGCTTTATAGGTCCCCAGAAGCGGAAAATCGCCCTCCAGCCCGAGCTTGACGGCGCCGATCTGCGCGATGACCGGATCCGGGTCATGGGCCGCGCACCAGAACCTGCGCTGGGACCCATCGAGGCAGAGGAACTCGCAGTCGAATATGATCGCCTTTTTCATCCCCAGCACTCCCGTCCACATGTCAACCGCGGCAAGGTCGCTCGGCCCAACGTCGCGACCACGCGCAAACCATAGCATTCTTAACGAGGCGCGCCATCATGTGCGGGTGCGCCGGGAAGGCGCCGCCTCGCTTGCAAATTAATGCCGCCTGCTTGTCGACAATTCCCGGCGGAAAATTTAGCATCGAAAGAAAATGACACGGCCGATGTCTCTCTCGGTCCAATCGCCGCAGCGGAGACCTCATGTCCCTTCCCCAGAAAATCGGATTTATCGGAACCGGCGCCATTACCGATGCAATGGTACGGGGCCTGCTGGCCAGGCCTACCGCCTTGCAGCATGTCATGGTGTCCCAGCGCAGCGCGGATATCTCGGCCAGACTTGCAGTCGATTTTCCGCAGGTGATCATCTCCAGCGACAATCAGGCGATCGTCAATGGCTGCGATACCGTGATGCTGGCTATCCGTCCGCAGATCGCCGAAGAGGTCATCCGGCCACTGCAGTTCCGCGATGGGCAGAAGGTCATCAGCGTCGTGGCGGCAACCAGCCGCGAGTCGCTTCTTGACTGGATCGGCACGGATGTGCGTCTCACCCAGGCGATCCCGCTGCCCTTCGTCGCCCGGCGCAAGGGTGTCACCGCCATTTATCCCGCCGATACGGACACTGCCGCAATCTTCAACGTGCTCGGCAATGCGGTGGAATGCGAGACCAAGGCGGAATACGACCTTCTGGCCGCGGCCAGCGCTCTGATGGCCACCTATTTCGGCATCATGCAGACAACGACCGAATGGCTGGCCGAGAACGGTCTGCCGGAAGAAAAGGCGCGCGCTTATCTTGCCCCCCTCTTCGCCGGCCTCTCCGAGGTGGCGGTGCTTGCGGGAAGCAAGGCGGATTTCACCGAGATCAGCCGCGAGTTCGCGACAAAAGGCGGCCTCAACGAGCAGGTGCTGCTGGACTTCGACGGCAAGGGCGGCTCAGGGGCGCTGAAGGACGCATTGAGCCGCGTGCTGGAGCGGATTACGCAATAGCCGGACAGTTGCAACGGCAACAACAAAAAAGGGGCCTTTCGGCCCCTTTCTGTCTTATGCCCTCCCCGGACGGTTGATTGTGAGGAAGTGCCGCACAACAGGCTTTTCCAGCCCGGAATGGTAAGCCAGCACCTTGCCCTGCAAATCCGCGTCGGCATGGGAAACCCGCTTGTGCTGGCGCAGATGTTCAGCCCAGGATTCCACCATGAACCATTCGACGATCTTCTGCGGATCGGCGGAGTCTTCCGTCACACCCCAGCCATAGGCGCCATCGCGGCGACGTTCCTGGGAAAGCTCGTCCAGTGCATGCAGGAAAGCGGAGCGGTGATGCTTTTCGACATTATATTCGATCAGGATCAGAACCGGGCCGCGATCATGGGCCACCGGCTCGGCAACGAGCGGTTCGGGCCAATGGTTGGACGGCACCATATCCGCATCGCCCGCAGGCAGTTTCAGGCGGTGCATGACGAGGCCCGCAACCAGCAATCCCGCAGCGCCGATCAGCAACGCACCCGGCACGCCTGTGGCTTCACCAACAGCACCCCAGCCTAGGCTGCCGGCCGTCATCGCGCCATTGAAGACGGTGAGGTAGACGGCAAGGCCACGGCCACGCACCCAGTTCGGCAGAACTGCCTGGGCGGCCCCATTCAGCGTGGTCAACGCCGTGATCCACGCGCCACCGAGGAAGAGCAGGATGATGATGGCAAGCCATTTCGGCGGTGCGAAGGACAGTCCGGCCATGACGAGCGCAGTCGTGAGAGCCGCACCCAGCAGCAGGGCATCGGCATCGAAACGTTCGCGCAGCTTTGGCATGACCAGCGCGCCGCCGATAGCGCCGGCGCCGACGGCGCCGAGCAGGATACCGTAGAAGCTCGCATCTCCACCGAGCAATTGCCGGGCGACCAGAGGCAGCAGCGCCCAGACAGCACTGGCGAAGGCAAAGAAAATCGCCGCCCGCAGCAGGACGACATGCAGCGGCTTGCTGGCGCGGGTATAACGAAGGCCTGCCCGGAATGCGCCGAAGAAACCTTCCGCAAGTGCATCATTGGCGTTCTTTGCCCGTGGCCACCACAGAAGGGCAGCGATAACCACGAAATAGCTGGCGACATCGGCGCCATAGGTAAAGGCCGCCCCGAAGGCCGCGAGCAGAATGCCGCCGGCAGCCGGACCGATGGAACGGGCGATGTTGATGCCGAGCGAGTTCAGCGCCACGGCGCTCTTGATATCCTCACGTTTCACCAGCTCCGGCACGATGGCCTGCCAGGTCGGGCCCATCAGCGCGGCGCCGATGCCGCCGAGGAAAGTGAGACCGATCAGCGCGCTGACGGACAACAGGCCGGTTTGGGCCAGAACCATGAGGGTAACGCTGACGGAGGCCAGCAGCAGCTGCACCGCGATCAGGAATTTGCGGCGGTCGAGAATATCGGTCAGCACGCCGGCCGGGATTGCCAGCAGAAAGATCGGCAGCGTCCCTGCCGCCTGAACCATGGCGACGGCCGCCGGCGAGGCCGAAAGATCGGTCATCAGCCATGAACTGGCGACATCACGCATGAAACTGCCGGTATTGCCGAGCACCGTCGCGGCCCAGAGGACGGCGAAAACCGGTTGCGCAAGGGGAGCAAAGCTGCTCGCCGAAGATTTTGCGGCACTCATTTGCCTGTTCCTTTCGTGAGATCGATTGCGGCGACGATGATGAAGGCGCCGGCAAGGCCAAGATGCTCGAAGAAGGCGTTGGTGGCCATCATGCGGTCCATGCCGGGCGCCATTTCCCAGAAGCGCAGAGCGATGAAGGTGGCCAGAAGCGTGAAGCCTGCAAGTGAGAGAGCACCGGCCCAGCGCAGGAAGCCCGACACCACCAATGCGGAGGCGGTAAGCTCGAACAGGATGACGACGACGGCGAATGCGGCCGCCGGCTGAAGGCCAAAATGGTTCATCTCGGCGATCGCGCCGGGGAAGTCGAAGATCTTGGTCAGCGGCCCCTGAATATAGGCCGAGCAAAGCGCCAGAAGCGCAAGGGTCATTGTGACGGGGGCGGCAACGACATTTGCGAGGAAGCCGCGAAGGCGAAGGGTTGAAGATGGCTCGGTCATTTTTTGCTCCTGCGATCTGGCCGGTCGGTTCGAGCGGCGCTGCGTTCATGTGATGGAGCGATATTGGCGCAAAGGATTACCGCCAACAATTGCATCAATAGTTTCTATATAATTGCGAATTTTGTAATATTCTTTTTGTCGCCGGATCTTTCGCAGACACCGGGCAGCGGTAATCCACTGCCCGGCGGAGTTCTCGTACCGATCAGTCTCAGACCGCCCAGCAGGAGCAGCCGAGAGCGCCGAAAAAGCCCTTCAGATCGGCAATCGGCAGTTTCGACGTCCATGCACCGGCATGGTCGTGCCCATGCACACCGCAATCGCTGGCACAGCCGCAGGACGAGATCGCAGCCCGTCTGAGCGAGTTCTTTCCAGCACCCTGCGGCTCACCCCAGGCGGCATAACCGCCGAAGGTTCGCACAGGCGACCAGTCGGGCATCGCCGGCGGAATATTGCTTTCATCAAGTGTCCTGAAGTCGCCGGCGCCATAGACGATCTTGCCGCCGACCATGGTCAGTTCGGAGGTAAGGAAGGAGATTTCATCCTCCGCGCAGGAGAAATAATCCTTGTCCGGCACCACGAGATCGGCGAACTGGCCTTTTTCGATACGGCCCTTCTTGCCTTCCTCGTTGGAAAACCAGGTGACTTTTTCGGTCCACATGCGCAGCGCCGTCTCGCGGTCGAGGCAGTTGGCGCGCGGATAAAGCTGCATGCCGCCCACCGTCTTGCCCGTCACCATCCAGAACAGCGACACCCACGGATTATAGGAGGCGACGCGCGTTGCATCCGTACCTGCCGAAACATTCACGCCCTTTTCCAGCATTCGCGCAATCGGCGGTGTGGCCTCCGCCACGCCCTGGCCATACCGTTCGACGAAATATTCGCCCTGATAGGCCATGCGATGCTGGGTTGCGATGCCGCCGCCAAGCGCGGCGATGCGGTCGATCGAGCGGTCGGAGATGGTTTCGGCATGATCGAAGAACCAGTTCAACCCTTCGAGCGGGATATCCCGGTTGACCTTTTCGAAGACATCCAGCGCCCGCGAAATCGTCTCGTCATAGGTGGCGTGCAGACGCCAGGGCCAGCGGTTTTCCGCCAGAATCCGGACGACATCTTCGAGCTCGCCTTCCATTTCCGGCGGCATGTCCGGCCGTGGCTGGCGGAAATCCTCGAAATCGGCAGCGGAAAAGACGAGCATTTCGCCTGCGCCATTGTGCCGGAAATAGTCGTTACCCTGCTTATATTTGACCGATGACGTCCAGTTGAGGAAGTCCTCCTTCTCCTGCTTCGGCTTCTGGGTGAAGAGATTGTAGGCCAGCCGAACCGTCATCTGGTTCTCATCCGACAGCCTCTGGATCACTTCGTAATCATCGGGGTAATTCTGGAAGCCGCCGCCGGCGTCGATCACGCCGGTCACACCCAGCCTGTTCAGCTCGCGCATGAAGTGGCGGGTGGAATTGACCTGATAATCGAGAGGCAGCTTCGGCCCCTTGGCGAGCGTCGAATAGAGGATGCCGGCATTCGGCTTGGCGAGCAGCAGGCCGGTCGGATTGCCGTTCGCATCGCGGGTGATCTCGCCGCCGGGCGGGTTCGGCGTATCCTTGGTGTAACCAACGGCGCGAAGCGCTGCGCCGTTCAGCAGCGCCCGGTCGTAGAGATGCAGCAGGAAGACCGGCGTATCCGGCGCCACCGCATTGATTTCCTCGATGGTCGGCAGGCGCTTTTCAACGAATTGATGCTCGGTGAAACCGCCCACGACCCGCACCCATTGCGGGGCAGGCGTGATCGCCACCTGACGCTTCAGCATGTCCATGGCATCGGCAAGCGAGCGCACGCCGTCCCAGCGCAGTTCCATGTTGAAGTTCAGGCCGCCGCGCACGACGTGGGTGTGATTGTCGATCAGGCCGGGCAGAACCCGCTTGCCCTTCAGGTCGACGATCTTCGTGTCCGGCCCGGCAAGGGCCATGACCTCGGCGTCGCTTCCCACCTCCAGAAACAGGCCGTCCTTGATGGCGACTGCCGTTGCGTTCGGGTTGCCGCGATCGAGCGTCGTGACGCGGCCATTGTGAAGGATCGTATCTGGATGCATGGAAGAACCTCCGGTCTTGATGAGATCAGCGGCCTTAGCCGGTGAAAACAGATTCGGAAAGGCAAGGCTCGAAGCCGCGCCAAGAAAGGTGCGTCGTGTCGGCATCAGCCTCTCTCCCGGTTGATAGGCTGTTTGACCTCGGCAAGGCCAGTTGTTTCAGCGCCACCCTTCGGCATATGGCCGAACATATGCGGCTTGATCTGGTTGATCCACGAAACGGCGGCCGGTTCCTTGCCTACGATCGTTTTCGCGAAAGGGATGATCTGCTCTCCAACCAATATGCCGAGCAGACCGACGAGAGCGATGACGGGTGGTGCGGGAGAACGCACATTGAGCAGGCTGTAAACGATGCCGACCAGCAGACCGGCGCCAAGGGACAGAAGATAGACTTTCATCGAAACCTCCTCGATGGGTAAAAGCCGCACCGGACTGGATGGCGATCCTGCCGGCGCGGCGTGGTTGAAAGCTTATTTCTTGGCCGGGTTGGGGCCGATGCGCTTGCCGTGCTTGACGCGTTCTTCACCGCCATGGACATGGGTGACGGCATAATCGATGCCCATGCCGTAGGCGCCGGAATGTTCCTTCACCAGTGTGGTGACGGCGTCATAGGTTTCCTTGCGTGCCCAGTCGCGCTGCCATTCGAGCAGCACCTGCTGCCAGGTCACGGGAATGATGCCGGCCTGCACCATGCGGTCCATGGCATATTTATGCGCATCGACAGAGGTGCCGCCGGAGGCGTCCGCCACCATGTAGATCTCGTAATCCGCGACATCATGGAGCGCCGAGAGTGCGAAGGTGGTGTTGCAGACTTCCGTCCACAGGCCGGAGACGACGATCTTCCTGCGGCCACCAGCGGCGTTCTTCGCCAGCGCATCGCGGACATTCTGGTCGTCCCAGGAATTCATCGAGGTACGCTCGAGAATGTCGTTTTCCGGGAAGACCGCAAGCAGTTCCGGGAACGTGTTGCCAGAGAAGCTTTCCGTTTCAACCGTGGTGATGGTCGTCGGAATGTTGAAAATCTTTGCCGCCTTGGCGAGGCCGACGACATTGTTCTTCAGGGTCTGGCGGTCGATCGACTGCACACCGAAAGCCATTTGCGGCTGCTGGTCGATGAAGATGAGCTGGCTATTGGCGGGGGTAAGGACTTCGAGCTTGGACATTTTCAGTTCTCCGTTCAGGTGGTGATTGCCGATCTGCGGCGGTGGAAACTAGGAAGGCTTCGCCGGCCGGCTGCCCGGCAGGGGCAGCCGTCTTGAAAAGCGTAATATCTATTTGGTCAGTGGATGCGGATCAGAGACCCGCTCTATGCCGCAAGGGGAGCGAGGTTCGCCTCAATCTGGTTGCGGAAAGGTTCATAGCGGCTCGGCAGCTTGAGCGCTTCGCCCAGATGCGCGGTATCCTCGTCGCGGTCGAAACCGGGCTCATTGGTGGCGATCTCGAACAGGATGCCGCCCGGAGTGCGGAAATAGATCGCCCAGAAATAATCGCGATCGATGACGGGGGTGACCTGATAGCCCGTATCCATCAGCGCCTTACGCACGTCCAGCTGCTTTTGACGGTTTTCGACGGCGAAAGCGATATGGTGGACCGAACCTGCCCCCGGACGGGCAAAGGGCGTCTTCGGCAGGGCCGCAAGATCGATCGTGTCGGCACCGTTGCCGCCGGGAATGACGAAGCGCGTCACATTGCCTTCAGCATCAGCGCGTTCATAACCCATGAAACGAAGAAGTTCCTCAGTCGCGGCCGTGTCGTTCAGATTGAAGCGCGCGCCGGTGAAGCCCCGTATGGCGCTGTCTTCGGAAATACCCTCGGCCAGCCAGGGGGCGCGGGCATCATTGTCCGTTTCGATCAGCGCAAGTCCATCGCCATCGGGACCGGTGAAGCGCAGGCGCCCGGCGCCGAAGACCGTGTCGGCCTGAAGGCCGGCGGCGCCCTTGGCAAGCAGGCGCTCTTTCCAGAAGCCCAGCGAACCCTTCGGGATGGAAAACTGTGTCTCGCCCACCTCACCGACGCCGGGACGGCCGGCCATCATGTTGGCGAAGGGAAAATAGGTCATGACCGTGCCGGGCGTGCCATTTTCGTCGCCGTAATAAAGGTGATAGACGCTGGGTTCGTCAAAGTTGACGGTTTTCTTCACCCGGCGCAGGCCGAGCGTATCGGTGAAGAAGCTGTTGTTCTGCCGCGCATCCGACGCCATTGAGGTGATGTGGTGCAGGCCCTTGATATCCTTGATCATCGTCGGCGCCTTTCGTTGTTGGTGTGTCCGTTTCGATGGACAAAGATGTAACCCGCTTGATTGCATCGCGGAATTGCAATATTTCTCTCGAATGAATTGCGATTTTTGAAATAATAGAGATGAACGACCATAAAGCTCTGAAAACCTTTCTGATGGCGGCCGAAAAGCGCAACTTCGCGCAAGTCGCCCGTGAACTGGGCATGACGGCGGCTGCCGTCACCCGTGCGATTGCCGCGCTTGAAGACGATCTCGGTGTGCAATTGTTTGTCCGCACCACCCGACAGGTTTCCTTGACGACGGACGGCGCCATCTTCGCCGCACAGATCCAGCCGGCGGTCGAGGCGCTTGAGAACGCCCGGCGCGATGTCCGCAACGCCCATAAGGCCGATGAGGGGCGCCTGAGGATCAGCGCGCCGACATGGCTTGGCAAGACGGTGCTGCCGCCGATCCTGTCGGGTTTCCGGGAACTCTATCCAAAAATGTGCTTCGAGATTTCCCTGTCGGACGGCCTGATCAATATCGTGGATGACGACTACGATCTGGCGATCCGCATATCGTCCGCCCCGTCAGACAAATTCACCATCTGGCGCAAGATCAGGGCCGTGCCGCGAATATTGGTGGCGGCACCGGGCAGCCGGTTTACGCAGATGGAACATCCAAGCGAACTGACCCCTGACGATTGCCTTGCCTATAGCGGTGAAAGCCGGCGGGAGAACTGGGTCCTGTCAGACGGCGGATCGAGCATCGCCATCTCGGCCGGCCGCGCATTCAGCGCCAATAGCGGCGAAGTTCTTGCCGATATGGCGGCAGATGGCGCGGGCGTGGCCATGCTGCCGGGATTTAATATCGCCGAGCATATCCATAGCGGCCGGCTCGTTCATGTCCTGCCCGGCTGGGCGCCGCCCGAACTCTGGCTGACGCTCTATTATCCGCCCTATCAGACGCTGCCGCCCCGTATCGCGACCTTCTCGAAATTCTTCGAGGAACAATTGCCGGCGCATATGGTGATGCTGGACTAGAGCCGGCGACCTTGACCCCGCCGACGCGCACGAGCGCGTCGGCCTGATGCGTGGCTTAGCGTGGCGGCAGCAAGAAATGGCAATAGCCGGGGCTGCCGCAACGTTCTGATGGTCGGGCCTCTAGGCCAGATGCTGGCTGAAGAAGGCGGCGATCCGGTCGAACGGGATTTTGTCGGCGCGGTCATACAGGTCCGTATGGTTGGCGTCCGGAATGATCACGAGTTCCTTAGGTTCGGCAGCGGCAGCGAAAGCTGTCTCGCTGAAATATCGGGAATGCGCTTTCTCGCCATGGATGAACATCACCGGGCGCGGCGATATTTCGGCGATATAGGTCAGGATCGGCATGTTCATGAACGACAGGGGTGTCGTCTGCGTCCAGGAATTACCCGAATTGACAGCACGCGCATGATAGCCGCGCGGCGTCCGGTAGTAATCGTGATAGTCGATCAGGAACTGCGCTTCGCCACCCTTGAGATCGTTATAAGGCGGCTGATAGGCGGGGCTTCCCTTTTCCGCATCCTGCCAGCGCTGCCGGCTCATCTGCTCCAGCGCCTGTGTGCGCTGTTCGAGGGTGACGCTGTCGTTGTAACCTTTGGACATGGCCCGCGTCATGTCATACATGGTGCTGGCCACGACCGCCTTCACGCGCTTGTCCGCCGCGACAGCGTTCAGCGCCATGCCGCCCCAGCCGCAGATACCGATGACGCCGATACGCTCGCGATCCACATAGGATTGCAGCCCGATGTAATCCACCGCGGCGCTGAAGTCCTCGGTATTGATATCCGGCGAGGCGACGTTCCGGGGCTCGCCGCCGCTTTCTCCGGTATAGGAGGGATCGAACGCCAGCGCGGCAAATCCGCGCTCCGCCATCGTCTGCGCATAAAGACCGGACGACTGTTCTTTTACCGCACCGAAGGGGCCGCTGATCACAAGGGCGGCCAAAGGCGCACTTTCGCGGTTCTTTGGCAGGTAGAGGTCACCTGCCAGGGTAATGCCGTAGCGGTTCTTGAACGAGACCTTCTGGTGATCGACATTGTCGCTCTTCGGGAAGACCTTGTCCCATGAAGAGGTTTGGGCGAAAGCCTGCGTCGCGCTCGCCATCGGCACCATGCCCATTGCGGCGACGGCGATGCCCGTTGCCTTCATCAGGTTGCGCCTGCCGGTATTGCAGGTTTCATCAGTTTCGACTGGCTTGCTCATGCTGGGAACTCCTGTTGTGGTTCGGTTCATTGGACGCGTTCGATGCGCAGCGGAAATTCCCCGGGGATATGAAGCGCTTCATAGCCTTTATCGAAGCGTCCCAGCCGGATGAGGCCGGGATGCCTGTAGTCGGCATAGAACATCGCGAGATTGCCCCAGGGCATGTAATAACAGAGGTCGTAAGGTCGCTCGTTTTCGAACGGACCGTGGCCTTCGACCGTCAGCTTTCGAGGGAGATAGGCGATCTTCTCGTTGGAGCCGAAGTCAGCGATCCTGACGTCGAGCGGCAGCATGGACGCGAAATCGCGGGCTGACGGATTGTCGTAGAGCGTCGCTATCATCGTGTTTTCTGCGAAAATCAGCTTGATCTTCAAATCGGTCCTCTCCTGATTGTTAGGCCCGCTTTTGCTGAAAGCTCGCCCCGGCAGGATGAAGGCGGCGGCCATCGCCAGCAGGATGCGTCGGGCGAAAACCGCCGGGCGACCATTCACGATCGCCTCCGCGCCAGCCGCCAGGCGACAAAAGAGGCAAGCGAAGAACCGCAGAGCAACAATGCGCTCAGCGTGAAGGCCGACCACCAGCCGAAACTGTCGAATAAAATGCCGCCGACCGAGGCCCCCGCCGTGATCGCCAGTTGAATGACGGCAACCTGCAGCCCGCCGCCGGCCTCGGCATCATCAGGCAGAATGCGGCTCAGCCAGGTGCCCCAGCCAACGGGTGCGGCGGTTCCAACGAAACCCCAGCCGACAAGTGCGGCTGCGACAGGAAGTTTCGCGTCGCCAAAGGCGACCATGAAGAGCGCGATACCGGCCATCAACAGGGGAATGATCGCAAGAATGCTGAAGAGACGGTGTTGCAGCAGCCGGCCGACGACCCAGGTTCCGACCGCCCCCGCCAATCCCATGATCAGCAGCAGCAACGACAGCATCGTGATTTCGACCCGCGTGACCTGCTCGAGAAAGGGCCGCAGATAGGTAAAAAGTGCGAACTGACCCATGAACAACAGCAGGATCGCGATCATGCCCGCCGTGACGGCTGGACGTCCAAGCAGCCTGAAGACATTCGCGGATACACGGGCGCGGCGCGGCGGAAGTTCCGGCAGGACGATCCATTGCCACAGGAGCGCAAGCAGGCCGATAGGCACGACCAGAAAGAAGGCGCCGCGCCAGCCGATATAGGCGCCCAGCAGGCTGCCAAGTGGGGCGGAAACCGTTGCCGCAACCGCGTTGCCGGCATTCAGCAGTGCAAGTGCTTTCGGCACCTGATCATGGGAGACGAGACGCATCACGATCGCGGTGGACATCGACCAGAAGCCGCCGATCGAAATTCCGAGCAATGCCCGGCCAAGCATCAAGAGCGGGAAAGACGGTGCAAGGGTGACCACGATGCCGGACACCATCAAGAGCGCCGTGAGGCCGAGCACGACAACGCGCCGGTCCAGCCGCCGGGTCAGGCCGGTAATCAACAGGCTGGTGATAACCGCAAAGATGCCGGAGATGGAGATCGCCTGCCCCGTATTACCTTCTGAAACGCCGAGATCGGCGGCGATCGGCGTCAGCAGACTGACGGGCATGAATTCCGAAGCGATCAACACGAAGGCGCAGAGCGTCATGCAAAACACGGCGCTCCATGCCGCACGTCTGCTGCCCATCTTTTCGTCATAGGTGAGAGTCATTCGCCAGATCCCACTAAAATCCCGGTTTCTTTCGATGGCGGGAAGATATTGCCGGGCGACTTTGCGGACAATCCGTGCTAATTCGCATGGACTTATCGAAATTCAATATTAATCAGAGGTTTTGATGCAGCGAGAGGATATGAAGGATCTCCTCTGGTTCATGGAGGTTGCCAAAGAGCGGAGCTTTACGAAGGCTGCGGCGACGCTCGGAACATCGCAATCGACATTGAGCTATACAATCAAGCAGCTTGAAGCCCGGCTGGGCGTGCGCCTGCTGACGCGGACAACACGCAGCGTGGCCACGACGGAAGCCGGCGAACGCCTGCTTTTATCTATCGCTCCGCGATTTCAGGGGATCGAGGCGGATCTGGCGGATCTCGTCGCCTTTCGCGAAAAGCCCTCAGGCACCTTGCGCCTCACCCTGTCCGATCACGCCCTGCAAACAACCGTCTGGCCGAAACTGGGCCGCGTTCTGTCCAACTACCCCGACATTCGTGTCGAGCTCTATAGCGACAATGGCATGCGCAATATTGTCGAGGAACGCTTCGACGCCGGCGTGCGACTGGGCGAGAGCGTCGACAGGGACATGATCGCCGTCCGGATCGGCCCGGACTGGCGTCTGAGAGCCGTGGCTTCGCCAGACTATTTCGTCAGACACGGCATCCCTGTCATACCCCAGGATCTGGTCGGCCATGTCTGCATCAATACGCGTCAGGCAACCTGGGGTGGATTTTACGCCTGGGAATTTGAAAAGGACGGGCGGGAGCTGCGGGTCAGGGTTGACGGACAACTAAGCTTCAATTCCTCGATCTCCCAGATCGACGCTGCGATGAAAGGCTACGGGATCGCGTACGTTCCGGAAGACCTCGTCGAGGCGCACATCGCTGAAGGGAGATTGCAGGCGGTTCTGGACAATTGGAGCGAGCCCTTCACCGGCTACCACCTCTATTATCCGAGCAGGCGCCAGATGTCTCCGGCGATGAAGGTGATCATCGACGCCCTGCGCCATCATGCCTGATACGGAGGATTGACCTCCTATCGGGACAAGCGCCCTGAACCCAAACCGGCCCGTCATTCGTGGCGGATCATCGCGGCCCGCGTCTGTCCGTCTAAAGCATTGCCATATCCACGAAACGTGGAAATCACAGCTTCTTCTCCCTAAAAACAAACTTCACGGCGCCCGATATAAAGGAGACAAAGCAAATTATTGACTGCGGCTGACGCCCGTTACATCAGCGAATCAGCTTGCGACAAGAATTGCCGTTCCGTTTTGAGCGACAATAAACATTAAACCCTTGCGCTCCCGCCCGCCCAAACGGGCGCTACTTATACGAGCGCGGACACATCTGTTTTCCCGTAGTGAAAACCGACCGACTGGGTAATTGGATTCGTAATTTTATACTCGATAAAGCTCTAAGATACGAAAACATCAAGAATAAAATGTGCCCCTCCAAATATTAACTAGGCTTTAAATGTTCGCCTGATATGACACGCACGTCGCGAAGATGTTAAGCGGCGGAAATTATTAAGCGGCATTCGCACAAGCTAGCGTGGAAAATCCGGGCCCCCTTCTCCGGCTCGAATTGCATGATGCCTTTCCAGCGCAGGTTCACATGAGCCATGTTCTCCACAATTTCGCTTTATTTGCGGATGTCGGACCGCTGTCATCATGGGCAGTGTCTGGCGGCAGATAGGCGTGACCAGTCGCCATTCGGTAAAGGACACGTTCATGACTTCTATTCTTTCCTCACTGTCTGCTGTGCAGATATCCAAGCTTTCCACGGCCACAATCGCCAGCCTAACCTCTGAAGACGTGAATGCCCTTGACAGCACCAAGATCAAGGCCCTTTCGTCGTCTCAGATCGCTTCTTTGAGCACAGATAACCTTGCTCTTTTCAGCTCTGAAGACCTTCGGGCCATCTCCGTGAGCGCCTTTAAGGGACTGACCCTGACCCAGATCGCAAAACTGAGCTCCGCTCAGATCGGCGGTCTATCGGCGTCTCAGGTTACGGCGCTTTACACCAGCCAGATCGACGCCCTCTCAACCGACCAGATCAAGGCTCTTAACTCGGCTCAGGTCGCCGGTCTCAGCTCCGCACAGGTTGCAACCCTGAACAGCAGCGAACTGGCTCTGTTCTCCTCCGACGAGATCAAGGCCATCAGCGCCAACGCCATCGCCGGTCTTTCCGCCGCTGCACTTGCTGGCCTCGGTACAGAAAACGCCGCGGCACTGACCAAGACGCAGATCGCCGGCCTGTCTTCGGCACAGCTTGGCGCCCTCTCCTCCGACAACCTTGCCACCTTCTCCGCCGATGAAGTCAAGGCCATCAGCACCAAGCTCCTCGCCGGCCTCGACGTCACCAAGCTGAGCACTGGCAACATCGCCGCCCTGAGCAGAACCCAGATTTCGGCACTGTCCTCGGCACAGTTCGCAGCTCTCTCGACCGACCAGATCAAGGCCCTCAACTCCGATCAGGTCGCCGGCCTCAGTTCCGCGCAGGTCGCCACCCTGAGCAGCAGCGAGCTGGCACTGTTCTCGACCGACGAGATCAAGGCCATCAGCGCCAATGCCGTCGCCGGTCTTACACTGGCTGGTCTCGGCACCGAAAATGCCGCCGCTCTGACAAAGACGCAGATCGCCGGTCTGTCTTCGACACAACTGAACGCCCTGTCCTCCGACAGCCTTGACACCTTCTCCGCCGATGAAATCAAGGCCATCAGCACCAAGGCACTCGCGGGCATCGACGTCACCAAGCTGAGCACTGGCAACATCGCCGCCCTGAGCAGAACGCAGGCCGCAGCGCTTTCCTCGGCGCAATTTGCAGCCCTGTCGACCGACCAGATCAAGGCCCTTACCTCCGATCAGGTCGCCGGCCTCAGCTCCGCTCAGGTCGCCACCCTGAGCAGCAGCGAACTGGCTCTGTTCTCCTCAGACGAGATCAAGGCCATCAGCGCCAACGCCGTCGCCGGTCTTACACTGGCTGGTCTCGGCACCGAAAACGCTGCGGCATTGACCAAGACGCAGATCGCCGGCCTGTCTTCGGCACAGCTGAACGCCCTGTCTTCCGACAGCCTTGCCACCTTCTCTGCCGATGAGGTCAAAGCCATCAGCACCAAGGCGCTCGCAGGCCTCGACGTCACCAAGCTGAGCACTGGCAACATCGCCGCCCTGAGCAGAACGCAGGCCGCAGCACTCTCCTCGGCGCAGTTCGCGGCTCTGACGACCGATCAGATCACGGCCCTCGGCTCCGATCAGGTCGCCGGCCTCAGCTCCGCACAGGTCGCCACCCTGAGCAGCAGCGAGCTGGCACTGTTCTCGACTGACGAGATCAAAGCGATCAGCGCAAATGCCATCGCCGGTCTTTCCGCGGCGGCCCTCGCTGGCCTCGGCACCGCAAACGCTGCGGCATTGACCAAGACACAGATCGCCGGCCTGTCTTCGGCACAGCTTGGCGCCCTGTCCTCTGATAGCCTTTCCACCTTCTCCGCCGATGAGGTCAAGGCCATCAGCACCAAGGCGCTTGCAGGCCTCGATGCCAGCAAGCTGAGCACCGATAACGTCGCCGCCCTGAGCAAAGCACAGGCCGCGGCACTCTCTTCGGCACAGTTCGCGGCCCTGTCGACCGACCAGATCAAGGCCCTCAACTCCGATCAGGTTTCCGGCCTCAGCTCCGCACAGATCGCGACCCTGAACAGCAGCGAACTGGCACTCTTCTCGACCGATGAGATCAAAGCGATCAGCGCAAATGCCGTCGCCGGTCTCTCCACAGCTGCCATTGGTGGTCTGAACAGCGCCCAGGCCGGCGCTCTCTCACCCCAGCAGCTCAAGGTCATGAACGATGCACAGGTCGAGGCGGTCATCAAAGCCTACAAGGCAGTATAAGACTTAAACGACCAGAAAACCTACGACGCGGCTCAGGGCCGCGTCGTAACATTTTAATTGCAGAATGCCCCAGAAGGACATTCAGTATCTGCCATGGCAAAAATATCCATCATCATTCCGGCCTTCAACATGGCTAGTCTTATCGGCGAGACACTCGACAGTGTTCTGCTTAATGACACCGAAATGGATATCGTCGTTGTCGACGATGCCTCCACCGACAATACCTGCGACATCGTTGAGCAATACATGGCGCGGCACGCCAATATAAGGCTGATGCGCAGCGAGACGAACACCGGGCCGGGCGTTGCCCGCAACAGGGCGCTGGCGACAATCGACAGCGAATATTGCCTGTTTCACGATGCTGACGACCTCCTGCACAAGGGAGCCGTCGATACCGTTCTCCCCTTGATGGATGATACGAATATCGATGTCGCGGCATTCAGATATAGCGTGTTGAGGACGGCCGGTGGCGCACCTGGCGAAATGGCGCCTATCGACAAGAATATCTGGGATAGCGTCCTCGGCAGTCACGACAGCGCCATGATCGATCTCGACTCGACCGCGCAATTCCTGGTGACGATCAATTACCCGTGGAACAAGATACTGCGGACATCTTTCATTCGCCAGACGAACTGGCGCTTCTCCACCGCGCGGATCAACGAAGACATCCTGCCGCATTGGGCAGCCTATATGAATGCCGGGCGCTTTCTGGCCATTAACAGCAGCCTGACAACACATCGCCTCATCCCGGGACGGGAACAGCATACGAGCACTTTCGACGAGCGCCGACTTGAAATGTTCGCGGCGCTGAAAGACACCGAAAAGCTCTTTCTGGAAAATCCGATCTTCAGGGCAAAATATTACCCGATCTTCATCGTCTTCAAGGCAGGTCTGCTGGAATGGGCGGCCAAGCAGATGCGGGAGGACCTGCACGGTCTTTTCCGGGAATACGTCGCGTATTCATACCAATACTTCACGGACGAAGACTTCGACAGTGTCTATAGGATAAACCCGTCAATCGCTCTGGCGAGTTACAGGATGAAACATTCTCGTCGCTAGACATGTGAGCGATCCTTATTGCGGCGCGACAGCATCAACGCCTCAAAAGCCGGCGCCTGACTGGGAGAAACCTTCGCTCCGCCGGGCCGCCGGCTGATCTGGACACGCAACGCCGCTTCAAACACATCCAGCCACAGGCAAGTTACCTGCGATAGCTAAGTACGGCCCATCAACAGGCCGTTTTTATCTTCGACCCTTTGTCGCCTTGCCGCAGGATGTCATGACCGCCAACCACGTCTCTCCTTCAAACGATGACACCGCTCCCAGCGCACTTGATCTTGCGCGGAACCAACGGTTAAGTCTCATGGATCTGCTGAGCGTGACCGAGGCGCTCACTGCCGCCGGCCAACGAGCCGCCGCCGTGGAACTCTACAAGACATGGGTCGCATTCAACGACAACAATCCCGTCATTCATCTTGCCTATTTCAATTATGCCGTAGCACTCAGCCAGCTTGGCGACCGCGCAGGCGCCGTACAGGCATTCCGCGCCTGTTTGAAGGCCAATCCGCAATTCGCTCCCGGCCATATCAATCTCGGCCGTGTCCTTGAAGACAGCGGGTTGATCGGCCAGGCAGTGGAACAGTGGTCGCACTATGCGGAGATGACGAAACATCTCGACGCCGAAGCGATCGGCCACCGGCATATGGCTCTGCAGAACACGGGCCGGGTTCTCGAAGGCGCTGGAAAGCTCGAGGACGCCGAAACCGCCCTGCTGCAGGCGTTCGAGCTGCGGCCGGAATTGCCGGAAGCAGGCCAGCACTGGGTGTCATTGCGGCAGCGTCAGTGCAAGTGGCCGGTGCTTGCGCCCTCGAACCACGTCCCTGCCCGCAAGATGATCGACGCCATGTCGTCGCTGACGCTGAGCTGTTACGCCGACGATCCGATGTTCCAGCTGGCCAAGGCATATCGCTATAGCAAAACGGTGGTCGGCACGCGCCCGGACCTCAGCCGTTTTCCGCGCAGATCACCGAAGCAGAAGTCGGGGACCGGTGAGCGGCTGCGCGTCGGCTACCTCTCGTCGGATCTTCGCGACCATGCCGTCGGCTTCGCTCTTTGCGAGGTTCTGGAGTTGCATGACAAGAACAGCCTTGAGGTCTTCGCCTATTATTGCGGTAACGTCCGCAACACTGACAGCACGCAGGAGCGGATCAAGGCAGCGGTTCATTGCTGGCGGGATATCCATGGCCTCGACGATGCCGCAGCGGCATCGCAGATCATCTCCGACGACATCGATATCCTGATCGACGTGAATGGCTACACCAAGGACGCGCGCACGAAGATTTTTGCCTATCGTCCCGCGCCTGTTATCGTCAGTTTCTGCGGCTACCCCGGATCGATGGGAAGCCCGTTCCATCATTATCTGATTTCCGACGGATACATGATCCCGCCGGAGAACGACATCTATTACTCCGAAAAGGTCCTGCGCATCGCGTGTGACCAGCCGCTTGACCGCAAGCGGCCCATCGCCGCCCGGCCAAGCCGGGCCGAGGTCGGGCTGCCGGAAGATGCATTCGTTTATGCCAGCTTCAACGGCATGCAGAAGATTACCGAAAGCTGCTTTGCGCGATGGATGACGATCCTGTCTGAAACGCCCGGCAGCCTGTTGTGGCTGCTGGCGGGCGACGAAGATGTCAATCAACGCCTGCAAGGCATCGCAGAAAAAAGCGGCGTCGCACCGGAACGGCTCGTATTTGCGCCAAAGGTCCCGAACCCGCACCATATTGCCCGTATCGGCGTCGCCGATCTGTTTCTGGACACGTTCCCCTATGGCGCTCACTCCACGGCTGCGGATGCGATAACCTCCGGCCTGCCCGTCCTCACCATGTCCGGCAAGACATTTGCTGCGCGCTTCTGCGGCAGCATCGTCACTGCTGCGGGTGTTCCGGAAATGATTTGTTCTTCGCCGGAAGATTATGTCGCCCGCGCCATCGGTTTCGAACGCGACCGGAAGAGCCTTCTGGAGGTTAGAGAATCGATCGCCCGGCAGCGGGATACCAGCGTATTGCGCGATATTCCCGCTCTGGCGCAACGTCTGGAAGAACTGTTCTGGCAAATGCAGGGCGAATGTGAGCGCGGCGAGACACCGGTGCCGGATCTCAGCAATCTCGATCTCTATTACGAACTGGGCGCGGAAGCCGTATTCGAGAACATAGAGTTTGAAGACGAGCAGAGCTACCGCAACCGCTACCTCAAGAAGCTCACCCAGTGGCACGACTATGCGCCAATTCCCTATGACCGTCGTCTCTGGCAGAAACCGGATAACTGAGCGCGGAATATTCTCGACCGGCCGAAGCACGCGCTGCACGGCACCTCTTCGATGCAAATCGTGACCGCCCGCCGGGCAACCTATGAACAGGACCGATTATCAATGTTCGCGGACGAAAGAATTGTCATTGTGGGCGCCGGGCTTTCCGGCGCAGTCATTGGCCGGGAGCTTGCACTGGCAGGCCATATGGTCGACATCGTCGACGCCCGCGATCACATTGCCGGCAATTGCCACACCGAACGCGACCGTGAGACTGGCGTCATGGTGCACGTTTACGGTCCGCATATCTTCCATACCGACGACAAGGAAGTCTGGGACTATGTGAACGGCTTCCAGACGTTCATGCCCTACAAGAACCGCGTCAAGACGACGAGCGGCGAGCGCGTCTATTCGCTGCCGGTCAATCTGCATACGATCAACCAGTTTTTCGGCAAGAATTTCCGACCCGATGAAGCCCGGGCCTTCATCGAGGAAAAGGCCGACAAGTCGATTACCGACCCACAGACCTTCGAGGAGCAGGCGCTACGCTTCGTTGGCCGCGATCTCTATGAAGCCTTCTTCAAGGGATATACTGAGAAGCAATGGGGCTGCTCGCCGACAGAGCTGCCGGCCTCGATCCTGAAGCGCCTGCCGGTGCGCTTCAACTATGACGACAACTACTTCTTCCACAAATATCAGGGCATGCCGGAAACCGGCTATACGGACATGATCGAGCGCATCCTCGATCATCCAAACATCACCGTCAGGCTTGGCACACATTTCCAGCGCGCCGAGGCGCCCGCCGCCGGACACGTTTTTTATTCCGGTCCGCTTGACGGTTATTTCGACTTCGAATTCGGCCGCCTCGCATACCGGACGCTGAATTTCGAACGCTTCACCTATGACGGCGACTATCAGGGCTGCGCGGTGATGAACTATGGCGATGTCGCAGTACCCTTTACCCGCATCACCGAACACAAGCACTTTTCTCCGTGGGAGGAACATGCCGGCTCGGTCTGCTACAGGGAGTTCTCCCATGAATGCGGCCCGCAGGACATTCCCTATTACCCCATCCGGCTGGTCGAAGACAAAGAACAGCTTGCCGAATATGTGGCGCGTGCCGAGCGGGAAGCGTCGGTAACCTTTGTCGGACGGCTGGGGACCTATCGTTACCTCGACATGGATGCGACCATTCGAGAGGCGCTCGACACCGCCCGCCTCTATCTCGCCAGACAGTCAGAGGGTGCTCCCATGCCGGCATTTCTGCATTCGCCCGTCTGAGACGGACCTGTCCCGCTCTTTTCCATAAATGCAGGCATTCGAGACTTCGGCTTTACCGGAGTTCATCAACTTTTTGCCGCCACGGCATAACGTCCCTCGCCTCTGATAGGGCACCGGCGCCTGTCGCGTCTGTGGCGTTGAAGACAGTATCGCAAAGGGAGATCGGCGGCGACGTAGCAACTTCAGGTTCAGGCAAGCCCGATTGCGTAATCAACATCTGAAAAATGGTGGACCCGCATAACCGATGCCCCTTTGGAGGGCTTGGGCGGAAAATCCACCTGTTGAGCTTGGGCTTTAGGATTTTTCAGACATGACGTCGATCATTTCTTCCCTGAATGTCAATCAGATCAGATATCTGTCGACAGAGGCGGTCGCAGCCTGGACAACCGACGACGTGGCGTCGCTTTCCACAACCCAGATCAAAGCGCTCTCGTCGGCTCAGATCGCGGCATTGGATGTGGAGGATGTCAAAGTCCTCAACTCGCAACAGTTGAGCGCCATTTCGCAGGTCGCCATTGTTGGCCTGACGCTGGATCAACTCAATATTCTCGACCAATACGCCATTAAAAGTCTGAATTCGAGCCAGGTTTCTGCGCTCACCACCACCCAGCTTCAGGCCCTGACGACCGATCAGGCGGAGGCTTTGACCTCATCTCAGGTGCGCGCCCTCAGTGCGACGCAGATTGCCGCCCTGAGCGCGGAAGATATCGCGACATTCTCAACCGCTGATATGGCCGCAATCACGAACAGAGCCGTGCCGGGCCTGAGCACTGAAGTGATTGCAGGGCTAACCCCGGATCAGATCGCGGCCCTGAGCACGAGCGCGGTTGCAAGTCTGACCACCGACCAGATCGCGGTCCTGAGCCCGGAGCAGGCCGAAGCCCTTTCGCCGGCGCAGGTCAGGGTGTTGAGCTCGATGCAACTCGCGGCCCTCGGCTCGGATGACATAGCGACATTCTCCACCGCCGACATCGCGGCGATTACCGTCAAAGCCATGCCGGGCCTCAGCACCGAAGCCATCGCAGAGTTTACGCCTGATCGGATCGCCGCCCTCAATGCAAGTGCGATTGCGGGTCTGACGATCGACCAGATCGAAAGCCTGAGCACCGCCCAGATCGCCGCACTGACGACGGCTCAGATTGCCGCGCTTAAAACGACGCACATCGCCGCCTTAAGCACGAGCCAGGTCGAAGCCCTGTCACCGGCACAGGTGAGATCGCTGAGTGCGGCACAATTCGTGGCCCTGAGTGCGGAGGATATAGCGACATTCTCAACCGCCGATATCGCGGAGATTACCGCAAAAGCCATGCCACGTCTGGGCACGGAGACGATTGGCGCGCTTACCAGGGATCGGGTCGCCGCATTGACGACGGCCCAGATGAACGCGCTTGGCGTTGCGCAATTCCAGGCCTTGAGCGCTGCTCAGATCGAGGCCCTGTCAACCGCTCAGATTGCCGCCCTCAACACGGGCGTGATCGCAAACCTGATCGCCGATCAGATCGAAGCCTTTAGTACCCAACAGGTCGAAGCCCTGTCCTCGGCACAGGTGAGGTTGCTGAACTCGGTACAACTTGCGGCTCTGAGCGCGGAGGACATAGCAACATTCTCCACCGCCGATATTGCGGCTATCTCGAGCAAGGCCATGGCCGGCCTCAGCACGGACGCAATCGCAGCGCTGACCACCGCCCAGATCGCCGCCCTGACCACCAGCGCCATTGCCGGCCTGACGGCGGATCAGGTCGAGGCATTGAGCACAGGTCAGGTCGAGGCCCTGTCGCCGGCACAGGTGAAATCACTGAGCGCAACGCAAATTGCGGCCCTGAGCATTGAAGACTTGGCGACATTCTCGACCGCCGATATCGCGGCGATCACCAACAGGGCGATGTCGGGCCTGAACACGGATGTTATCGCAGCCCTCACCACGGCTCAGATCGGTGCCTTGAGCACCAATGCGGTTACCGGCCTGACCTCCGACCAGATCGAGGCCCTGAGCGGCAGTCAGGTCAGCCTTCTATCCGCCGCGCAGATCAAGGCATTGAGCGCAGCACAGGTCGCCGCCCTCGGCAACGATGTGACCGCCTTGTCCACCAACCAAACGGCCATGTTGAGCACATCGGGCGTCAAGGGTCTGACCACGGATCAGATTGCAGCCCTTGGCATCGATCAGTTCTCGGCCTTGACCACCGTCCAGATCGGAGCTCTCAGCTCGGGACAGATTGCGGCGCTAAGCACGGACAATATAGCATCGCTTTCCGTGGCCCAGCTCGCGGCAATGAGCACCTCTGGCATCGTCGGACTTTCGAGCGGCCAGATCGCCGCCCTCAGCACCGATCAGGTTTCCAGACTGTCGACCAAGCAGATAGGGCGGCTGAGCGCGACACAGGTCGCCACCCTTGGTACAGACGACATAGCAGCTCTTTCAACCGCCCAGATCGCCTCCCTGAGCGCTGCGGGCATTGCGGGACTTAGCTCGCAGCAACTGGCGACCCTCAGCACCAGCCAGGCTGAAGCCCTGACGAGTGCGCAGATCGTCAATCTCGGCTCCACTCAGATTGCACAGCTGGGAACGGACGATCTGGCGAAATTCACGACCAAGGACATTGCCGCGATCAGTTCGAGTGCGATCTCAGGATTGTCGGCGGAGACCATCGCCTCCCTGACGACAGCCCAGATCGCCGCCCTGAATATGCAAAGCATCGCGGCGTTGAGCACCATGCAGATCGCGGCCCTGAGCATCGCCCAGGTCGAGGCCTTGACCACCGCCCAGGTCAGTGCTCTCAGCTCCAAACAGATAGCGGCCTTGAGCGCGGACGACATTGCAACATTCTCGACCAAGGACATCGCCGCGATCAGTCCGAATGCGGTCGCGGGCTTATCAACGGAGACCATGGCGTCGCTGACGACGGCCCAGATTGCAGCGCTGAGCACGGCGGGTATTGGCGCATTGAGCACCGGGCAGGTCGCCGCCTTGAGCACCGCTCAGGTCGAGGCCTTGACCAGCGCCCAGGTAGGCGCGCTCAGTTCGACGCAGGTAGCGGCGCTGGGCGCGGACGATATCGCAACGTTCTCGACCAGGGACATTGCCGCGCTCAGTTCGAATGCGGTCCCGGGCCTGTCAACGCAAACCATAGCGTCGCTGACAACAGCGCAGATCGCCGCGCTGAGTACGGCCGGCATCGGGGCGCTGAGCACCGGGCAGGTCGCCGCCTTGACTGGCGATCAGGTGGACGTCCTGACCAATACCCAGATTGCTGCGCTCACCTCCAAACAGGTTGCGGCTCTCAGCGTGGCTGACATTGCCTCGCTTTCGGCGGCCCAGATCGCCGCCCTCAGCACCGGCGGTATAACGGGCCTGACCACTGATCAGATCGCGGCCCTCGATACCACCCAGGTCGAGGCCCTGACCGATATCCAGGTCGGTGCTCTCAGCTCAAAACAGATTGCAGTCTTGAGTACGGACGACATAGCAACGTTCTCGACCAAGGACATCGCAGCGATCAGTTCGAATGCCATACCAGGTCTGTCAGCGGAAACCGTGGCGTCGATGACCACGGCTCAGATCGCGGCGTTGAGCACGGCCGGCATTGGTGGACTGAACACCGCACAGGTCGCCGTCCTGACCAGTGATCAGGTGGACGCCCTGATCAGTATCCAGGTGGGTGCTCTCACCTCCAAACAGGTTGCGGCTCTCAGCGTGGCCAGCATCGCCTCGCTTTCGGCAACCCAGATAGCCGCCCTCAACACGGCGGGCATAGCCGGCCTGACAACTGACCAGATCGCGGCCCTCAACACTGCTCAGGTCGAGGCTCTCACCAGTGCTCAGATCAGTGCTCTCAGCGCTAAACAGATTGCGGCCCTCACCGCCGATGGTCTTGATACCTTCACCGCCGCCGAACTCGCCGCCATCAGTTCGAGCGCGATCTCGGGCCTGTCCACGGCCGCAATCGCCTCGCTGACGACAGCTCAGATCGCGGCGCTGGGCACGGCGGCGCTACCTGGCCTCACCACCGACCAGATCGCAGCCCTCAACATCACCCAGGTCGATGCCCTCACCAGCGCCCAGGTCGGCGCCCTCACCTCCAAGCAGGTTGCCGCTCTCAGCGTTGCCGGCATCGCCTCGCTTTCAGCGGCCCAGATCGCGGCCCTCAGCACGGCGGGCGCAGCAGGCCTGACCGCTGATCAGATCACGGCCCTCAACACCGCTCAGGTCGAGGCCTTCACCAGCGCTCAGATCGGTGCTCTCGGTTCGAAACAGATTGCGGCCCTTGGCGCCGATGATCTCGATACATTCACCGCCGCCGAACTCGCTGCCATCAGCTCGGGTGCGGTCTCGGGCCTGTCGGCGGCAACGATCGCTTCGCTGACGACAACTCAGATCGCAGCCTTGGGTGCGGCGGCAGTGCCGGGCCTGACCACGGACCAGATCGCCGCCCTCGGCACCGGGCAGGTGAACGCGCTGACCAATGCCCAGATCGCCGCGCTCACCTCCAAACAGGTTGCGGCTTTGGATACGGCCGACATCGCCTCCCTTTCCGTAAGCCAGATAGCTGCGCTGGACGCCAAGGCGATCGCAGGACTTGGCAGTGCGCAGACCGGCGCCTTGAGCATTGAACAGGTTCAGGCATTATCCACCCGTCAGATCGCATCGTTGAATTCGGATGCGCTCAAGGGCCTGTCTGCGGAGATGCTGGAGACCTTCTCGACGGAAGAACTCGCCGCGATCGGCTCAAGCGCGATAAAGGGACTGTCAACGGGCTTTATCGCCGCTCTTTCCACCGCTGAGGTTGCAGCCCTCAGCACGGCCGGCGTTGCCGGATTGACCAGCGAGCAGATCAATGCCCTTGGCAGGGACCAGATCGAAACACTCTCCACCAGCCAGATCGCCGCATTAAG
Organism: Agrobacterium sp. M50-1; assembly: GCF_049843495.1. Lineage (NCBI taxonomy): Bacteria > Pseudomonadati > Pseudomonadota > Alphaproteobacteria > Hyphomicrobiales > Rhizobiaceae > Agrobacterium > Agrobacterium sp. M50-1. The sequence goes on along the minus strand of NZ_JBBHZH010000008.1, from coordinate 14,504 downwards.
TTCGGCCGGACTTGCGGGGTTGACGACTGAAGATCTGGCGACATTCTCGACCGGGGAGCTTTCCGCCATCAGTTCGACGGCGATCAAGGGACTGTCCACCGCCGTTGTAGCGTCCCTGTCGCCTCAGGAGATCGCCGCCTTGACCACAAGCCAGGTGGCTTCGCTGAGCTACAGCCAGGTGGCGGCAATGGGATCTGTGCAAATCGGAGCGCTTTCACTGTCGCAGGTCAGCGCCCTCAACGCGATGCAGGCAGCCGCGCTTGGCGGCGACGACCTCACAACATTTTCCACCGAGCAGATCATCAGCTTGAGTTCGAGCGCGATCTCGGGATTGAGCACTGGTACGCTCGCTGCCTTGACGACCTCCCAGGCGGCCGCCTTCACGCCGGGTCAGATCGCCGCCATGACGTCGGCGCAGGTTACGGCATTAAATAGCGCAAAGCCCACAAACAGCTCCGTGCAGGATATCGCCTCCTTCATCTCAACCATCGAGCAGAAGGCTGCGACCCCGGACAATACAGCCGGGACCGATACATCAACTAACGCTTCGAGTGAGACGCAGGAGGCGTCTGACGTCGCAGCAACGATTTTGTCCTACCTGGACGTCTGACTTTCGCTCGTGAGCAGACCGGAAAACCGGTCAAGCCCGGCCGGCTTGACCGCCATGCAAGCGCATCGATGGATGGCAGTTCCGGGCTGATATCGCCCAAAAGCAGAACACCGGGGATCAGGGTCCAAAAACCTCCGATCCCCGGCGCCAATTTTCAAAGCGGTGCTTTCAGTTCCTCAGCTGAGGGCGGCGTAAAAGCAGGGCAAGGATCAAAACTCCTCCCAATTATCCGCCGCGGTATTCAATGCCGCATTGCCGGAAAACGCAGCCTTGATCCTGCCGCCCAGGGCGCGGGCGGGAGACCGAGCGGGCCTGTCGGCGGGTGAAGCCGAACGCACTGGCGCTGCTGCCTCGCTGAACGAACCTTCGGTCAGCCTGAACTGGGCGATCAGCGCGTTCAGTGAAGACGCCTCGCGCGCAAGCCCGTGGCTGGCGGCAGTGCTTTCTTCCACCATGGCGGCGTTCTTCTGGGTGTCCTGATCCATCTGGTTCACGGCCGTATTGATCTGCTGAAGGCCTGAGGATTGCTCCTGTGCCGATTCCGCGATGGCCGCAACGTGCCGGTTGATTTCCTTCACCTCCGTCACGATAAGTTCCAGCGCCCTGCCGGTTTCACCGACCAGCTGTACACCCTGCTGAACCTGACCGTTCGATGTCGTGATCAGGTTCTTGATCTCCTTGGCGGCGCCGGCGGAACGCTGCGCCAGTTCGCGAACCTCCTGCGCGACAACGGCAAAACCCTTGCCCGCCTCGCCCGCACGGGCTGCTTCAACGCCCGCATTCAGCGCCAGAAGGTTGGTCTGGAACGCGATCTCGTCGATCACACCGATGATGTTGGAAATCTCATTGGCGGATGTCGCGATCTGCTCCATTGCCGCGACAGCCTGCTGCACCACCTCTCCGGACTTTTCAGCGCCGACTTTTGCGCGGCCGACGAGGTGACCCGCTTCCTGCGCCCGTTTCGTGGCGTCTTTCACCGTCGTGGTGATCTCTTCCAGCGCAGCCGCAGTCTCTTCGACGGCGGCGGCCTGCTGCTCCGTGCGTCTCGCTAGATCGTCTGCCGCAGACCTGATCTCGTTGGCGCCGGCATCGATGCCGCGTGCGTTCTGCGCCACCTGGCTCAAGGTCGACTGCAACTGCTCCGCAGCCCGGTTGAAATCACCACGGATACCGTCAAGGCCGGAGACGAATGGCTGAACGATCCGGTAGGTAACGTCGCCCTCGGCGATCTTCGAAAGGGCCGTGGCAAGATTATCGACGACAAACTGTACGTCGGCAGCTTCCCTGGCCTTCTGTTTCTCGCGCTCGATCCGGTCCTTTTCCGAAGTCGACCGGTTGGCTTCCGTTTCATTCTCGAGCCGGAGGCGCTCGATTGCACCTTCGCGAAATGCCTGCACGGCGGCGGCCATCTGGCCAACTTCATCCCTGCGATCCATTCCGGTGATTTCGCTCGCCGTATCACCGGCCGCCAGCGATTCCATGCGCGCACGAAGCCGCGCAATCGGGGTGGTGATGCCTCGGGAAGAAACAAGCAGGCCAAGTGCGATCACAGCCAGAGAAACGAGCGCGAGCGTAATCAGGCCCGTCCAGATCGTCGTATTGGTGCTGGCTGTAAGACGCTCTCTCCCCTCATTCATGACCTGGATGAGCTGCTCATTGCCGGCGCTGATCTTCGGCGAGACTTCGGCAATTTTTCGAAGCACGTTAAGCGCCATCTGCTGCGCTTCGGCGCGTTGCCCTGCCTGCATGAGGGCGATGACCTGATTACCGATCTCTTCGACTTCGACAACACCCTTGAGGATATCGCGGGCGGCTTCCGTGCGCGCCGGCACCAGCTCCATGATCTTGTTCTGGCGTTCCTCGAGTTGCTTACGGTCGGCTCTGAAGGTTTTGACGGCAGCTTCGAAATCGCCGCTGGCCGGGTCGTTAAGGCTGGCGCGAAGCATCTGCATGCCGAGCGCATTGAGGTTGCCGCTGGTTCTGGCGTTCAGAACCGCAGCAAGGGCCTCATGGCCGATGAAGTCGCTATAGACGTTGTCGGTTTTTTGATATTGCAGGCTGACGTAGCTTATTCCGGAAAGCGACATCAGGCTCATCAGCGAGATGACAAAAACGACCTTCGTTTTTATCTTGGTATTCTTCAGGAAAGACATGAATGGCCTCAAGGCAAGCACTCCTCCAGCCGCCCTCGCGGGAGGCCGGGGAATATATGATGAAACATCGCGGGTAGCTGTTGCCCCTCCTCATAGGGCGACAAGCGAGCGCCATTTTCGAACCGCCGCCAGGCAGGTCGAGGTGGCTTCACTTGTTCTACCGGCTCCGCCGATGAAACCTTGGAACCTGCGTATTTTAGATTTCACAAAATCACTAAATGAAGTGTTACCCGGACTATGCAATTGCTGACAATCCGCTGCACCGCAAACCCGTTCAGGCATCATTTTCACGTGTAGCGGCGGCCCCTGCGGCTATGCCGGAAACCGACGCCGCAAGGCTGACCGACACCGTGGTGACTCGGCCCCGCAACGGATGATTTTTAGGATATTTCTCACGTCAGGTCATGAAGGGCTTTGCCGAGCGGAGGTCCAACACGGAACTCGGAAAACCTCACCTCCAGGCCCTCGCGCTCCGGTGTGCAGCACATGGGCCCGACCTGATAGAACGGCGATTTTGGAAACGGGCAAAGTTTCAGAAGAGGCCAGCGGATTCCATCAGCGGATGTTTGAACGCGTAGCACGCCATCCGCAACGGTGACGCGCAGATACAGATCAGAAGGATCCCCTGCATAGGCAGTCGTGGACCAGTCCGAGCGATCCAATGTCAGCACATTGCCGATGCAGGCAACACCGTCCGACAGCTCGATGCCCGCCTTGATCCAGTGTGACTCATCGATCCGAACCATGATGCCTGCCTGATCGTACAGTTCCTCATAACGGCCCTCAATCCGCAATGAAGCGGTGAAATCCCCCTGCCACTCCATTCCGAAGAAGTGTCCACTGTCGCGCGTAAAGCCATAATAGGTCTCACGCCAGAAATCGGAGCCTTTATCAGTGGTGACGTGGAGAACCTGGTTATCGAGCGACCATTGCTGCGGCTCATTATGCCAAACACACCTCTCGAACATGGCTATCCCCAGCTTCGTTCATACGACGGAATCGGTGGCGTTATACGTCGAGAGAGGCAGGCTGGCCAGCACGCACACACCCGCGTTCGGTCCCGCCAAGCTATGGCTTGCCGACCTGATCCCGTGGCAGCACCCAGCTTGATGGTGCGTCGTCAAAATCGATACGCTCGCCTCGCCAGACCAGCGTGTAGAGCGGTTCGTCCGGAAAGTCATTCATCTTCAGTTCGCATTTTTCCCCGTCATGAATACCATGCCATTGAGGAGTGCCCGCCTCCTTCGCCCAGACTATTTTTTCCTTCAGCAAACGTTGAATTGGCTCGGATGGATCAATGATCATTTTGTCCACTCCTGCGGTTTGAAGGTGCAGCGGATTTTCATGGCGGATCATGCTCGTGGCCGTACCCGCTTGGGCGATCAGGCTATCGTGCCTGCAATGATCCGGGACCGGATCGTTCGGGCCGACAAAACGAAGCTGCAGATAGAGATGCAGCCGCCCCTGCGAGCGCTCGAACAGTCGCTTGCAGGCGGAAGCATTCACGTCCTCCTCACCGGTCAACTGGCCGATGAGGCGCATGAACCAGCTGTCATAAGCCTGCACATAAAGGAACCATCGTGTTGGGTCCGGTGTATCGGGCGGCGTGTCGCGGCAGAGCCAGATGGCGTGCGCATGCTGAAAAAGCGGGTGAAGCGTATCTTGCAGCAAGGCGAGTTCAGATACGTCCAACCCGTGCGGATGAAGATCAGTACTGTTGGACGTGGATCGAACCGTATCTTCGCTTGTCCATAACCGGTCAGCGATCTGCCGATGCTGCTCTGCCGCCGCCTTGTCCCCCGCTCTCAGCAAGAGTTCACAGAGGTGGCGATGGAACCGATACCGGGGAAAAGACCGGCTAAGGCCGATGCGGCGCCACAGAGATATTGTTCCGTGTATATCCCCGGCTTTCTCCCGATCCCCGGCCTTCAGCTGTAGAAGCGCCGGGTCTTCAGGCGAATATCGCAATCCTTCCGCGATCGCCTCGGCGCGGAGCGTGCCTGATGGATCAAATTTCTCTGCCAGCAGCGCCAGTTGCAGCCAGTCCTGCTCGTCAAACATCTGTTGTTCACGACGCAGCAGGAGCCTTGAGAATTCACCGTGTTGACGGACATGCCAGTCTTTTGCGTCCTGCCAGCCTTGCGCGGCATTTTCGCGCCAGTCCTCATCAAGCCGCGCCGCAATACCGGAGGCTTCCTCCCGCAACCATTCAGCGGCAGCGGAAGTCTCCCCAAGACGCCATGGCAGATGATCGGGAAGCGGGCCTGCCGGATCAACGCCTGCCGCCGCAACGCGCTCGAAGAGTACGGGATGGGTGCTATGAATATCCGGTTTCCGGCAGAGATCTTCATGCAACCAGACCGCCGCCTGCGCGCCGTCACGCGCTCTGCTGTTCTCCGGCTCCGTCAACATGAGGGCAAAGGGTCGCGCTTGGGTGATGTCATTCTTGCCCGCCCCGGCAAACATGTCCGGCCAGAATTGACTGGAAAGGGCTCTTTGCCGCAAAGTCAGCGCGATTTCCGTTTCAAAGGCAATATCTGCGCCACAGACCGAGATCGCCCGCGCATCGGCAACCGCCTCGCAACGGCGTGAAAACTCAAGTGTCTCGCGCATCATGCGCGGTACATACCAGCCAAGAAACAATCTGAGCGGCGCAGTGATCAGCCGATGATTGCGTTCATGCACCGCGCCAAGCGCCGCCCAGCGCTGGCGAGCCATGTGAGCCCAGCGCGCGAAATGACCGTGCGACCGGGAAATATGGGCGTATTCATGCGCGATGACGGTCGCGGCCTGCCGTCCCGTCAACAGGGCGAGAAGCGGCAGGCCGAGCACCAGAACATGTTTGGGCTGGCCGCCACGGGAGCCCGTCTGATAGATGGACGCGTTAAGCGCGGCGTTGATATAGACGGCCGTGAAGGCTGGCGCATCGCAGGCAAGGCGCAGCCGCTCAAGCTCTTCGGCAAGGGCGGGAACCTCTTCGGCCTTCAGCAATATGCCATCCGAAACCGGTGGGGCCGGTATTGTCGCATAGGTGCGCAGGACCATTAGCCCGTAAAAGACCCATGACAACGCCGGCAACGCAAGAAGCACCAGCAAAAGCCGTGAAGGCGCCAGCAGCACAAGCAAGAGAGGCGACAGGATCAACGTAAGGCCGCACGCCAGCAGGAACATGTCGCCAAAGGCGAGCCAGGCCAGGGTTCGCCATCTGCCTTCACGCGGTGACTGGAGGGAACTCGCCATCACGACGCTTATTTCGGTGGAAGGTGGTCGCTTGAGAGTTTCTTGCCGAGGAAGAACGCCTTCAACGCCCGCCCGGCCATCTGCAATCCGGTCGATCCATAAACCTGCGTTTCCATCCACTCCAGTGATGAATGATCGGGGAAAAGTTCCCTGTAACGGTCAAACCATTGCATGGCGATAAACTCGCTCTGGGGAACGCCGTCGCCGTATTTATAGGCGAGAACGACCTGACCATAGGCCTCTCCGGCAATGTGGTCGTCATGATAGTCGATGAGGGATTTCATATTGGCGACGGCCTGCTGTTTTTCCTCCGCAGTGCCATGCCGGCGATCGACGCTCGCCAGTCGAATGAGGGACATATCCACCCCGCCTGCCATGGCGCCACGGTAATATTCCTGAACCCGTTCGAAATTTTCCCGAAGCGACAGATCGAGATTGTCGACATTTTCCAGCCGCCAGGCATAGTTATAAAGCGCGACCGGTTCACCTTCCTCGACTGCCTGCTGAAGCCAGTGACCCGCTTCGTCGCTGTCGAGCAGCTGCGGGTCTGTGTCGGGCCGGAACCCCGTTACAATGTCATACATGCTTGCCGCGGCCGAATAGACACGCCGTTCAGCCAATGCGCGGGTCAACCAGGCCGACTCCTGCTGGAAGCCTCCATCCCATATCATCCGGCAGGCATGCATCGGCGTAAACTCATCGGGCTCATAGAGCGGCTCGAGCTGTGCTACCCGGTCAACCAGCTGCGCGGCGATCGCAGGGTTGGCCTCTATCCCCCACATGCCGAACTGCCAGGCAAATGCCGCCATGGTCAGCATGGTCGGCTCATCAAAACGACGCACGGCCGTCTGCAACACATCGGCATAAGCGCCGTCATGATCGTCGAAATGCTGGATCAGCATCAGATTGGTGAAGTCACGGAACGGGCCGTCAATGGCCGGATAGGTTCCCGGCGCGTTGCAATAACGGATCGATTCGACATGGCGCTGATACGCCAGTTTTTCGTCCTTGAGAGAATAATGGGTAAAATTGGCGTATTTCCCGAGGGAAACGAAACGCAGGCGATCCGTGAGATCCCGCGCCAGCCAATTCTTGAAAATCCTCTCCCGCGCGGCAATTTCTCGGGTATCGCCGGGTTCCGGATAATCGGGGATAGTCAGCGCATCCTGCACTCCGGGCCAGCGCACGGAATTGCGCTCCTGTTCATTCAATGCGGAACACAGGGGGCCCTTGGCGAATTTTTCGACCTCACCATCATCGCCACCCCATCTCGGGCTCAGATATTGCGCATAGGAAACCAGGATTTCCGGCCACCGGGGCCTAAGCGAAAGGCAATAACGCAGCCAGTAATAGCCGGGATTTTGGGCGTCCCCCTGCTGCAGGGGCGGAAGCGAGGCAGGAAGCGTCGCCGTTACGATGCCTGGCGGCTTCAATCCATGTCTGGCAAGCCGGGCGCATACGGCATCGTAAAACGCCGGCTCGAACTCATCGCGCGCTACCGCCTTTTCAACGGGCTTACCGAGAAACAGCGCATCGACGAAATCAGGCTGCCCGAGATACTGGCTCATCTCCATCATGGTTTCCGCGGCAAGGGCAGGCCGCGCAGAAAGTGCGATCGCCTTCAGCAAATGGTCTGCCGCAATTATGCAGGCCATGTGGGCGGCGGCCCACTGGTCTTCCGCGACATCCGACGCCCAGGTCGCCGTTCGGATATCACAGGCCCGTCGGAAATAATAATGACCGGCGACCTGCCTTGCATGGTACGAAGCCGGATATGCCTGCCCCCAGGCATCGAGCAGTTCCAGTCTGAGGTCCGCATCGACGCTGGCGCTGTCGAACAGGCCGGTATCGGTCGAAAGATGGATATAATGATCATCCGTCAGATCATCGGACTGCCACCACGCCGCCTCAAGCGCCGCGAGGATACGCTCGACCTCGTCGAAACGCCGCTCAAGCATCGCGCTTCGCAATTCATCCCGCTTGCGGAATCTCGCCCATTGCGCGCCATCCAGTGGCAGGGGAGATGAACTTGTGACTGTTTGCATGAATGGCTCCTCAGCGGATGCATTCTCCCTTGGAGCATCAAAAAGCCCCTTGTGTCGAGATATGTGAGGAGACTTTTCCCGGCAGTTTTACAAATCTCAACCACCAGGAACACAACACTGATCCGGTGCTCAGTCAGCAAAAGCCACGAGCCCCACGCCTCGCTTCGCGGCCCTTTCAAGGAAGTCCTGCATCGAATGGAGCGCGGCCAGCGCGTGTTCGTTGCCTTCCAGAACATGTTCATTTGCAAGGAGGATGTTCAGCAATATCGCGACCTGCGCGGGGTCAAGCAACGTATCGTCGAAGTAGCTGAGATAGGCGCCAGCCTGCCGGGCCTTGTCGAACAGGGCCGCAAGCAAACGGTGCGCATCGAGATCGATGGAACCGGCGAATTCGAGGCAGCCCGGGTCCGGCGGCATGAAGGTGGTGTCGAAATCGGCGTAGTAGATGTCCAGCATGGCAATTGGTCCAGCGGATGGAAGGATTTGAACGCCCCATTTTGCGTGCAAGGCTCAGGCATTTAAAAGGGGCGATCAACGACCGCCCCGACGGAATATTGCTGTTTCAGTCCGCTTACGCAGGACGCTCCTCGCCTGCATTCGGTCGCCAGGTAATCAACCTCTTCTCCGCAAAATCCAGAATGAGGTCAATAATAAGAACAAAGACCGCGAGGATGATGATGCCCGCAAAAACACCGACCGCATCGAAGTTTCCTTCCGAGCGGGCGATCAGGTAACCGAGGCCAGCGGAAGCTCCCAGATATTCGCCGATGATTGCGCCGACCACCGCAAATCCGACGGAAGTGCGCAGCGACGACAAGATCCAGCTCGCCGCCGCCGGGAAATAGACATGACGCAGCAGATCCGAGCGCTTCGCACCAAGAATGCGGGTATTGGAAAGCACGACCGGGTTCACCTCGCGCACGCCCTGCATGGCGTTGAAGAACGTGACGAAGAAGACGAGCGTGACCGCAAGCGCAACCTTCGACCACAGGCCAAGACCGAGCCAGAGCACGAAGATCGGGGCCAGAACGACACGCGGAATGGCGTTCACGGCCTTGATGAACGGATCAAGCACGCGGGCGACGAAGGGGCTGAGGCCCAGCCAGACGCCGGCGCCGACGCCGAGACCTGTTCCGATGATATAGCCAAGCACCGTTTCGCTCAGCGTGATGCCGACATGCTTGTAAAAACCGGCATCGGCAACCCAGTCAATCACCTGTTTGACGATGTCATAGGGCGCGGGAAAGAAGAAGCGGTCGATGGCGCCCGAGGTGACACCGAGCTGCCAACCGCCCAGGAGCACGACCAGAAGAGCGATCTGGATGATACGAACATTAACGGCTTGCATAGCTTTTCTCCACTTCGCCACGCAGGGACGCCCATATATCGCGATAGAGCGTCATGAATTTTGGATCGAGTTTGATTTCCGCAACGTTGCGGGGCCGTTCAAGATCGACAGGGAAACTCTCGATGACTCGGCTTTTCGGGCCTGCAGCGAGAACGACAACCCGGTCTCCCAGCGCAATCGCCTCTTCCAGATCATGGGTGATCATCACCACCGCACGGCGATCCTCCTGCCACAGGCGCAGCAATTCATTCTGCATGAGGTGGCGGGTATGAATATCCAATGCGGAGAAGGGTTCATCCATCAGGATGACCTTCGGCTCGGTGATCAGCGCCTGCGCCATCTGCACGCGTTTGCGCTGTCCGCCCGAGAGCTGGTGCGGAAAACGGTCTCCGAAGCCCTTCAGGCCGACCTTTTCAAGCCAGGCCTGAACCTTGGCGCGCCGCTCGGTTTCGGGAACGCCGCGGAACATCAAACCAAGCTCGACATTCTGAAAGGCTGTCTTCCAGGGAAGAAGCGCATCCTGCTGGAACAGATATCCGATGTTGTTCTGTACGCCCTTGACGAGCGAACCGTCGATGGAAACCTTGCCCTGCGCTGGCTTCAACAGGCCCGCGATGGCGTTGAGAATGGTGGACTTTCCGCATCCCGTCGGCCCAACGATGGAGAGAAACTCGCCATCGCCGACCTTGAGATTTACGTTTTGCACGGCAACGAACGAACCGAACGCCATGGTCACGTCGTCGATTGCCACCATCGGCTGCGGTTTGAGTTCCGTCACAGGTTCTAGCTTTCTAGCTGGCGAAGACATGGCAGCCTCTCAGTTTGCGGCCTTCGAGGCAGCAGCCTCGACGAACTTGTTGGTGTAAGTGGTGTTGAGGTCGATCGTCGCCTTGGCGACCGCGTCATTGAAGCTTTTCAGAACGGCCAGCGGCGTTTCGAGATCGGCAGGCTCAAACTTGCCATCTTCGGAGAAGATCGCCTTGGCCGCTTCAACGGCCTTGATGTAGGTCTGCTTGTCGCCGGACACGAAATCATCGGGAAGCTTTGCGACGATTTCTTCCGCAGAATGCTGCTTCATCCAGTGCAGCGCCCGAACCGTTGCATTGGTGACCTTCTGGATCACTTCGGGATTGGCATTGATATAGTCCTGCGTCGCGTAAAGAACTGATGTCGGATATATGCCGCCGTAAACATCCTTGGCGCCCTGATCACTACGGGCATCGATGAGGATCTTGCCCAGTCCGCGCTCCACGACGATGGTCGCGGCAGGGTCGTAATTGACGAGCAGATCGATCTTACCCTGCTGCAGGGCTGCAACGGCCGCAGCACCCGAACCGACACCGATGATGGAAATGTCGTTGTCGCTAAGATTGTGCTGCTTCATGTAGTAGCGAATGAAGAAGTCCGAAGAGGAGCCGGGCGACGTAATGCCGACCTTTTTGCCCTTGATCGTCTCGGGCTTGGCCGGATCAAAATCGGTGTCGTTCTTGCCGGCGAGAACGAGACCTGAGTTACGGGCAAGCTGCACGAAGCCGACCACATGCTTGTTCTGCGACTGCATCTGGATCGTATGATCGTAGAAACCAACGGCAACGTCAGTGGAACCGGCAACCAGTGCCTGAAGCACCTTCGAGCCGCCCTGTGCAAAATTCTCCGTCGTTACATCAAGTCCTTCCTCCTTGTAGAAGCCGAGACTGGCGGCCACGGGGAAAGGCAGGTTGTTGAGGTTGTACGAGCCAACGCTCATCCTGACGGATTCGGCATTGGCAGATGCTGCCAGCGCACAGAGCGCGGCGGTTGCAAGCAGATATTTACGCATAAGGGTCTCCTCCCGGTTTAACTATATTTTGCGCCACTATGGCCGCGTCTAGGCTGCGTCTTCAATCGCAGCGGTTGGTTTGGCGAAGGCAAAGCCTTCGAAAAGCCTGCGCGCCGTTCTTACAAGTCCGGCCATTATTGCGCCGTTTCGCATTTCCAGCTGCACGTCGAGGCAGCCGGCTGGATGTTCGATGCGGATCTGGGTGGGCACCGAAAGACCTCCGGCCACATCATATGCGACGGAGCCTTTGGTGACAGCCGCCGTTGCGATGCCAACAGCACCGGTCGTCGCCAATGCAGGATGACACTCGTTGGGCATGAAATACCGTACCGAGAGAGTGCCACCTTTACGGGCGGGCGCAACGAGCACCGGTTTCGGAATGACCATGTCTTTTACATCACCCATTCCCATCAACTTTCCAGCCTCAATGCGGATGCGCGTCATCCGTTCAATAAGGTCTTTGTTGGCGCTCAGGGTTTGCGGATCCTCGTAACCGGTCATGCCGAGATCTGCTGCGCGGATGAGAACCATCGGAATGGCGCAGTCTATGGCCGTCACGTTGACCCCATCGATCACGTCAACCGGCTTTCCGGTGGGCAGCAGCTTGCCGGTTTTCGCACCCGCTGCATCCATGAATGTCAATGCAATGGGCGCCGCCAGGCCTGGAACACCGTCGATCGAGGCGTCGCCGAGATAAATAACCTCGCGGCCGCGCGTCGGAACCTTCGCCTCGATCAGCTTGCCGGTATTCACGTTATGGATTCGCACAAGAGTATCGTTGCCCTTCGCCTCGACAAGCCCCGCTTCGATGGCAAAGGGGCCGACGGCGGCCAGCATGTTTCCGCAGTTTGGCGAATAATCGACATACTGTCTGTCGGTCCGAACCTGTGCGAAGAGATAATCGATATCGGCGCCCCTGACCGTGGAAGGTCCGATGATCGCAACTTTGGACGTGACCGGATTGCCCCCGCCAATGCCGTCGATCTGCAAAGGATGGCCCGACCCCATGATGGAAAGAAGGGCCGCGTCCCGGTCTGCTCGATCACGGGGAAGATCGGATGCAAGAAAAAACGGTCCACGCGACGTTCCACCGCGCATCAGCACACAGGGTATCTTCAGCAGATCGTTCATGGGTTGCCTCAATATTGCATTTGGCGGATCAATACGCCGTGTTGTTGCAATATGAGCAAAAGAGTCTAATCTGTTAAATGCAATGTTTTGGAGTTTTATTGCGTTATGAGCATCAATTGTGAAATTCTGGATCTGCGGGCTTTTCAAGCGGTGGTTGAACTCGCCAGTTTCCACAGGGCCGCCGAGGCTCTGCACATCTCGCAACCGGCGCTCACCCGCCGCATCCAGAAACTGGAGCAGGCGATCGGGGCGCCACTTCTGGAAAGAACGACGCGCCACGTCGCACCCACCGCCATGGGGCAGGAAGTCATGCCGCTCGTCCGGCGTATGCTCGAGGAATTTGACGGATCGCTTTTTGCCATGAAGGACGGCGCGCAAAGGCGCGGGCTTATTACGATGGCCTGCGTCCCCACTGCCGCTTTTTACTTTCTTCCGACCGTTATCAAGACCTTCAGCCAGCAATATCCCCACATAAGGCTGCGGATCAGGGATCTGACAGCCAATGAGGGTCTGCAGGCGGTCGCCAGAGGCGAGGTGGAATTCGGCATCAACCTGATGGGCAATTCAGATCCCGAGCTTTCATTCGAGCCACTCATCGACGACCCCTTCGTGCTGGCAATGCGGAAAGACCACCCTCTGGCAGCTTTCGAAACGATCGAGTGGGACCAGCTGGAAGCCTATCCGCTGGTCGTCGTGGATCGTTCAAGCGGCAACAGGACGCTTCTGGACAGCGCGCTTGCGCGGCACAATCTGAAATTGAACTGGTTTTATGAGGTCACGCATCTCAACACATCGCTCGGTCTCGTCGAAGCCGGGCTTGGAATCTCCGTCCTGCCGCGACTGGCGACGCCGCAGGACGATCACCCATTCCTCATCACCCGGCCGATCGTCAACCCGGTGGTCTCCCGTACGATCGGCATCGTGCAAAGGCGAAGCAGTGCTCTTTCCCCAGCCGCCGAAAAATTCGTGAGGATGCTGCTCGAGACCTGGAAAACACAGTGACCGCCTGAGAGAGATACTTTCTACAATATCCGGCTGGTTGCGGCGCAAACCGCAGGCGCCCGGCAACAGCCTCTGATTTGCAGATGCGCGAATGAAAGACAGAAGCTACACCCGGGCCTCTAGATCCAGCACCAGCTTTTTCAGCAGCGCCGCAAGGTTATCCCGCTCGTCCGGAGTGAGGCCCTGCAGGAAATTCAACTCGCTTGCCATATCCCGGCGAAACGCCTTTTCCGCCAGCTCGATGCCGGCCGGCATGAGGCATACGACAACGCTGCGCCCATCAAGCTTCGATTTCCTTCGCTCGATAAGGCCAGCCTTTTCCAACCGGTCAAGCCGGTGCGTCAGGCCGCCTGAAGAGAGCATCAGCGTCGTATACATCTCCGTCGGCGTCAGCTGGTAGGGCGGCCCCGACCGGCGCAATGTGGCGATAACATCGAACTCGCCGCGATCGAGACCAAAGCCGGCGAATGTCTCTTCTATTGGCGGCGCCAGAAGGTTGCTGAGCCGTTTGGCGCGCCCGAAGATAGCCATCGGCTCGGTATCGATATCAGGCAGTTCCCGCGCCCACTGGCCACGGAGACGATCAACATGATCTTCCCTGTCAGTTTCAATCGTCCGATCCGCCGTCGTGTCCGGCATCGCCTGCTTCATCTCATAACCCCATTGCCACTCTGAAACCATATACGGCTTTACCTGCTTCGTGAATATATCTTTGCGAGAAGATAGATATCTTGACGGGAAGATAAATACCGCATATATCTTCTCGCGAAGATAGTTTTGTCTCGAGGAGGAGACCAGATGTTTTCCATCCGCCGTCATCATGAACCGAAGCCCGGCGAGAGCCGGACAGTGCGTTATGAAGGATCCGAATACGGAAGCGCCGTATCCATCTTTCTCGTCAATGCCGATCCGGGTCGCGGCCCTGATCTGCATGTTCACCCCTATGCCGAAACCTGGGTGGTGCGCAAAGGCGAGGCCGAGTTCACAATCGGCAATCAGAGGGCGCGCGGCTCGTCGGGAGACATCGTCGTCGGGCCTGCCAATATCCCCCATCGCTTCGAAAATATCGGTACGGACCGGCTGGAGATCATCTGCATCCATCCGAGTGAGACCTTCCAGCAGACCTTCCTGTAATTCCGTTCCAACATGAGGAGAA